>JAZLLY010000021.1:0-24599 GCA_045598385.1 Eubacteriales bacterium | reverse complement strand
AAAACCAATCATCTTATTTTTCGCCAAGTTGATATTCAGAAAATGCTTTCAATGAATCTATACTATCATTTATCGACAATTTGTATGGACTCATTTCAAGCAGACCGCACGACGTTAACCAACACCAATGTGTGTCCAGCTTTTTAGAACACAACTCTGTAAAGCAATGAATCTTTTTTGCGAAGATTACAATGAAAATCCCATATCATAATAAGGCAGTTGGTTGACAGTTTATTCAATTTATGGTATAGTATAACTATAAAACCTCGAAAGGAAAATAAAATGAAAAAATATTTTAAAGCAGTCATTTCCCTTGTTTTGGTAACACTTATGTGTTTATCTTTGTTTGGATGTGCCCAAGACAGCAAAGGACCGATTATTCAGTTTGAAAAGAAATATGTTTTAGACGACAATTTTTATGTGTTTTATTCGGACGGAACCGGCTATTATGAGATTCATCGGGAGAATAATGACTACACTTTGTCGGGAAAAATAGAGTTCCGTTGGGAAACAGCGTCCGATAATATGGTTTATTTGTTTGCGACGAATAGAATTGATTATGATGATCATACAGAAGGAATAAGTATTTCCATTATAACTCTGCCGTTGGTGTTCGGAAAGGATTTCTTTACTTATACAAAAACATCGGGATATACGGTGGTAGATACTTCTTGTGCACGCTACATCGTGGAAGGATCCGATCTGGAAAAAGCGATCGGTTGACAGTTTTCATTTATTTTGATACCATTAATTTGTACTTAAATTAAAAAAGTTTCGCCCCGCGAAAAGTATCTTTACTTCTTCACTATTCACTCTTACCTCTTACTTCCCAAAAAATTCCCGTGGACGGACTTAGTGAATAGTGAAGAGTGAAGAGGTAATAAGTAAAAAATTCCCGCAGACTTCGTCCACGGGAATTTTTTGGAGGCGCTCACCTCTCCCTCGTCACATAGTCGTGCAACGCGTTCGGCACAGCCTCTCTTCTTGCGCTCCTTGCGCCTGAGGGTATCGCTGCGGGAAAACAGCCCACCGGGCTGTTTTCCTTTGCTCACAGAATCGGCCCGAAGTCGTTCCGCTTCGGGCGAGTGGCGCCTCCAACCCACGAAAAAAGCACCCCGTTCGGGGTGCTTGTGGGTTGGAGGCGCCACTCGGAATCGGACCGAGGAATAAAGGTTTTGCAGACCTGTGCCTTACCGCTTGGCTATGGCGCCGTATTCGTTTGCTCCATCATTATAACAAACCGCGGTTTTTTTGTCAAGGGGTTTTGCTATATTTTTGTGTCCCGCTTTTTCCATGGCTTTGTCCTTTGCCTCGTCTGTTTTGTTCCGGGTCGGCAGATTGTCGGCTTTTCCTTTACTTTTATGCCGGAATGTGCTACAATATATGGGAAAGGAGGTGCTCTTATGATCCGTAAATCTTTCAAAATGAAACTGTACGAGGGAATGGCAGAAGAGTACGAAAGACGCCATAACCTTTTGTGGGACGATATGAAAAAGATGATCCATGCGTACGGCGGGCACAACTATTCGATCTGGCTCGACCGCGAGACGAACGTACTCTTTTGCTATATCGAGCTCGAGGACGAAGCCCTTTGGGCGAAGAGCGCCGATACCGAGGTCTGCCGCCGCTGGTGGGATTACATGGCGGATATCATGGAAACCAATCCCGATAACAGTCCCGTTTCGGTGAATTTGCAAAAAGTCTTTGTACTCGATTGAAACAAAGCCCTTGTTTTTCGGACGGAAAAGAGTATAATAGATTCGTAAAACAAACGGAGGATAGAAAAAATGGTAGTAACGAAAGATACCCTGATCGGTGACGTGCTGGATTACGATATGGAAACCGCACAGTTTTTCTTCGAGATCGGTATGCATTGTCTCGGCTGTCCGCACTCCCGCGGGGAGTCCATCGAGGACGCCTGCGCCGTTCACGGCACGGATGCCGAAGCGCTCGTCAATACGATCAACGAATATCTCGCGAACAAGAAAGCATGAAAACGCCGATTCTTGACGAAAGACTCGCGTCGGTCGCCGGAAAAGTCAGGCAGGATGCCGTTTTTGCCGATATCGGCACAGACCACGCATACCTGCCTGTTTCTCTTTTGTGCGAAAACAAGATCCGCCGCGCCGTCTGCACCGATATTGCCGAAGGTCCCCTCGGGAAAGCCCGCAAAAACGCCGCGGCGTACGGCGTCGCCGACCGCTGCGATTTTCTTCTGACCGATGGACTATCGGGGGTAGAGAACTTTCCCGTCACCGACGTCGCGATCTGCGGCATGGGCGGGGAGATGATCGCCGATATTCTGAAAAACGCACCGCGTACCCTGATTTCGGGGGTCAATTATATATTGCAGCCGATGACGAAGCAGGATATTCTCCGCGAAGCACTCGGAGAACTCGGCTTTTCCGTTGACACGGAGGACTATTCCATAGAGAACGGAAAATACTATCTGACGCTGACGGCGCATTTTGACGGCGTCGTGAGAGTGCTGTCGGAAAACGAGGCATTTTTCGGTCTTCCGCGTGAAAAGTCCCGTCAAACCCCCGCGTACCTCGGTTATCTCTCGAAAAAACGCCGCGCTTTACAGACAGCGATCGCCGGAAAACGCGACGGCAACGAGGACGCGTCGAAAGAAGAAAGACTTTTACAATCACTATTTTCGATCCTGAATGGGGAGGAGATCCAAGGATGACAGTCAAAACGCTCTACGAGATTTTCGAGAAAAAGATCCCCGTTTCCCTGCGGGAAGAATGGGACAACGACGGTGCGATGTGCGTGCCGGACCCCGAAGCCCCCGTCCGTCGCGTCCTTTTGGCGCTTGACGTGACGGAAGAGGTCGCCGATTACGCGGTCGAGGGCGGATTCGATCTCGTCGTATCCCATCACCCGCTGATCTTCCGTCCCGTCACCGATATGAACGGTGAGAACCCCACCCCGCGTAAACTGATCAAACTGATCGGCAGCGGCGTCTCGGTCTTCTCGTTCCATACCCGCGCCGATAAAGTGGCGGGAGGCGTCAATGATTGTCTTTGTGACAAGCTCGGACTGTTGAACGTGAAACCGTTCGGCTCCGACGGGCTCGGCAGGATCGGAGATCTGTCCGAGACCTGCACCCTGCAGGATTGCGCCTTCATGGTCAAACAGAAGCTCGGGAGCGATCTCGTCCTGTTTTCCGACGGATTGAACCCCGTGCGCCGCGTCGCGGTCGTCGGCGGGGACGGCAAAGATTACGTCGCAGAGGCGGCGAAAGCCGGCGCCGATACGTTTCTGTCGGGACGGCTCGGATATAACACAATGGTCGAGGCGGGCGAACGCGGCATCAATCTGATTGAAGCCGGGCATTATTTCACCGAGGCCCCCGTTCTTCGTTTCTTCGCCGACATTATCGTTGAGGCGGCACCCGACGTCATCGTCGAGACCGTACCGTCCAATACGATCGCGGCGGTTTAAGATTTCAAACGTCAAATCCCCCACCACGGGGTGGGATTTTCAATATTATGTCAGCCACGTCCTGCCACATCAGCAGGATGCGGGCGTGACGGACCTGTATTTTTCGAGAGCGCGGCGGATCATCGCCGCGCTCTCTTCGCTCGGCGGCGCGAGCGGGAGACGGACGTCGCTTCTGCACTTGTGAAGAAGAGAAAGCGCGTACTTGACCGGCGTCGGATTCGTCTCGACGAACAGAGCGCGGATCATCGGCAGAAGAGCACGCTGCGCCTTTGCGCTTTCTCTTGCCCGCCCCTCGAAATACAGGTTCGAGAGCGCGACGGTTTCTTCCGGCAAAATGCCGGAAACGACCGAAATACCCCCGTAACCGCCGAGCGAAAGCACCGAAAAGAGCGCGCTGTCGTTTCCGGCGTAGAGGGGAAGAGTCTCCCCGAACTCCGAGAGAGAAACGATCCTGTCGAGCGAGTCGGACGCCTCTTTGAGCCCGACGATGTTTTCATGCTCCGCCAGGATGCGAAGCTGTCCGAAATTCAGATTTACGCCCGTCCGCGACGGCACGTTATACAGGATCATCGGGAGGTCGGACGCCTCCGCGAGCTTCAGATAATGGGTGACGATCCCGCTTTCCGTCCCCTTGTTATAGTACGGCGTTACCGTCAGTACGCCGTCGGCACCGAGTGATTTTGCCATTTTCGTATGACGCAGGGCGGCTTTTGTATCGTTTGTCCCCGTCCCGAAGATGAGAGGACAGCGCCCCGCGACGGTGTCGGCGGTGTGACGGAACAGTCCATACCGCTCTTTCACCGAAAGCGTCGCCGCCTCCCCCGTCGTTCCCGCGATGACGAGAGCGTCTATCCCCGCGCCGATCTGTTCTTCGAGGAGCCGATCCAGCGCCGGATAGTCGATCGCTCCGTCACGAAACGGTGTGACGAGCGCCGTGGCGATCCCCCGAAACAAAACTTTCTTTTTCATCAGTCAATTATCCCTTGAAAAATGTCACGTTTTTGTGTATAATGGTTACACATTAACAGTTTATGAAAAACGCATTTGGAGAACACATGGAAACCGTATCCGAACTCATTGTGAACGAAAGGCAGAAGACGGAACTGCACACGCACGACTTTTACTACGATCTGCCGGCACAACTGATCGCCCAGACGCCGAGTGAAGAGCGCGACGGCTGCCGCCTTATGGTCGTGGACCGTCAAAAAGACGGCGTGGAGCATCGCATTTTCCGCGATATTCTCGACTATCTGAACCCGGAGGATATGCTCGTCGTCAACGCCTCGAAGGTCATCCCCGCCCGACTGCTCGGAAAGACCGATAAGACGGGGAGCGATATGGAACTTCTGCTTCTCCGTATGCGGGAGAATGGCGAGTGGGAGACGCTCGTCCGCCCCGGAAAAAGAGCGAAAGAGGGCGCCTCGTTTTCGTTCGGAAACATCCTTCACGCGACTGTGACGGGGGTTTTGGAGGGCGGAAACCGCTCTGTCGCCTTTTCGTACGACCAAGAAAAATACAAAAATATCTACGAAGTACTGGACGCGGTGGGACAAATGCCCCTGCCTCCCTACATCAAGGAAAAACTGAAAAACAAGGACGATTATCAGACGGTTTACGCCAAGACGGAGGGTTCCGCCGCCGCTCCGACCGCGGGGTTGCATTTTACCGAGAAACTGCTTGAGGCGATCCGCAAAAAGGGTGTCGGATACGGGGAAGTCACTCTCCACGTGGGGCTTGGTACTTTCCGTCCCGTCAAGGTCGATAAGATCGAGGATCACCTCATGCACGGGGAATACTTCTACGTGCCGGACGAGGTCGCGAAAGAGATCAACCGCCGCCGCAAAAACGGCGGGCGTATCATTGCCGTCGGTACGACCTCCTGCCGTGTGCTGGAAAGCGCCTCGACGGAGGACGGCGTCGTGCATCCCGTCAGCGGGGAGACCGGTATTTTTATTTATCCCGGTTACCGTTTCAAAGCGGTGGATGCCCTGATCACCAATTTCCACCTGCCGGAAAGCACCCTCATCATGCTGGTGTCGGCTCTTGCCGGGAAAGAGAAGATCATGTCGGCGTACGAAGAAGCCGTTCACGAAAAGTACCGTTTCTTTTCTTTCGGCGACGCCATGCTCATCTTATAAAAGATGAGCAAGTGAAGAAGTAATAGTGAAGAGTGAAGAAGTGAGGTTGTTTTTTTGCGCGTCCGCGCAAAAAACTTCCATACCTATTCACTATTCACTTTTACCTTTTACTTGGGTAACGTGAGTTACGCCGACGCGCCGCTGATCGTATAAAATCCGCAATACTGCGTTCCCGGGCGACGCAGTCGGCTCGGAGTAGGAAACTACACCGTCGCCTCCTTTGCGCCATTGCGCCTTGTCTTGCGAATTTTCTCCTGATCAGCCGCTGATCGTATAAAATCCGCAATACTGCGTCGCCGGGCGACGCAGTCGGCTCGGAGTAGTGTCTTGCGAATTATCTCCTGATCAGCCGCTGATCGTATAAATGAGCAATTAAACCTCAAAACCCCTCTTAAACTCCCCTCAAAACCGCGAAAACCCTCTGATTTTCCCGCGGACACCGCTTTTGCGCTTCGGATAATCACGAAAGGAGCCCTCATGATCTACGCCTGTCCAAAATGCGGTCTGCCCCTTTCAGCGACCGAAGCCGTCGCGCGTTGTGAAAACGGACACGCCTACGACCGCGCGAAAGAGGGGTACTTCCATCTTCTGCCCGGTGCGTCTGCCGGGACACACGGCGATAACAAAGAGATGGTCGGCGCGCGCCGCCGCTTTCTCGCCGCCGGCTATTACCGTCCTTTGGCGGACGCGGTCGTCGCGGAAGTGCTGAACCGTCTGCCGGCGGGCGGCGCTGTTCTTGACGGCGGAGCCGGGGAGGGGTATTATACCGACGCCGTCGCGAAAGCCGTAAAAGCGGCGGATCCCGCGGCACGGGTGTACGCTTTCGATATTTCCAAGGACGCCGTGCGGATGATGGCGAAGAAAAACCGCGACGTTCACGCCGCCGTCGCCGGAGTCTATAAGATGCCGGTCCTGTCAGAGAGCGTCGATGTCGCGCTCAACCTTTTTGCGCCCCTCGCCACCGAGGAACTCTTCCGTGTTCTGAAGCCCGGCGGATTCTTCATCATGGCGGTCCCGGAGCGCGACCATCTTTTCGGGCTCAAAGCCGCGGTGTACGATCATCCTTATTATAATGAAGTGAAAGATCCGGCGCTCGAGGGCTTCACACTCGTCGGCAATACCGTGATCCGTCGTGAGATCACTCTGACCGGGGACGCGATTTTTGATCTTTTCATGATGACCCCCTACGCCTACCGCACGAGCGGGGAGGGCAGAGCCCGTCTGTCTTCTCTCACGGAACTGAAGACACCGATCTCATTCCGGCTTTTCACTTACAGGAGGAACTATGAGGAATAACGCGAATACAAAAAGCCGTATCGTATCCGCGGCGTGGAAACTGTTTTATCAGAACGGATACGAGGATACCACGATCGAGGATATCGTCGCGGAGAGCCAGACCTCGAAAGGTTCTTTCTACCACTATTTTGAGGGAAAGGACGCGCTGCTCGGCTCGCTTTCCGTCTTGTTCGATGAGAAGTACGAGGAACTTTTGCCCGGTATTCCCGACGAAATGAACAGTTTTGACAAACTGATGTATCTCAATCACGAACTGTTTCACATGATCGAAAACGGGATCGCCATTGATCTGCTCGCGCGGATGTATTCTTCACAGATTATCACAAAAGGCGATAAGCATCTGCTCGACCGGAACCGTACCTATTATAAATTACTCCGCCGCATCGTCCTCGAAGGGCAGTCCCGCGGCGAGATCTGCGACGACGAATCCGTGAACGATATCGTCAAGGCATACGCGCTCTGCGAGCGCGCGCTTCTCTCGGATTTCTGTATGTGCAACGGCGAATATTCCCTGACCGCCTACGCCGACAAAATGATGCCGATGTTTCTTTCGGCATACCGGAAATGACGCGAAATCTGCGTATCGCAAAAATTTCTATTTTTCGTTTTTTATTCGTTCTATATAAAAACGCCTTGAAAAACAAGGCGTTTTCTCATTTTTACAGAAAAATAGTATAGAATAAATACTGTTATGCATTCTCTATTGACGAACGGAAAACGGTGTGCTATAATGGCAATATCAATCAAAGAGGTGAACGTTATGCAACTGACAGCTTTTATCTTGTATTTTGTCATTATCCTCGCCATCGGAATCTATTTCTTCCTGAAAACGAAGGACGGCGGCGACAAAGAGTATTTCCTCGGCGGCCGCTCGCTCGGTCCCTGGGTCACCGCCATGTCGGCACAGGCGTCCGATATGTCCGGTTGGCTTTTGATGGGCTTCCCCGGCTCCATTCTCGCGTTCGGTATGGGTAAAGTCTGGATCGGTATCGGTCTCGGACTCGGCACGATCGCGAACTGGATCCTCGTCGCCGCCCGTCTTCGCCGCTTCTCGAGCGCATCGGGTGACGCCATCACGCTTCCTCAGTATCTCACGAACCGCTTTGCCACCAAGAACCCCGTGCTCAAAGTGACGAGCGCCGTGATCTTCCTTATCGCTTTCACGATCTACGTCGCTTCGGCGTTCAATGCCGGTGCCGCCGTTTTCACGACCGTTATCCCCGGTCTGAAAGGACACGAAGCACTTGCCATGGCGATCTTCGCCGCACTGATCCTTTGCTACACCTTCCTCGGCGGTTACAAAGCCGTTTGCTGGACGGACTTTTTCCAGGGACTGATGATGCTCGGCGCGCTTCTTCTCGTTCCGATCGTTATGGCGACCGGCGATTTCGACAAATCTTATCTTAACGCTTTCACGGACGGCGTATCCGCCTTCGGTTCCAATCCCTTCACGGCAAGCGCCGCCGATATCATCAGCGGTCTCGGATGGGGACTCGGCTACTTCGGAATGCCGCACATCCTTGTGCGCTTTATGGGTATTAAGGATGCGAAAATGGTCAAAAAGTCCGCGATCGTCGCCTGCTCCTGGGTCGTACTTACGCTGACTGCCGCCATTTTCATTGCCATTCTCGGCAGAACGTTCCTGCTTCCCGACGGCACGTCTCTCGCCGCAAAACTTCTTCCCGCCGGCGCACAGCAGAATATCTTCGTCGAGATCGTCACCGCGCTCTTCCATCCGTTCATCAGCGGTCTGCTTCTCGCCGCGATCATTGCCGCTTCCATGAGTACGGCGGATTCTCAGCTTCTCGTGGCTTCTTCTTCCTTCACGAGCGACCTCTACGAACCGCTCATCCGTAAGAACAAGGCGAGCGAAAAAGAGACCCTCTGGGTGGGCAGAATCGTCGTGGCAGTCGTTGCCATCGTCGCGTTCTTCATCGCCGAGAGCGGTATCGGCAAAGCCGATTCCTGGGCAAGCAGCATCATGGCAATGGTCGAAAACGCGTGGGGCCTCTTCGGTGCCGCGTTCGGACCTGCCATCATCCTCTCGCTCTTCTGGCGCAGATTTAACTACAAAGGCGCACTCGCCGGTATCATCACCGGTGCGGTCGTCGATATCGTATGGCTTCTGACGCTGTCCGCAAAGACCGGCATTTACGAGATCGTCCCCGGCTTCCTCATCGGTCTTGCCGTAGCCGTTGCCGTAACGCTTCTGACCGAAGCACCCGGCGAAGACGTGACTGCGATCTATGATAAAGCCGTTGCCGACAACGACTGAAATAACGCGTGAGGGACCCGCACGGGTTCCCGATCGCAAAGACGAAAAGAGGGTGACCTGCGGGTTTCCCTCTTTTTTTGAAAAAAGGCGTGCATTTTGCCGCGCCGCCGCGCTTTATCCCGTTGACAAACGGGCGGTTTTTCATTATAATAAAGGCATATGAAAGGCGAAAAAAGAGGGAAAGTATGCAAACGCGTATTGAACACGATTCCATGGGCGAGATCGCCGTCCCTGCCGAACACGACTGGGGCGCGCAGACGCAAAGAAGCTTTGAAAACTTCAAGATCGGAACGGACAGAATGCCGAGCGGGATTTTGCGGGCATTCGCCGTTTTGAAGACCGCGGCGGCGCGTGCCAACGCCGTGCTCTGCCCGGAGAAAATGACCGAGGAAAAACGAAACGCCATCGAAGCGGTGGCAAAAGAGATCATGGACGGGACGCTCGACTCGGAGTTCCCGCTCTCCGTGTTTCAGACGGGCAGCGGCACGCAGACCAATATGAACGTCAACGAGGTCATCGCCAACCGTGCCAACCGCCTTGCCGGGAAAATCCTCCTCCACCCGAACGACGACGTGAATATGTCGCAGTCCTCAAACGACACCTTCCCGACCGCCATGCACATCGCCGCGGTCACGGAGATCCGAAACGCGCTTTTGCCGTCCCTCGACGTTCTGATCGGGACGCTTGAACGTCTGGAAAAAGAGAATGCGGACGTGCTCAAATGCGGAAGAACGCACCTTCAGGACGCGACGCCCATCACCTTCGGGCAGGAGATCAGCGGTTGGAGAGGTTCGTTGCTTTGCGACCGCGAAATGATCGAAAACACCTTAAAACCCCTCTCAAACCTCGCTCTCGGCGGTACCGCCGTGGGTACGGGGCTGAATGCGCCGGAGGGATTTGCCGAGCTCGCGGCGAAAGAAGCGTCGGAACTGACGAAGATTCCGTTCTCGACGGCAAAGAACAAGTTTCACGCTTTGACCTCAAAGGACGAACTCGTTTTTGCGCACGGCGCGCTCAAATCGCTTGCGGCGGATCTTATGAAGATCGCCAACGACGTGCGTTGGCTCGCGAGCGGACCGCGTCTCGGTCTTTGCGAAATATCCATTCCCGAAAACGAGCCCGGCTCGTCCATCATGCCGGGAAAAGTCAATCCCACGCAGTGCGAGGCGGTCACGATGGTCGCGGTGCAGGTCATGGCAAACGATACGGCGGTGGCATTCGCCGCTTCGCAGGGCAACTTTGAACTGAACGTGTTTATGCCGGTCTGCATTTTCAATTTCCTGCAGTCGGTGCGCCTGCTCTCGGACGCCATGATCTCCTTTGAGAAGAACTGCGTGCGCGGCATCACGGCGAACCGCGGAAAAATGTGGGAAAACGTCCAAAACTCCCTTATGCTCGCTACCGCGCTTTCCCCCGTCATCGGCTACGAAAACACCGCCAAAACGGTGCAGTACGCCTACCGCAACGGCGTCACGCTGAAGGAAGCGGCGATCGCCCTCGGCTATCTCGACGGGGAAACCTTTGATTTGCATTTTCATCCCGAAAGGATGGTATAACGGAATGTCCGATATTGCCGAAAGATCCTTACAGAAACACGCCGAGTGGGGCGGAAAGATCGAAGTGGTCTCCCGTGTCCCGGTCAAAACGCGAGAGGATCTCTCCCTCGCCTACACCCCCGGGGTGGCAAAGCCCTGCCTTGAGATCCAAAAGGATCCCGCGCTTTCATACGAACTGACGCGGCGAAAGAACCTCGTTGCCGTCATCACCGACGGCTCTGCTGTCCTCGGACTCGGAAACATCGGCGGACTCGCCGGAATGCCCGTCATGGAGGGGAAGTGCCTGCTCTTCAAAGAGTTTGCCGACGTGGACGCCGTTCCGCTCTGCATCCGTTCGCAGGACGTGGACGAGATCGTCCGCACGGTGTATCTTCTCTCCGACAGCTTCGGCGGCATCAACCTCGAGGATATCGCCTCTCCCCGTTGCTTTGAGATCGAGCGCCGTCTGATCGAACTGTGCGATATCCCCGTTTTCCACGACGATCAGCACGGTACCGCCATCGTGGTCGGCGCCGCTCTCATCAACGCCTTGAAAGTCGTCGGAAAGAAAATCGAAAATATCAAGATCGCCATGAGCGGTGCCGGTGCCGCCGGGATCTCGATCGCGAAGCACTTGATCCGCCTCGGCGCAACGCCCGGAAATATCGTGATGGTCAATATCAACGGCATTCTGTGGGACGGCGATCCCGCCCTCAATCCGGCGGAAGCGGAGATGGCGAAGCTCACGAATCGGGATCACCTCAAAGGCAGGATCGCGGACGCCCTCGTCGGCGCGGACCTCTTCATCGGCGTGTCCGCCCCCGGCGTCGTCACCCGCGGGATGATCGCGACGATGGCAAAAGGCGCGATCGTATTTCCGATGGCAAACCCGACCCCCGAGATCATGCCGGACGAGGCACTCGCGGGAGGCGCCGCCGTCGTCGGTACGGGGCGCTCGGATTACCCGAATCAGATCAACAATCTTCTGGCATTTCCCGGCATTTTCCGCGGGGCTTTGGATTGCCGCGCCTCCCGTATCAACGAAAAGATGAAAGTCGCGACGTCCCGCGCCCTCGCCTCGCTCATTCCGGACGGGGAACTGTCGGCACAAAATATCATTCCCTCCGCTCTCGATAAAAACGTCGCCGAGGTCGTGGCTGCCGCCGTCGTGAAGGCCGCGCGCGAAACGGGCGTTGCTCGCATCTGACGCATTATCGCACGACGCTTCACGCTCGGTACGCACCGCCACGATCTCGCTTTTACCTATAAAACGCGCCCCGTACCCCGACTTTTCGCAAAAACGGGCGACGCACCGACGCTCCGCGACGAAACGGATCGCGTGCCGGCGAGTAAAGAATTGTTTACTTTTTTCAAAGGCAAGCATGCCTTATGGATGCGGTTGCCGCCGATTTCGGTATCGGCTGCCGAACCGTCGTCCGTAAAGGCGATTATATGAAAGGCGATTTTATGAATCTTTTGGAATATATCGAAAAAAACCGGGAAGACCTCTACCGCGTGCACAAAGACCTGTGTCTGATCCCCGCTCCCTCGCATTATGAGGATGAGCGCGCCGCATACTGCAAGGCGTGGCTCGAATCCGTCGGCGCCCGCGGCGTGTATATTGACGAAGCGAAAAACGTCGTTTTCCCGTATCACTGTGAAAACAGCGACCGTATCACGGTGATCAGCGCGCATACCGACACGGTCTTCCCGATGGAAACGCCCTTGAGTTTTACCGACGACGGTAAGATCCTGCGTTGTCCCGGTGTCGGAGACGACACGGGGTGCCTCGCCGTCATGCTGTTTGCCGTCAAGTACCTGTTGGAGAACGGGATCGTGCCCGAGAACGGTCTTCTCGTCGTCTGCAATTCCTGTGAAGAGGGACTCGGAAACCTCAAAGGGATCCGTCAGATCTTCCGGGACTACGCGGGCAGGATCCGTCAGCACGTTGCCGTGGACTGGGGATTCAGCAGTGTCTGCAACCGTGCGGTCGGTTCGACGAGATACGAAGTGTCCGTCCATACGAAAGGAGGTCACTCCTTCGGCGATTTCGGCAACAAAAGCGCCATCGCGGAAGCGGCGAAGATCATCACGAAGATCTACGGTCTGCAAGTCCCGCTCAAAGAAGGGTGCAAAACGACCTACAACGTCGGCACCGTTGTCGGCGGTACGACCGTCAACGCGATCGCGCAAAACGCCTCTTTCCTGTGCGAATACCGTTCGGATGACGTTGCCTGTATGAACGAGATGAAAAACGCCTTTTTCAAGATCTTTGACGAAGCGAAGAGCGATGAAGTCGAGATCGGGATCCGAGTCGTCGGCGAACGTCCCTGCGCCGAAAACGTGGATGAGAAAGAGATCGTCCGCCTTTCCTCGCTCTATCAGACGATCGTTGCCGACGTGATCGGCGTGACGCCCGTTTACGCGTCCGGTTCCACGGATTGCAACGTTCCGCTCTCTCTCGGCGTTCCGTCGGTCTGCATCGGCGGTATGACTGCCGGCGGGGAGCACACCGTGGAAGAATGGGCGGACAAAGCCTCCTTTCTCGACGGGTTGCAGATCGTGACCCGTATGATTCTTGAATTGATTCAATAAAATCAGAATTCGGATGAATCGGATCCGCAGAAGTCAAAACCCCCGCGACGAAAAAACGCCGCGGGGGTTTCTCTTGTTTTTGTTTTTCGTGAAAAGACCGCAAAAAAGAAATCGTCACATGACGAGGTCGTAGAGGGAGAGCAGTTCTTCTTCAAGGGCGGCTTTTTCTTCCTCGATCTCTGCGGCTCTTTTGTAATCGCTCGCCGCGTCGCCGAAGAGTTCGCGGTCGAGATCCTCGATCGCCTTTTCGATCTCGGGTATGCGCAGACGCGCTTTTTCGATCTTTCGCTCGCGGCTTTTGCGCTCGGCATTTTCGCGTTTTTGCTGTTCATAGTCGATTTTGGCGGCACTTTCCGTCACGACGGCGGGCTTTTTCTCCGTTTCTTTTTGCTTCTCGCGGAGCGAGAGATAAGCCGAGAACGCCTCTTCACCGTTTTCGATCGGATAATCGTAGCAGCCGTAGGGTTGACCGGGCGCGAGCTCAATGATCCGCGTCGCCAGGCGGTTGATGAAATAGCGGTCGTGCGAGACGGCGATGACGGTGCCGTCAAAAGCGCACAGCGCCGTTTCGAGTGCTTCGCGGGAGCCGATATCGAGGTGGTTGGTCGGCTCGTCCATCACGAGCAGATTGACTTTTTTGAGAATCAGTTTCGCGAGGGTAAGACGGGCACGTTCTCCGCCCGAAAGAGTGGACACCGGCTTGTCCATATCCTCCGCGCCGAAGAGAAAGAGCGCCAGCGTCGAACGCAGTTCGAGATCCGTCTTCCCGGGGTACGCGGTGCGCATTTCACCGAAAACCGTCTCTTTTTCGGACAGACCGCGGTTCTCCTGGTCGTAGTATCCGATCTCGATATTATACCCCATGGTGAGTTTTCCCGCCGTCGGGGTGAGAATGCCGTTGATGAGTTTCATCAGCGTGGATTTGCCCGATCCGTTCGGACCGAGGAAAAGGACACGTTCCCCTTTTTTCACCGTGAACGTCATCCCCTCGATCAGAGATTTTCCCCCGTAGGAAAAACCGAGATTCTTGGCGACGGCGACTTCTCCTGCGCTCTCTCCGAGGGAGGAGAAAGAAAGGCGGATGTCTTTCGGTTCTTTTTTGACTTTTTCGACGAGATCCATCCGTGCCAGTTGCTTTTCTTTTGCGCGGATCGTCACGTAATTGTGTTCCTGATTGCAACGTCTCTGAAATTCGATATTTGCCCGGATCTTCGCGATCTCTTTTTGCTGTTCGCGGTATCGCTTTTCCTGCGAAGCGCGTTCGTTTTCCCTTTGTTCTTTCGATTGCGAGTAGTTGCCGGGGTAAAGCCGCGCCCGCCGGCTTTCGATCATCAGCGTTTTGTTCGTTACGCGGTCGAGAAAAAAGCGGTCGTGGGAGATCACGAGCACCGTCTTTTTATACCCGACAAGATAGTTTTCGAGCCAGCAAAGGGCGTCGAGGTCGAGGTGGTTGGTCGGCTCGTCGAGCATCAGCACGTCCGGCTCGGTCAGCAGCAGACGCGCCAGCGAAAGACGGGTGTATTCCCCGCCCGACAGGGTGCCGATCTTCTGTCCGATCAGCGCCTCGGAAAAGCCGAGACGAAGCAGGGTAGAGCGGCATCTCGCGCGGAACTCAAGTCCGCCCCCGTCGCGGTATCTTTGGTTTTCCTCATCCAGCGCCGCCGAGAGGGAAGCGATCGCCTCCTGCCGGTCCGTCGGCAGAGCGGCAAGTCGGTTTTCGAGATCCGCGATCCGCGCTTCCGCCGCGAGAAGATTTTGGAACGCCGTGTAGGTGTATTCGAGCATCGAAAGATTTTTCGGCAAAGCCGAAAGGTCGGGATTCTGCTCGAGCATCCCGACTCTGAAACCTTTTTGCAGATAGACGTTGCCCCGGTCGGGAGAGTATGCCCCTGTCAGAAGACGGAAGAGCGACGTTTTCCCCGCACCGTTGACACCGATGACGCCGATTTTGTCCCCCTCGTTGGCGGAAAAAGAAATGCCGTCGAGGACGCTGACGGTCCCGAAAGAGAGGGAAAGATCTTCTGCGGAAATGGAGATCATGGTGAAACCTGCTTTTTTTGATATTGCTACCATCTTATCATAAAACCGTCGAAAAATCAAGTCGCGGGATGGCGGCGTTCCATAGGGAATGCCGCCAAACGATGTGTTCCGCTCACGCGGAACGATATGTGCGCTACGCGCGTGATGTTCGCCTTCGACGAGTGATGTGCCTGCGGGCGTGGGTGGCGGAACACATCTCATCACTTCGCCGTCGTTTCACGGCGGCGAATCATCACTGTTTGAGCGTAGCGAAAACGACATCATTTTTTGCCGTGAGGCAAAAAACATCACTTCCGAAATCCGGGTATCCCGGTTGTGGCAATTCTCTTAACCTGCCCCAAAAAACGCAATCATTGACACAAGGGCAGAAAGTCATTCGACTTTCTGCCCTTGCTTTTTGCACTTGTGGAAAAATCCCTACGACTGACATCCCGAACGGCGGTTTTCTTTTTATTTTTCTTGATTTTTACTTTTTGCTATGCTATAATATGTAAGATAAAAAATGAAAAGCAGCGAAAGCACTTGCTGCGCGAACCGCCACAGACGGTGCCGCCTTCCCCGAAAACCCGCCGCGTCTATGGACTTTGACGTTTTCACGAACCTCCGCGGTGAAAATACGGACGGGAAAGGGGCACAGCCGGTGAGAAAACCGACGAAAAACGACAGAAAGAAAGCGGGCACAACCCGCGGGACAAAAGAATGCACGAACCGAAACTCGGATCCGAACTCCCTTCCGTGATGGCGCTCGCGTTTCTCGGCGATGCCGAGTATTCCCTGCGCGTCCGTCTGATGCTCGTCAGAAACGGGATCGGAAAATCCGGAGAACTGAATAAGCGCGCCCTGTCGTACGTCACGGCGGAAAAGCAGGCGGCGTTTCTCCGCCGCATCGAGCCGATGCTCGAAGAGGACGAGCGGGACGTCTATCGCCGCGCGCGCAACAGCGTCCACCTGAACAAACCGAAACACGCGAGCCCCATGGATTACCGCGACGCGACGGGGCTGGAAGCGGTGTTCGGAATGTTGAAGTATCTCGGCGACGACGCGCGCCTTGACGAACTGTTTGATGAAATCGAAAAAACGGCAAAGGAAGAAAACGATGATTAAGAAGATCAAGGGCACCATGGATATCCTCCCGGAGGAAACTCCGCTTTTCCGCCATATTGAAAAAGTCATGAGAGAAGAGGCGGAGCGTTACGGTTTCGGCGAGATCCGCACGCCTACGTTTGAGAATACAGAACTTTTCGTCCGCGGTGTCGGCGATACCACCGACGTCGTGCAAAAGGAAATGTACACATTTGTTGACAGAGACGAGGACAGATCCATTTCTCTGCGTCCCGAGGGCACGGCGTCCGTCGTCCGCGCCATCATTGAAAACGGCAGATGCTCCGACACCATGCCGATGAAGTTTTACTATATCATTTCCTGCTTCCGCCACGAGAAACCGCAGGCGGGACGCAGCCGCGAGTTTTTCCAGTTCGGCACCGAAATGTTCGGGACGGAGAGCCCGACGGCGGACGCCTCCGTCATCGCCCTCGCCTATGCCGTGCTTTGCCGGCTCGGACTTGACAGCGTAAAGTTGCATATCAATTCGATCGGCTGTAAGAACTGCCGTCCCGGCTACCGCGACGCTCTCGTCGCGCACTTTGAGAAAAACCGCGAGTGCCTCTGCGATACCTGCAAGGAACGCCTTGTGAAAAACCCCCTCCGTCTTCTGGACTGCAAGAATCCCGAATGTCACGAGTTGGCGGAAAAGGCGCCGAAGACGATCGACCATCTTTGCCCCGATTGCGAAAGAAAGTTTACCGTTCTGAAAGAATCTCTTGACGCGATGAAGATCCCCTACGAGGTGGACGCCTCGATCGTCCGCGGGCTTGACTATTACACGAACACCGTTTTTGAGTTCATCGCCGAGGGCATCGGCGCCCAGTCCACCGTCTGCGGCGGCGGCAGATACGACGGTCTCGTCGAGTCGCTCGGGGGACCGAACCTGCCGGGCATCGGCTTCGGCATGGGCTTGACGCGCGTCATCCTCGCCATGAAAGAAAAAGGTCTTGACCGTGTGGAAACGGAAAAACCGCTCCTGTATATCGCCGCGCTCGGCGAGAGGGCACAGGTGCGGGCGCTCGGGCTCGTCGAAGAGGTCCGCCGCGCGGGAAAATACGCGGAGTGCGATATCGTCGGCAGAAGTCTGAAAGCCCAGATGAAGTATGCCGACAAGATCGGCGCCGCCTATACCCTGATCCTCGGCGACGGTGAATTGGCGTCCGACGAGGCGCAGCTTCGCTGTATGGAAAGCGGAGAGCAACAAGCGGTGCTTTTGTCGGAAATCGTCGCAAAAATGACAAAAATATAAGGACTGCTCGTAAAAAATACGAATCAAAAACCACAATTTTCCGAATAAGAATCCAAAAGTATTCACTTTTCGGAGGGGCAAAAAAGCAACCCATTTTTTTCCAATATCGGAAAAAGAGAGATTTTCGGGATTCTGCCCCGTTTTCGATCAAAATGTGGAAAACTTGGGGGCAGACGTCCGGTATTTCCGGAAAAGTCGCTTGTCCTGCGGTTTTTCAAGCGTTCTTTTCCACCTTTTCCACCATTTTTCGTGTGGAAAACAACGAAGATCATTTCCTTTTCGTTTTTTTCCAAAAAGGATTTTTAGAGAATCGGCGCGCCGCGCCGATTTTGCGGATTTTTCACGTTTTTCTGATTTTGCATAAACGCTTCGTAAATAATACGAATTATGAAAAAACGCCTGCCATACCGCCATAAAAACAGCCAAAAAGTGAGAGAAATATGTCTGATCTGACCAAACGCTTCACCGAAGTCAAACGCAAAATCTTCGACAAGGTGTACGCCGAAAAACTGAATCCCGAGCAGCGCCGCGCCGTTTTTACGGCAAAGGGGCCGCTTTTGATTTTGGCGGGAGCCGGGAGCGGAAAAACCACCGTCCTCGTCAACCGGATCGCGTATCTCATCCGTTACGGAAACGCCTATATGGACGAGTCGGTGCCCGAGGGCGTGTCCGACGGCATGGTGGCGGCGCTTGCCGACGCGGCACAAACGATGCCGACGGAAGAACTGAAAGAACTGTTGCCGCAGTTCATCACCGAGCCCTGCCCCCCGTGGGCGATGCTCGCCATCACCTTTACGAATAAAGCCGCGAAAGAGATCCGCGACCGTCTCGACCGAACCTTTGACGATCCCTCGGTATCGGAGGCGGTCTGGTCCGGCACGTTTCACGGGATATGCCTTCGCATTCTCCACCGCTTCGGCGGCAGAGTGGGCGTGGACGCCGGGTTTTCGATCTACGACACCGACGACGTGAAACGTCTGATCGTGAAATGTATGGAAGAGTTACGTCTCGATCCGAAGATCTTACAGCCGCGTGCCGTCGCGGCAGAGATCAGCCGTGCGAAAGACCGCCTGCTTCCGCCGGAAGAATACGAGATCACGCACGATCCCCGTTCCCGCGATATTCAGAAGATCTACACGCTTTATCAGCAGAAACTGACGGATTACAACGCGCTGGATTTCGACGACATCATCGTGAAAACGGTGCGTCTTCTGGAGACTGACACAGAGGCGCTTTCCTATTATCAGAACAAGTTCCGCTACGTCTGCGTGGACGAGTATCAGGACACGAACTACGCGCAGTTCCGTCTGACGGAGCTGCTCGGCGGGAAATACCGCAATATCATGGTCGTCGGCGACGACGATCAGAGCATTTACAAATTCCGCGGCGCGACGGTCGAGAACATTCTCGATTTTGACAAGACCTATCCCGACGCGACGGTCATCAAGTTGGAACAGAACTACCGCTCGACGGAAACGATCCTCGAAGCCGCGAACGCCGTCATCGGGCACAACGAGCACCGCCACGGCAAGAAACTTTGGAGCGAAAAGGGCGAGGGCGAAAAGATCCGCGTCTATGAAGCCAAAGACGGCATCGACGAGGGAAAATATATCGTCTCGCAGATCCAGAAAGCGAGAAGAGAGGGCGCCCGGTATTCGGATTTTGCCGTCCTCTATCGCGTGAACGAAATGGCGCGCTCGCTGGAAAACACGTTCGGAAAAAGCGGTATTCCCTACCGCGTCCTGGGGGCGCAGCGGTTCACCGACCGAAAAGAGATCCGCGACGTTCTGGCGTATCTGTATCTCATCCGCTCTCACACGGACGATATGCGCCTGACTCGTATCATCAACGTCCCGAAGCGAAAGATCGGCGACGCGACCGTCGAGGCGATCGAGGCGATCGGAAAAGCCGAGGGGCTCTCCATGTTTGAAGTCATGGAACGCGCCGGAGAATACAAAGCGCTCGAAAAGAGCGTCGGAAAACTCGGGGAGTTCTGCGATCTCATCCGTTCGTTTTCTCCGGACGCCCCGCCGTCGGAACTCATCCCCGCCGTCTTTGAGAAGTCGGGTTACCGGCGGATGCTGGAGGATGAGGGCTTCGAGGGAGAAGGGCGGATTTTGTCGGTCGAAGAATTCGTCTCCGCCGCTATGGAATATGAAAAACGGTGTGCCGACACCGGAACGGAGGCGACGCTCTCCGGCTTCCTCGAGGAGATCGAACTGGTCGCCGACGTAGATAAATACGACGATACGGCGGATGCCGTCGTCCTTATGACCATCCATTCTGCGAAAGGTCTTGAGTTCCCGACGGTCTTTCTCGCCGGGATGGAAGACGGGATCTTTCCCTCCGCCCGGAATATCGGCGAGCCGGAGGAAATGCCGGAGGAGCGCCGTCTTGCCTACGTCGCCATCACCCGTGCCAAAAAGCAGTTGTGGATCACGCACGCAAAGGAGCGCCTTTTGTACGGACGCTCGGCGTATAATCCTCTTTCGGTCTTTGTCCGCGAGGAGATCCCAACGCAGTATTTAGAGAGGGAATATCAGAAGAAAGAGCCACCCCGTGGTGTGGCTTCCGGCTATTCTTCGTTCCCGCCGTCGGGGAGAAGACCGGTGCGCGATCCCGCTTTCTCCCGTCCCGTCGAACTCTTTTCGGCGCCGAAGCCGAAAGAAAAGCCGGCAGGACCTGCCGGCTACGGTATCGTGAAAATGGCGCCCGGCACCAGGGTGGAGCACGGGACGTTCGGCGCTGGGGAGATCCTCACCGCGAAAGAACTCGGCGGCGATATCCTCTACGAGATCCGCTTTGATTCCGGAAGCGTCAAAAAACTGATGGCGACTTACGCGAATCTGAAAAAAGAAAACGGATGAGAGATATGCCGAGCGTTGCTCGGATGATATACCACGCGGAGCGTGGATGATATTACAGGTGTTTGAGCCCGTCCCGGACGCGTTTCGGGATGGGTTTTTCTTTGATCTCTCCGGCTCTCTGGAGCGCGATCTTCGTGAGCAGAGGACCGACGAGTTCGTAGATCAGTACGGCGAAAAGCGCGATGTTGCGGATGATGGTGCCGCTCCCGTTCGGAAGAACGGACGCCGTGAGTGACATTCCGAGGCAGACGCCCGCCTGCGGGAGCAGGGTGATACCGAGGTATTTTTTGATCTGCGGTTCGCATTTCATGAATCCGGCGGAATACCCGGCGCCGAGGATCTTTCCGGCGGAGCGGAAGAGGATGAAGACGACGCCGATCAGCACGACGTGCCAGTCCGCGAAGACCTTGAGCTCGAGTCCGGAACCGCTGATCACGAAGAACAGGACCATGATGGGACCGGTCCAGCGGTCCATCCGTTCCATCAGTTCGGGGGAGAAGTCACAGAGATTGCAGAAAACCGTGCCGAGCATCATGCAGACGAGAAGAGAAGAAAAGCCGATCTCGACTTCGCCGATCTCAAATTGAAGTTTCGAGAGTGCCACGGCGAGCAGGACGAAGCAGACGGAAATGCTCATACGTTTGCTGCGGGAGTGGAAGTACCGCTCGGACAGGTGGAAGAGCACGCCGAGCAAAGCGCCGAGCAGAAGCGACGCGACGATCTCGATCAGGGGATTGACGAGGATCGAGACGACGCTGACCGAACCGGTTTCGAGCGCCTTGGCGATCCCGAAAGAAACGGCGAAAATGATCAGTCCCACGACGTCGTCGAGGGCGACGATCGGGAGCAGGATCTTGGTGAGCGGACCCTCCGCCTTGTACTGCTTGACGACCATGAGCGTCGCGGCAGGCGCCGTTGCCGTCGCGATGGCACCGAGAGTGATGGCGGCGGAGAGGGGCAGTTTGTCCGGCATGATGAAGTGGAGTCCGATGAGCGCCGCGTCCACGAAGACCGTCGCCGTGACCGCCTGGAAAATGGCGATGACGGTCGCCTGCTTACCGATCTTTTTCAGTTCGGTAAGGCGGAATTCGTTGCCCATCGCGATGGCGATGAAGCCGAGCGCGACGTCACAGATGAGGGACACCGCGTCCACTTCGGCTTTGGAGACGAAGCCGAGCCCGGAAATGCCGAGTCTGCCGAGCACGTAAGGACCGATGAGGATCCCCGCGACGAGATACGCGGTGACGGCGGGCAGGTTCCCGACTTTCGTCAGACGGGAGAGCCAGAGCCCCACGAGCAGAGCGACGGACAGAGAAAGTAAAAGTTCCATAAAATTGCCTCGTAAAAACGTATTGTTCCGAGAAAATATTATAGGCGAACGGCGGCGCCGTGTCAACACCTTGGCGGCAAATCGTGCCGGAAGAAAAAAAGTGTGCGGTGAGATCCCCCAAAAATAAAGAGAGCCGAGGCGCTTTTGCCTCGGCTGACATGAATTACGATAAATGGCATTTGCTATTGTGCAACATAAACAAAAACAACCCGCAAAAATTGTTTCTTTTTGTCAAAACGCCGTTTTTTCAAAAAAAGATTGACACTAAAACGGACTATGATTATAATGAAGATACAATTGAAAATAAAGGCAGTGATGAAGACCGCCTTTTCCCGATCCTTGGCAGAGAGCCGGTGGTTGGTGTAAACCGGCAGGAAAAGAAAAGGTACATCCCTTCGGAGCCGAAAGCGGGAACCCGAAAGACAGTACCGTTTTCCGTGATTGCCGCGTTAGTGCATAGAAGTTGACAGACTTCAAGAGTGGCGGCTTTTGCCGCAATTTGAGTGGTACCGCGGATGAGTTTCACCCGTCTCAAAAAAGATTTTTTTGAGGCGGGTATTTTTATATCCCCTCAAGGGAAAGAGGACGAAATGGCACAGAGTTCATCGGAAAAATTAAACGAAGTCGCGGGACGTATCCGGGATATGCGCGAGGTCATCGGCCTTAGCGAAAGCGAGATGGCGGAGCGCTGCGACGTGACGCTTTCGGAATACCGCGATTATGAAGCGGGAAAGACGGATTTTCCTTTCTCGTTTCTGCATAAGTGTGCGCGGGTCTTCGGCATCGGGATCACCGATCTGCTCGAAGGACAGTCGGCGCATCTGTCTTCCTACACGGTCACGCGCCGAGGAGAGGGACAGCAGACGGCGAAAGAAGACGGCATCGAGATCCGCAACCTCGCGCCCCTCTTCCGCAAGAAGATCGCCGAGCCGTACTTCGTCCGTTACGAGTACGACGAAAAGAATCTCACAGCGCCCCTGCACCTGGCGAAACACCCCGGACAGGAGTTCGATTACGTCGTCAAAGGACGTCTGAAAGTCCAGGTCGGCGATAAGATCGAGATCCTCGACGAGGGCGACAGCATTTATTATAATTCCTCGACGCCGCACGGCATGATCGCCGTGGACGGTGCCGATTGCCTTTTCGTCGCCGTGGTGCTTCCCGGCGAAAACGTGATGGAGCCCGCCGTCAGAGAAACGTTCTTCCCGACGGAGACCGCCTCGAAAAAGACGGTCGGCGACCGCTTCGTCACCGTGAAGAAAGACGAGTCGGGACGTCCCGCGAGCGTAGCGTTCAAGGATCCCGAGCATTTCAATTTTGCCTTTGATGTCGTGGACGCGATCGCAAAGCGCGAGCCCGACAAGACCGCGATGATCCATCTCTCGAACGACGGGGTGGAGCGCCGCTTCACGTTCGGGGATATGAAACGCGCTTCGGCACAGTGCGCCAACTATTTCAAAGCCCTCGGCATCAAGCGCGGCGACCGCGTGATGCTCGTGCTGAAACGGCATTATCAGTTCTGGTTCGCGATCCTCGGACTTCACAAACTCGGCGCCGTTGCCATTCCCGCGACGGCACAGCTGCTTTCCCACGATTTCGAGTACCGCTTCGAGGCGGCAGGCGTTTCGGCGATCCTCTGCACCGCCGACGGCGACGTCGCCCGCCAGGTGGAAATGGCGGAAAATAAGACCAAAACGCTGAAAAACAAGATCCTTGTCGGCGGAAAGCGCGACGGCTGGCACGATTTCGACGAGGAATACGGGCTTTACAGTACGCATTTTTACCGCACCGAAAATACCCCCTGCGGCGAAGATCTCATGCTCATGTTCTTCACCTCCGGCACGACGGGCTACCCGAAGATCGCCGCCCATACCTATCAGTATCCCCTCGCTCACTACATCACCGCGCATTACTGGCACGGCGTCGAGGAGGGCGGACTGCACTTCACGATCTCCGACACCGGCTGGGGCAAGGCGCTTTGGGGCAAACTCTACGGACAGTGGCTCTCGGAGGGCACGGTCTTCACTTACGACTTCGACCGCTTCGACGCCGCGAAGATTTTGCCGCTCTTTGCCAAATATAAGATCACGACGTTCTGCGCACCGCCCACGATGCTGCGGATGATGGTCAAGGAAGATATCAGCAAATACGACCTCTCCTCGATCCGCCGTATGACCACGGCGGGCGAAGCTTTGAACCCCGAGGTTTACCGCCAGTTTGAAAAAGCGACCGGCGTCCAGATCATGGAGGGCTTCGGACAGACCGAGACGACGATGGTGATCGGCGATCTTGTCGGCGACGTGCACAAGATCGGTTCGATGGGACGGCCGAGTCCCCTCTTCGACGTGGATCTTCTCGATCCCGACGGAAACCCCGTGCCGGTCGGCACGACGGGTGAGATCGTCATCCGCACCGGGGACAAAAAGCCGGTCGGACTCTTCGCCGGCTATTACAACAACGAAGCCCTCACGAAAGAGGCGTGGCACGACGGCTATTATCACACCGGCGACACCGCGTGGCGCGATGAGGACGGCTATTTCTGGTACGTCGGACGCGCCGACGACGTCATCAAGTCGTCCGGCTACCGCATCGGTCCTTTCGAGATCGAGAGCGTCATCATGGAACTTCCGTACGTCCTCGAATGCGGCGTTTCCGCCGCGCCCGACGAGGTGCGCGGACAGGTCGTGAAAGCGTCCGTCGTCCTCGTCAAAGGCAAAGAA
>JAZLLY010000020.1:0-32118 GCA_045598385.1 Eubacteriales bacterium | reverse complement strand
GCGCTTGTCAAGGACGTGACCGCGCTTCTCTTGGAACTCGGCACCGGTTTCGCGTTCGTCGGGCATCAGTATCATCTGAACGTCGGCGGCGACGATTTCTATATCGACCTCTTGTTCTACAATTTGAATCTGCGCTCTTATGTGGTGATAGAACTAAAGACCGGAGAGTTCAAGCCGGAATACGCAGGGCAACTTAATTTCTATCTTTCCGCTGTTGACGGAATCCTCAAAAAGGACAGCGACAATCCGACGATCGGGCTGCTCCTCTGCAAAAGCAAGAACAACCTCGTCGCGGAATATTCGCTGAAAGATATGAGCAAGCCGATCGGCGTCAGCGAATATCAGATCACCGGCAACTTGCCCGCAAACCTCGCCGAGCAACTGCCGTCGGTGGAAGACATTCAGAAACGGATCAAAAAATAAACGAAAAGAAAAATAAACATAGTGACGCAAGTGACGATGAAAACACCGCGCCGAAAAGCACCGTCACTTGCGTCCCTGTCATCGAAAACGGCTATCCGTTTTCACATCTGTTTTTAGAAGGCGAGCAGAGTGCGTGGGAAGCCACGCACCGAAATGATGCGGTGAACCGCACCCTTTGAAATGTTTTTCCTCTCTTATGATTTTTTAGCGTTACAAGCGTTACAACGTTTTTTGTATCGCTGTATCGCTTTTTTCAGAGGATAGGAGTAAGCAAAAAAACAAGCCGATTTTCACGGTCGAAAGTGAAGCGGGAGAAAGGGCGTGCGTATGTTGCGCCCGTCCAACCTACTTCGGCGGGCAGAGCCCTCCGTTTTTCTCTGCTTTTGACAGCAATTGCTCGCTTTTTCGCCGATATGGGATCATACGGATTTGTGGGTCAGTGAGCGATTTTTATACGGATTTCGTGTGTCAAAAATCTCAAAAAGCCCCGTGCCATCGGACTTTTTCGGTGGGTCAGGCATACGGATTGTCCCCAAAAGTTCAAAGGCAAAGATCAAAAGGAGCAAAGAGTATTATGGAAAAATTATCAATAACAGAGCAAATCAAAGCGCTTCTTTCCGACACTTCCGGTATCGCAGGATTTCCAGAAGAGCGCGTTGAATGGAAAAAGTATTTTGAAAACCAACGCGCACTTGAAAAAGAAATAGCGTTGCAATTTGAAAAAGGAAATTCAACGATCGATATAAATAAAACCACTTGTCTCGGGAAAATCATAGAAGTCTTGCGAAAAATCCTTGCCGATACACACGGCGAATGTAATATTCCCGATAACGTGATCCGCGATCTTGCCAAAGCATTGCTCCCGAATATTCTCGCATTCTTTGAAAGCGAGGAAGGAAAAAGAGAGTTCGATGAGTGGGAAAAGCAACGGGAACAAGCAACAGAAACAGTCAATATATACGCAAAAAAGAGCGGGGCGTGACCCTCGCTCTTTCGATTTATCAAACGTATTGCCAAAGACAAAAAACAAATCCGAACACCTTATCTGTGATAAAGTAGTTCGGATTTGTCTTATTTGGTGACTCGTGGCAGAATCGAACTGCCGTTTCAGCCTTGAGAGGGCCGTGTCTTAGCCGCTTGACCAACGAGCCGTTGCTTTCGCGTGATTATTCTATCACAAGATGCGAAAAAAGTCAACACCCATTCTTGACTTTTTCGATTCTTTCCGCAATTTCTTTTCGGCGGGCGATGAACGAGACCTTGACGAAGTGAAAAAATCGCTTTGCTTCACGCAGCGGGAAGCACGCCGGAGTCACGGAAAGGGGTCTTTCGTTCACGGATGGATTCCGCTATCGGCAGATCATGAAAAACTTGCATTTTGCACGGGAGCGTGCTATACTGTAAGTAATGAACAATCACGATCGGAAAGGCCATTTTTATGAGTTTTGAGCAACTGTATATGCAAGTCATAAAGGAATATCAGGATTCCAAAAAAGTCCTGAAAACCGCCACGGGCGTCGAGGGCATTACGGCTTTTGATACCCACGAGCGGGCAAAGGAACGGCTGATTCATTTGCGGAAAATCGTCGGGGCGCGGACGGACGGAAAGGCGCTTTTTGAAAGGGCGATCAAGACTTTGCCGGATGCGCAAAAAGAGAACGTATATTCCGCGAAGTTCGACTCCTGCAACGATTTTATCAAAAAAACTTTGAGCAACGGCAGACTGACTCAGGAAGAGCAGAATTCTCTCAACCGCCTGACACGTTCCGGCTCGGATTTTGAGGCGCTTGAGGATTCCGTCAGAACGCTCAATGAATTTGCGAAAGCGCGCATGACGCCGGAGGAATACGCGCAGTATGAAAAAATCAATTTTTTCGGTGCTATCCCGACCGATTATTTGGCGACGGGCAGCAAGGTTTTTTCGGACCTCATCAAAGGCGAAAAAGAACTGAACGACAGCGTCGTGCAGGAATTTGAAAATTTCGTTCCGACGCAGGATCTGCCGGAGAGCGAGCGCACGGTGCCGGTGGGATTTGAACATTTTCCCGCTTCCCGGGAAAATCTGAGCAAAGAAGAAAACGACGCGCTGGATTATATCGAGAAAAACGTGCGTTATACAACGCGTACTTACGGCTCCTTCCTGGAGAGCCGCAACGCGCACATGATGGATCTTGTCAAAGACGAAAACAAGATTATCACCCGTTCGTACAACGAGGCGCATCCGGAGGAAAAGAACATTATCGCGCCCGGTATGACCGGTACGGAAGTCGCGCCCGGAAAAAATGACGAGTTTGAAGAACTGTCTTCCAAAGAATTTGAATTTTCCGAAAAAACGCGCAGCTCCATGAGCAAGATCATGCACTCGCTGGACGAACTCGACACCATCAACAACGAAAATCTTTGCATAGGTGAAGAGGAAACCAAAGTGTACGGCTGTGCCGCCGTGTTCAAAGTGACAAAAGAGATCGACAAGGCGCTGGCGGAGGGGAGGATCCGGGATCTGCCCCGTCTGACGAAAGAGTACGACCGTGTCAGAAAAATCACCGATGAAATGCTGGACATCGCCAAAAACGACTTCAAGACCGGGGAACTCAATTACGTGGACAACCTCGACGTGGCGCGGACGGGTACCATGCCGGCGGATTACCGCAGCCGCAACCGCGACGTGACCTGCGTGGCGTCTCTTTACTGTTCTTTGAAGATCTGTAAGATCCTCGGCGTCAGCATCGACGACTATCTCAAAGAGCCGAACCGTTATCTCAATCAGGCGCGAACCGAAATGATCAAGCGCTACGATCCGGAAAAAGCGACCGTGGGATGCACGCCCGGCGAAAAACTGTTTTATCTCAAGCATCCGACGGCGGGGGTCAACGACATGGGTGACCGCGGCATTGCCGTCCTTTGTATGCGCGCCTGCGAGGGTTTCCGCAGCATGGAGGGTGATCCGAAAATGGCGGAACACAATCTGGGCGTGAGAAACGTCGGTTCGGATTATTATTTCAATAAGATGATAGGCGCGGTTTCGGTCAGCCCGCTCTCCGTGAACGCCGACGAGACCGTGCAGAATATGCTCCTGTTTGACGAAAACAAGCCGTTGCGCGAGTTGTCGGCAAACCCGCTCTTCAAATACGACCCCGTCAAGGCACAGACCGCGCCGACGCTGAACACCGATGAAAAGATCAGAAGCGGCGATTTGGATTATGAAAAACTTACCGAAAAAACCACGGCGATGTACCGTGATTATATGAAGACCTGTTACACGAACGGCTTTGCGCCCATCGCGAAGATGATCAAATCCATCACGTCCCTGTCCGATCGCATCGTGAAAGTCCGCCCCGAAGAAGCGGAAAAACCGCAATTCCAAAATTACAAAGCGGCGCTGGAGAAAATGACCGCACAGCCGACCGTGAGTCAGATCGTGGAAATGAGCGGCGAGGGCAAATTCAACGAAGCGGTGAAAACGTTATCCCTCAGCGCCGTGAGAACGAGACAGCAAACCTACGACGAACTCCCGCTGCTTTCCCGCATCGCCGGCTATCTGCCGTTCGTTCATAACGAAGCGTACGAGCTTCGCAAGCAGATCCGGGACGACAAGGAAGCACTGCTCTCAAACGGCGTGACGAAAAAGGAAATCAAAACCGCGCTGACGCAGGAGAAATCCCCGGAACCGACGCCGACGAATCCGGGATTCGGCGCCACGCCGATCGAATATCAGAAGATCAACGTCCGTACCGAAAAGGAACAGCACATGGACGAACAGTTGGTCGAGGATCTCTCGAAAGGCACGGATCTTGAAAAAACCGACGAAAAAGAACCGCTGATCGAAAGCGATCCCGTCGAAAAGCAAGAAACGTCGAGCCGGAATAACCCGAAAAAAGCGAAAATCTGACGCGCCTTCCGCGTTCCCGCTTTTGATCGGAACACGTGCGCGAAATAACGTTATCGCGCGAATGCCATTTTCTCCCGAAAACAACCGATTTATGAAAAAACGGACTTGCCAATTAGGGTGATTTTTGTTAGACTATTAAACAAATATTCACCCTAACAAGGAGAGTGCGAATGAACGCTTTTGACAGAATACAAAGTCTTTTAGCCGAGAAAGCGGAATGGCAGGCGAAAATCCGCGCCATTCCTTTTGACGGCAGCATTGAAGTCAAGACCGTAAGGGCGGAAAAGTATATATGATCCGAAACGGGCTTGGACTTCTGGTCATTCCCGAAAACAGCGTCAGTGAATTCAAAAAACGGCTTGTCGCCTATTATGAGGATAAAGATCAAGGCGAAATCAGGACTTTTTTGAAAGAAAAATGCTGGAGAAAATGTTAGTTTATTTTACGACCTTGACTTTGCCGAGAACTGTGGAACGATGGACGAAGGCGAAAGGCTAAAAATAACGGGTGCAAATCCAGTAACAATGCTGGGTTGCATCCGTTTTTTGATAAGAAAAGAACCAGTCAAACTGAGTGTTCAACTGGTTCTCACTTGGCGGAGGGAAAGGGATTCGTAAGGAGCGAAGCGACGGAAAAGCGAAACATGCGAACTAGTTCGCATAAGTGAAGCGTTAGCCAAACAAGGGTTATGTTCCGTCGGAACACTGTGGGGTGCCCGCACGAATCCCGAATCGACGCTAAAAAAGAAAAACCTAAACCAAACCGCAAAAGTTTGTTTTAGGTTTTTATTGGCGGAGGGAAAGGGATTCGAACCCTTGTGACATTGCTGTCAAACGGTTTTCAAGACCGCCTCGTTATGACCGCTTCGATATCCCTCCGTATGAAATTGTGAAAAAGCGCGGGGCGGAACGGTGAAGAGCGCCGGGCAAAGCAATGGACGTAGTGCCGGGCGAAGCACCGGGCGAAAGATCGTAGGTGTGCAGGTCGTTTCCGCCGAATATCATAGCACAAAACGGCGCGCAAGTCAAGCCCGTATCTGAAAAGCAGGGACGCGGTGGGATTTCTGATATATTTGATTTGAAAGAATCGCGGGTCTATTTGCTCTCCGCGCGGAGAAGTGCGAGCATTTTCTCAAAATTGTCGGGGAGAGGACAGGTAAAGGAGACCGGCTCACCGGTCGTCGGATGCGTGAACGAAAGCCGCTTTGCGTGGAGCATTTGCCCGTCGGGGAACGACGCGTGGCGTTTTTCAAACGGTGTTTTTCCGCCGCCACAGGTGGTGTCGCCGAGGAGCGGATGCCCGAGATATGCCGTGCGCTCGGGGCTTCAATCGCTCTCCGCGCGGAGAAGCGCGAGCATTTTCTCAAAATTGTCGGGGAGAGGACAGGTAAAGGAGACCGGCTCGCCGGTCGTCGGATGCGTGAACGAAAGCCGCTTTGCGTGGAGCATTTGCCCGTCGAGAAGCGACGCGTGGCGTTTTTCAAACGGCGTTTTTCCGCCGCCGTAGGTGGTGTCGCCGAGGAGCGGATGCCCGAGATACGCCATGTGCACGCGGATCTGGTGTGTTCTTCCGGTTTCGAGAAGCAGTCGAACGTAAGAGGCGCCTTTTTCTTCTTCCAGCACGTGATAATGCGTGATCGCGGGACGGGACGCGTGGATCCCGTCGCTGATGACCGCCATTTTCTTTCGGTCAACGGGATGCCGCCCGATCGGCGCGTCAACGGTGCCGTCCTGCTCATTGAGATGCCCCGTGACAAGGGCGTGATATTCTCTTTCGATATGATGCCCCGACAGTTGCGCCGCCAGCGCGGCGTGCGCTTTGTCGTTCTTGGCAACGACGAGCAGTCCGCTCGTATCCTTGTCGATACGGTGGACGATCCCGGGACGCAGAACGCCGCCGATCCCCGACAGGGAATTCCCGCAATGCCAGAGCAGCGCGTGGACGAGCGTCCCCGTCATGTTCCCGGGCGCGGGATGGACGACCATGCCCGACGGTTTATTGATCACGACGATATCCGCGTCTTCATAGACGATGTCGAGGGAAATGTTCTCCGGCGTGACGTCCGTCATCGGAAAGAGCGACGGCTCGTCGATCTCGACCTCGTCTTTCTCCCTGACGGCATAGCGTTTCGGGAGAACGATGCCGCCGACGGTCACAAGCCCGTCCTCAATCAGACGGGAGGCGGCGGTGCGCGATACGTCCGCGGATTCGGCGACGAAGACGTCAAGCCGCTTTCCGGCATCGGACGCCGATACGATCGCCGTCATGCGGAAATATCCTCCCCGTCCCCGGACTTCTCGGGGGACGCGGCGAGTTTTTGATCCTCGGATTTCTTTTGATCATTTTCCTTTTTTTCTTCTTTTATCTCCCGTAAGAGAGCGAGAACGAGAAGCGCCGAACCGACGCAAACGAAGGAATCCGCGCCGTTGAAAACGGCGAAATGGATCAGCCGGAAATCAATGAAGTCGATCACCGTTCCGCGCGCGGAAAGACGGTCGATCATATTTCCGATCCCGCCGGAAATGATCATGGCGACCGAAACGGCGGAGAGTTTGCTGTCCGTCAGTCCCAAAAAGAGATAGGGGATCAGAACGGCAAGCATCACGAAGGAAATGACGATGAATACCGCACGATTGTTTTCAAGCATACCGAATGCGGCGCCCGGATTTTCGCAATAGGTGAGGTGCAGGGCATCTTTGATGATCGGAAACGTGCCGACCGGCTCCAGATAGCGGAGAGCAAGATGCTTTGTCCCCTGATCGAGGACGATGCCGAGTAGAATGATGCCGATATACGTCAGATATTGTGAGAGGGTGAGTTTTTTGATTTTCATAGTATCCTCAAATCGTTGGTAATAGCGATCCCGCTAACACGAGGATCATGTACGTCACGAAAAAACCGATATCGAAAGGCCCGTCGTCCTCGACGCCGAAGAGCGAAAGAAGGGCACGGGTCGGAACGATGAACGGCTCTGTCATGATCATAAGAAACTGTAAAAGACGGCTGTCGTCGGCGGCGGTAAAAAACGAGAGGATCGCCCGCAGAAACATCATTTCCGTCGCGACGAAGATCACGAGATATATCGCTTTGCAAAATACGTAAAGTAGCGTCAAGGAATACCTCTTAAATAAACGGGACTGACAGCGGAATCACCCGTCAGTCCCGGAATGTATCAGTTTTTCTTCTCGCCGGAGACGTCAACGTCGCTCGGTGTCAGAATAAAGGTGTCGGTGTCATCCACACGGTTGATGACGCCGTCTTTGGAGTAGGTGACGCCGTTGAGGAAATCGTACATACGGCGAAGCGTGGCGGGCTCCATTCCGGCGATGTTCAGAACGACGGTGTAACCGTCGAGGAAATAATCGGCGATCATGCTCACGTCCTCGTATTTGGTGGGGTGGAGCATCTTGAGTTTCATAGCGCCGCCGACCATGTCGGAGCGAACCTCGGTTTTGACGATCGGTTCCTCGACAACGGGCTCTTTCGGCACCGCGTCCCCCGTCTCTTCGACCTTAAACTTGATATCGTCCTCTTTTTTGAAAGCACGTCCGTAGTCTTTCATCCACTTGTCAAACATGATCATTCTCCTTTTTCATTCTTGAATAGCCGCCTGCCGATACGCACGAGAGTGGATCCCTCCTCGATCGCCACGCGGTAACTGTCGCTCATACCCATGGAAAGGATCGGGGCGTCGGTGTCATAGCCGACAGTCTCGCCGATCTCCTCAAACAAACGCCGTGTCAGGGTGAAATAGGGGCGTTCCTCCTCCGGATCGGAGACGGCGGGTGCCATGGTCATCACGCCGCGCAAAGAAAGATGTCCGAAATCTTTGATCCAGGCGGCAAACGCTTTGGCATCCACGGGATAGATCCCGCCTTTGTTTTCTTCGCAGCCGCTGTTGATCTCGATGAGAACGGGGACTGTGATCCCTTGCTTTTCCGCCTGCCGCTCGATCTCTTCGGCGAGATTGTCGGAGCCGAGCGAATGGATCAGAGCCGTCCTCGTCAGAATGGACTTGACTTTGTTGGTCTGCAGATTGCCGATCTCGTGCATACGGGGCGTAAAGCCGTTCGCGGCGAGGAGATCCTGCCGCGCCGTCAGCATCTGCGGACGGTTTTCCGCCATATCGCCGACGCCGAGTGCCGCGAGAGCAAGCACTTCCTCGTCCGTCGCGCTCTTGGTGACGGCGACGAGAGTGGCGGGGGTGCGCCCGAATCTTGCCGCGAGAGTTTCGAGATCTTCTCTGACGGCGTCGAGATTGTCTTTTACGTATCCGTATTTCTGCATCGTTCTGCCTCTGTCTTTCTTTTTCTATTATACACGCGTTTTTATAAGAATGCAAGAGTTTTGATGAAAAATGCCGTCTGCTAACTTTAAGCCGGCGAACGCAATATATATTTCAGGTCATATACTGTGAAGAGAGCGGATCGTCGTTTTTGTCCGTGTGATGAAAAGACGATCGCCCGATAATAACGAAAATAACAAAAAATGCAAATAATTATTGACATTTTAAGGATATTATGATAGATTCCATGCTTGCGTCCGGTATTCTTTTGCCGTTTCTCGGAACGACGATCGGCGCATTGACGGTATATTTCGGAGGACGGCATATTTCGGATCGCTGCCGTGTCGCTCTTTACGGGACGGCTTCCGGTGTGATGAGCGCCGCATCGGTTTTCAGTCTCATTCTCCCGGCGCTTGAAAGCACGGTAACGAGATTGCCGGAGCCGTTGCCGGTTCTTTGCGGTTTTTTCGTCGGTGTCGCTTTTCTTCGGTGGATCGGGAAGGCGCTGAACGCAAAGAAACGCCCGAAGCAAACAAAGAAAACCCCTGTTTTATCCACCGCGGGGTTATCCATCGTCCTCCACAACGTCCCCGAGGGCATGGCGGTCGGCGTTGCCTTCGCCGGCGCGATCGCGGCGGGATATGAGTCCTTTGCCGAGCCGATGGCGCTCGCCGTCGGGATAGCGATCCAGAATTTCCCGGAGGGCGCCATCATCTCTCTTCCCCTATACGCCGACGGGCAGACGAAGCACCGTGCCTTTCTTCTCGGGATGCTGTCCGGGATCGTCGAGCCGATCGCCGCGCTTTTGACGCTTTTTACCGCCCGACGGATCGCGGTGCTGCTTCCTTATTGTCTCGGTTTTGCCGCCGGCGCCATGACCGACGCCGTGACCGGCGAGCTTCTCCCCGATATGGGAAAGGAAAATGCGCCACTCGGCAGTCTTTTTTTCAGCGTCGGCTTTTGCCTGATGATGACTCTTGACGTCGTTTTCTCCTGAAAACCCTGCCACGCGGTCGAAAAAAGGAAAATAACGTATAGAAATCCCGCTTTGGTTCATACTATCCGCAAGGAGGTATGAATCATGCAAAATAACTATCCTTATATGCCTTATTCGGGCAAAAACGACGACAGATTTTCCGATGAACTTTACGGTGACTTGCCGTATGCCGGCGATCCCGTCACCGATCCCTACGCACCCGGCAGCGTGAAAAACGATAAACGCGAGGCGCTCGATCTTTACGATCTTCCCGCCGACGGCGATTCCTTCACCGATTCCTACGCGCCTTACACGGCGCAGAACGAAAGACACGAGCCGGCAAAAACCGACGATCTTCCCACGGTCGGCGACCCCGTATCCGACCCTCCGGTGCCGAACCGCGCCTGGACGGAGATGAAAAACGGAAAAGATATCGACGATCTTTCAGAGGAAGATAAGCGTGATATGTATTACGGAAGCGATTCTCTTTTCTGAAAAAACTCCCACGCTTTCTCAAACGATAAAAAGGGCAGGGAAAACGCAATTTGCGTTTTCCCTGCCTGCTTTTAAGTGATAACGAACATTACGACTGCGGGACCTGTGTGTCGGAGATCAGAACGTCAAAGCGGATCTCCTCGGCGCTGACGGTGTCGGTGTTGACGAACGCGCGGTATTTTCCCAATTCTTCGTCGTAAAACTTGAGCGCGCCGTCAAAATAGAATCGCATCAGCAGAACGATACAGCCGTCGGTATTCTGCGGGACGAGATCTCCCGGCACGGAGATGAAAAGGGACGTCTTTTCGGTCGAACCGTCGTTGACTTTCGCGTCGAGTCCTGCCAGATTCAGCGTTCCTTTGAAATTCGCCTCCGTGTAATCGTTGAGATAAAAATCGACGGATCCCGCCCGGTAGGAGTAGAGGTCTGCGGCGTCTTTTCCGGAGATTTGCAGAGTGATCGAAAGTCCGGCGTTTTCGATGGCGACGTCGGTCGCCGCGACGTAAACCGCACATTCGCGGTAATAATATTTCTCGTCCGACGGCAGTTCGACGAGGGACGCCGTGTCGGAAAACCCGGTTTCGCGGCTGACCGTGTCGTTATTGTCGAGGCAGTACAGTCCGTCGAGTGCTTCGCCGCCGTCGTAATGCGTCGCGGGGGTGTACTTCCTTGTCGCGGCATCGGCGTCCGTAAAGGTCGTCGTCCTTGACGCCGTCAGCGTCGCGATTTCGCCCTCGGAGTTGGAAATGATGAGGTTCGGGGTAACCTTGACGGACACGCCGAACGTGTCTTCTTCGACCTTTTTATTCACCGCGTACCAGGCGTAAGTCGCCGTACACGACAGGATCATGACCGCGATGAGCAGACAGACCGTCGGAAAGGTGAAGATCCTTTTTTCTTTGCGTATGACTTTCATGGGTTACCCCCTTTCAATTTTTACTTGCGGATTTCTTCGTTTTTTCGCGGGCAGAGACGCGCGATCTTTCGCGCCCATGCGATACGCCGAAAAAGGACGTAAACGCCGCTTCGGGCATTATTCGTCCGAGGATGCGTCCCCGGCTTTTCTGACGAGCGCGTCGGACGTTTCCTCGTTGGCGTAAGGTTCAAAGCGGATGTACGAAGCGTCGCCTTCGCCGTCATGACCGCGGGACTGCCAGACGATCGTCGAATCGTTCGACGTATGGGTGGATACGCGGCGCACGAAAATCAGAAAATCGTTGACGTTCGGGAAGCCGTTTACCGCGTCCGCGTCGGTCGTGACTTTGGCGAAATTGTCGGTATAGAGAAGATCGAGAGAGGCGTAATAATGTGCGCTGTGATCTTCCGGCGCTTCGAGGTCGATATCCCGCACGGTCAGGATCTTATCACCCGCGTCCCCCGTCACGGTGCCGTCGCTCGCCACGGTGTAATCGCCGTTATCGTAAACGAAGTCGATCGTGCCGAGTTTTTTGCTGGTGACGACGCCGTCGTTTCCGCCGGAAGCGGTAGCGTCCGCGGAGAAGTAAACGATGCGGCACGCCTTGGTGCTGCCGAGCAGGTAAGTTCCTTCTTCGTTCGCGTCGAATTCGTAAGCGACAAGGACCTGATCGCCGTTGAGGTAAGCGCGGTAGGTTTTACCGTACATCGTCACGTTGATATACTTTTTGACGTTGCCGGAAACGTAATAACTGTCGGCGATTGATCCCTGCGGATCGTAGGTTTCCGAGCGCGGCAGTTCGAACGCCGCATAGCAGTTATCGGCGGAGAATGAGTAGGTTGAGAGGGTTGTGGAGGGGGTTTCGTCCACTTTCCACATACAGAACGAGTAGTCTTTCGTGTAGTCGAGATCGTTTCCGGCGGATCCGTAACAGAACGACGAGACCGGGACGGCGACGATGACGCGGATCTTGTTGCTTCCGGATTCGTTGATACGGAAAGCGACGCAACCCGTCGGGATATACGCTTCCTCGCCGGTCGTGCCGATCGGGGCTTTTACGTAGTTATCGGCGCCGAGGAGCGTACCGGTATTGCCTCCCCAGAGTTCCAGCATATTGACTTGCGAGATGCCCTGTCCGAGGGAGAAGACGTAATCGAGGTCGGAGTAGGAGAGCGTGTTGCCGCTGCGGTTTCTCCAGCCGAGAGCGGAGATACTCTTGACGGAATAGGAGGTATCCGCCATATAGTTGTTCGCGGGATTGTACGCGGCGGTCGATCCGTCGGTCGAAAGATAAGCGTTATCCGGCCAGAGCACGTAGCGATCCGCGCTGTAACTTGCCACTTCCGTGCCGGCGACGGGTACGATGCGGTCGCCGAGACTGCATTCGCGGGTACCTTGCAAAGCAAAGAGATAAACCTTGGCGTTTTCGGATTGTGCCGAGCCGGAATTGAATTTTTCAAGACCGGAATCGTAGGTCAGATATCGCGTTTCGCCGCCGACGGTTAACTGTAAGTACGCCGTGCCGTCTTCGTTGAAGATGACGGTACAGTCGTGGTTGAAGTTGACGTTACGGCAGGCGGCAAGCGTCCATCCGCCGATGGTGTAATGGAAGTTGGAGGTATCGGACGCGTAACTGTCCGTCGCGCAGATGATACCGTATCTCGCGGTACCGCCTACGTACGTGCGGCGCAGGATATCGAGCACGTAAGGATCGTTTGCGTCGTCGGGATTTTCGTGCCAGAACCGGTACGTGTGCTGGGAATCGTCGGTCTCGACCTTGATGAACTTGATACCGAGATATCGGTTGCCGTTTTCACCGCCGATATAGAGCTGATAGTTTTTGGTTTGTGTGCCGTTGGCGAGCGGGTACGTGCCGGGGAGCAACATCGGTGCGTTCGTCAGATCCGTCGTATCGTTGAGGCGGTACGTCGTTTCGCTGCCGGGCTTGGTGAAAGCGGTCATATAGCCGTCGATGTCAAAGTTGGCGATACGGATACCGACGATGCCGTTACATTCGCAAATGGCGTAATCGGTGCCGCCTATATTCACGTTTTTGATAAAGGTGATCCCCGTCTCGTTGCCGTCGTTGTCCACGCCGATGGAAAAGGCACCCTGCGAGAGGGAGAGGTCGGCTTTCATCCAGGAAAACTTCACCCCGTCCCCCGTCATGGTCTGTAAAAGGATACCGTCGATCGCCTCGCGGGTGATCATGATGCACTGCGAGTAAGTTACCCCGCCCACGGTGCAGGAATAAAGATCGTAGTCTTTATTGTACGCGTAATCGGTGCTGTAAAGGCCGTAGCCGTAGATCGACGTCGTTTTCTTTCCCGTTGCGCCGCCGAAGGTGCACGCCGTCGTCGTGCCGTCGAAGGTATAACTGACCGTGTTTCCTTTGGTCGTCTTGACGATATAATGGTACGTCGCGGTGTAGGAAGCCAGACAATCGCTCTGAACTTCGCTCTCTTTTTTCATAGAACCGGTCTGCCCGTTCGGCGTATCTCCGAGATATCCTTCCTTGAGATAATTGGTGATTGTGTTGTCGGCGTACATTCGCCCCGTATAGCCCTGTGCCGTATATACGGTCCAGCTTTTGTTTCCTGCCGTGACAGTTGAAGAATTGTTGAAAAAGGCGGTTGGTTCCGGGCTTTCGACCCAGTCGGAATTATAGACAGTCGAATACGAGACCGTTCCGTCCGCGGCGATCGTCTGCCTGACAAATCTGTATCTGTAATAAGTGACGAATACCAGGAACGAGGGGTTTTCTATTTTCTTTTCCCAATGCCAGTAACCGTCAAATATTTTGTTTTCCTGCTGCGAGATCGCTTTTCCGATCTGGATTCTCGTGCTGAGAGGATTCGTGGCGACGCCGGTGATCTTATCGCCCGTGTCTTCGTAATAGGTGTTGTTGACGTTCAGAATGTCGGCGGGGTTCACCGTCGCGGAGCCCGTCAGCGTGAAGAAGAGGAAAGAAGAGCCGTAATCTTCGCTCGTCATCAGTTTGGAAACGCTGCCGATCGGGAAATATGTCTTCGTCGTATTGGTTTTGGCGTTATTTTTCAGCGTATCCGAGACGACGGTCACGCCGTCGTCTTCGTAGGTGTTGTTGTCTTCTTCCACATTCTGCTGTGTCACGCGCACCTGGTAGGTGTTTTTCAGTTCGGCGAGCGTCATCGCGGAACCGCTGACGGAACCGAGGTTGAGGACCTGAATGTTTCCGGCGTTCCAGTCCGCCGAAAGAGTGTCGAGCGTCGCGGTCCCGGCGGGCTCAAACGCGAGCGTTCCGTTCTCGAGAGACGCGCCTATCGCGGACAAAAGATCGTCATCCGCCAAAGAGAGATAGGTCTGGTCGGTCGTGACCGCGTTGTCCTGTTCGCCTTTGTTATAGTTACTGTTTTTGGCGAGCGTAACGATATGATAGCCGTCCCCGTCCTTGAAAGCGATAAAGATCTGCTTTCCGGCGAGATCAGAGGCGGAAGTGACGGGTTTCAGAAACGCGACGACGGAGTCGGGCAGACCGCTTTCGTCGTTCGTCCAGTCGTCGTCGTTGTCCTGACCGACGGTGATCGTATCCGCCGTCCCGTCGCTCCACGTCGGGTCGATCGTGTCGGAAGCGTCGGAAAGGGCAAAGGTAAAGACGCCGTCGTAGAAGTAATAACGGCCTGTCGCCTGCGTCCATCCCGTCAGCATCGAGCCGACGCGGTCACGTTCATACTGCGTGCAGAGGCGCGTATAAGTCACCGCGTCTCCCTCTTCTTTTGCCTGTGCGGCATATTTCAGCGACACGGAAGATTCGGTGATGTCGGTACCGTAAGTGAGATATTGGAGTGAGTCGGAGGAGGCGTTCGCGTAATAGTAATAGGCGAGGGAATCGCTCGGCGCGGTCTTGTCGTAGATCACGTAGTGTTCCCATCTTTCTTCTTCCGCGGAGGTCCTGCCGAGGAAATCTTTGGATTCCGAGATCGTCGAGACGTAAGAGCGGTCGGCGGCATTGTATCTGACGGGCGTGCCGTCGGGGAGGCACATATTTGTCGTTCTCTGTGTCCTGTTGTCGGAGGGATCGGTGTAGGTGAAGGTTTCGGCGCGCCGTTCGACGAGAAGACAATAATCGACGGTCTGCGCGTCGCCCGTTCCCTTTGTGACTTTCATGATCTTACCGGAGGCGGCAAACCCGGATTCTCCCCCGAATCCGCGGTACAGATCCGCCGCCGTCACGTAACCGCGCCCGGTGCCGGATTCCAGACCCCCGCCCGCCCCGGCGCCGCCGCCGGAGATGACGATGTCGTCGTTCCCTTTTCCGTCGATTGTGATGACGCCGTCCGCCTGCGTGGAGTTCAGCGCCGTCATGTAGCCGATGATGCCGCTGACGGAATAGAAGTTGGCAGATGCGCCGTTATTCGACCTTTGCGTCAGATCCACGTCAATGGCGGGAATATCGTCGTTACTGTAATAAACGCTGATATATTCGATCGTGGCGTAATCCGCGTGCCCGATTAGTATGCCTACGTGGTGGGTTTCATGCGGAAACAGGTCAGCCGCGCTGTCGTCGTAATCGGAGAACGAGAAGAGGTGCGCGACCTTGTCGAGAAGCGCCTCCCAACCCGATTTGTCCCGTACCTTGATCTGCACGTCGTACAGGAGAAGATCGCGGATGGTGGAGGCGACGCCGTCAAACTCGTTGTTTTCCGCCGTAGTTGCGTCGCCGCGATACCCGACGTGCCCGAAAAGACCGACGTCAACGGCGGTGCCGTCGCAGTTCGCGACGAGATTGTAAATGACGGACTGCGTCGAGGTCTGTCCGTTCACGGTAACGGTCTTTGTGGTATCAAAAGCGCCGCCTACGTAACCGACGAAAGGATGTGCTTCGGATCCGATGTACTCGAAGTTCATCCCCGTTCCGTCGATCACGACGGGTGTTCCGTCGTTTTGCGAGACGAGGAAGAAGGGAAGATCCTTTTCCGTGTCCGTCCCGTAGTATCCGGTCTCGAAGTAACCGATATTCTGAAGAACGTAGAGATTCTGTAAGTGATTGATCCGGGAGATGATGTACGGGTTTGACGCGCTGCCCCAGTCGGCGTCGGGGTTGTAAACGTATTCGTAAGTCGTTTCGCCGCCGTCCGTAACCTCACGGACCGAAAGTTTTGTTTCGTTGTTGGTATAGACGCCGTTGTCCACGGTGTATTGCGAGGTGTCGTTTTCCGTCACGGCGGAAAGATCGGTGCAGGGGATGCCGAGCGGCGTGTTCTCTTCCAGGGTCTCGGAATCAAGGATGTCAAAGAACGTATTGAGTTCCATGCCGACGCGGAATACCTGTTTTCCGCCGTCTTCCCCGTTGTAGAGGTACACGCGCGATGAATAATAGGCGGAAACGACGATCGTCGCGGTGACAAGTGCCAGGGCGACGGCGAGGATCCGTATCGCTGCCTTTCTTACGTTTTTGATTCTTTGCATTTTGTTCTCCTGTGAAACGCGAGGGGTTAATAAAAGTTTTTTAATCCGTATGGATGGCGAGGGTTCGTGAGAACTTGGCTTTCGCGTTCGTACTGCCGAAGTTCTGATAGACGTTCTGATCGTGTTCGCTGTCATTCACGAACGTGATGACGATATCGAATGCGATCACCTGAGAGGGACCGAGTTCAATGGGCTCCGGAAATTCGCAGACCGTTTCGATGCCGCTGACGGTATCCCCGTCCACGGTCGTCATGTAAACGGGATCGGAATCGGTGATGGGTGCGTGATCGACGACGGTGCCGGTCGCTTTCAGTTTTTTATGCCCGAGATCGTCCACGCCGTCCTCAGCATAGTCGTAGATCGAATAAGAAACGGCGCTGACCGTGAGTTGCGTGCCGAGGTAGTAAAGGACGCCGTCAACGACGGTCGGGATCTCGTCGAAACCGTCGGCGTCGATCCCGTCATAATCCCCGTCGGAAGCCGTATAGATCACGGGTGCTTCAAAGCCGAGTCCTATGACGGATTCGACGCCCGCCTCGTTCGCGATACCGATCGACATACGGAGGACGGAGCCGGGGATGAGGACGTTATCGTTTCCGGTACCGGAAGCTTCGTCGGTGACGAGAGTGATGACGCCGTCGTCGAAGGTGATGCCGCCGACCCGGAGCTTATCGACGTCGTAGGTCATTCTGACCGTCCGGTAGGTGACGGTGTCGTTCCTTGAGATCCAGGCGTAAGTCACAAAGGAACCGATCGCCGCGGTGAGGATCACCGCCAAAAGAAGAAAAAGGACGTTTGCGAACGGCGTCGTTTTTTCCGTGCGGGAACGGTGCTTCAGTACCGTGACGCGGTGGCGTTTTTGTTTCATCATCGTTTTTCTCCTTTCGTTTCTTGTTCTTTTGAAGTATGATTTCGGCGGATGCCCGCGCACGCGGACATACCGCATCGCGCCCGTTCATCCGCGCATCTAAAAAAGCGCGTAGGGTTTTGAATAGATCATATTCGCCGTTGCGGCGGGACGGATCAGACTTACGATCCGGTGTAAGCGGTGGTGCGGATCTCAAGACCGAGCCCGACGGAAAATACGAGATAAGCGGGCATGAAGTTCTTGAGTTCGGATTCCGTCAGTGCCTTTGCCAGCGTTTCGGAATTGACGCTGATCTTGACGTAGATGTAGGCGGAAGTATCGCCCTCCGTGTTGTCGAAGACCGTGGTCAGATCGTCGGGATTGTTGGTGTATTCGGTGACTTTCTCGCTTCCCTCGTCGAAAAGAGCGGAGAAAACGTCGGGCTTCGACGGGTCGTTCTCGTCACCGAGCGCCGAAATATCGTAATTCTCTTTGGAGGTGAAATAGCGGAATCGCAGAAACGGATAGTCCGAAAGGGAACAGAGAGCGTCCAGCGACTCGTCTGTCACTTCCACCGAGGGGTAGAACCCGTAAGCGTTTTGCTCTGCCGCGTAATCGAGCTGATACACGCTGACGTAATCATCGTCCGTCGTATAATCGAGACGTACGGTGTTCGTGCTGTTCTTTTTCAGAGCGATCTTGAACTTCAGATAGACCGGCTTGTTCGCCTGCTCCTGAATCAGGTTGTTGATGGTACCGAAGTACAAAAACGTGGGGGAAAACGTCACCGTTTCCGTTCCGCCGAAAGATCCGATCTCACGGAATCGCACCGCGTCCTGCGTTGTTCCGGACGAATCGACGGAGGCGACGTTCCATCCTTTGACGCGGTCGTCATACGCCTCCTCGGCGTATACCCAGACTTCGGCGGACTCGAATTTGGAGACGTCGGAGCTTCTCACCGTGAACGTCGTGTTGAGCGGGAAAGAGGCGAGCCAGGCGAAAGAAACCGGTGAGGTGACCGCGGCGGCGGTCAGAAGAAGACAAAGCGTTAGTGCCGTCAGGCAGTTTTTTTGTCTGCGTGTCAGATGCATACCTCTCTCCTTTCTTCCGGGGATGACCGGAATATCGTTGTGCGTCGTTCGGTGAAGCGTTCATACCGTGATGATCTTTTCCGATGGTCCGCGATTCTCTTTGGACTCGGCAAACGGTCATAGCGGAAAGCCGTTGCCTTTTTTCAAAAACCCCTGTCAAAGCCGTCGGAACCCCGGTTTACGCAGGACATTTTCCGTTATCCCGGGAAACCGCCGTTCCGTATCGGCGATCCGTGCCGTTATCCGGCGTCGTAATCAAAACTGAGGAATACCCGATTGAGTTTCTGATTGTTGGCGCGCAGGATCGCTTTTCCGTCCTCGTCTTTCATATTGCCGTCGAAATAAAGACGGATGGTGACTTTCTGCGGTTCGGAGGCGGTGAGCGTTCCGGGCGCGCTGTTCAGCACCACGGATTTGGTCTCCGAGGCGGGACACAGCGTCCCGCGGTAGATGTCGTTATAGAATACGTCCGCGCACACCGTGCGGTAAACGCCGTCAAATACGTTCGTATAATACACGGTATTCTCGGTGTCGGTCGGGGTAGCGGCGGTGAACGACGCGTTTGAACGGGTATAATAAGTCACACCCTCTGCCGGGGTAAATCCTTTTTCACATTGTGCGAAGCAGTTTTCTTCGTCCAGCGACAAGGTCAGCGCCGTATAATCGAGATCCAATCCGAAAATGCCGATGTAAACCGTAAAATCGACGTAGTGGACGTTTTCGGTCGCGGGCTTGAACGTGAAGATCTCCGTCGTCGTGTCGTTTTCCGTCAGACCGTTGACGGGGCTGATGATATTTTCGTTTTCGACCACCTTGAGCCCGTGGAGCGGAATATCGGTATTGACGTCGCCGTTGTTGTGCGTCGCCGGCTCCAGCGCGACGTCGGAATCGGAGACGAAAGTCTTTCGGAGCAGGAGCGAAGGATCAGCGCCGGGGTGGAGCACCACGTCACGGTCGTCGGAGATGATCAGAGTGAGAGATCCGCTCGCCGCGACCGAAATACCGTTGCCCTCGGTCGTGTCGTTCGAGGAAAACCAACCGAACGAGAAAATCGAGACCCCGACGGCGAAAATAACGGTCAGAAGCGTGAACCCGGCGCTGACGATCGCTTTCGTGATGACCGCCAAGTTCAGGCGACGGCCGGGCATTTTGGGGTTATTGAGTTTTTCTTTCATACCCGACCTCCCGAAAAATAAAAAAGTTGCCATTGATTCCTTCGTGAAATCATACGGCAACTGGCTGGCTTTTCAGCCCCTATAGCTTTGCGTCGCGAACTTTCGTTCGTTTTGCTCTTGATATTTAATTTTCTCTTCAACGGTATTATAGCATACGGGAGAGAAAAAAACAACCAAAAAAACAAAAATTATTAAAATATTCAAAAATGTTATAAGAGAGGTCGGCTTGAGGGGAGTTTGACGGGGGTTTTCTTCGCCGCCGATAGGGCGAAAACGCGGTCGGATCAAAGGGATCCGGGCTCCGCGCGGAAAAGCCGCCTTTGCGGCACGCGGATTCCCCTCCCGGTGCGGAAGCGCGGCGTTTGCGGGTACTTCCGCCGTCGGGATCCCCCGCAGCACCGCAGGACGCCGCAGAAACGGCCACGCGTGTTATCGCAGAGATTTTCCCGCAGTATCGCGATTGACGCGGATGACCGGCCACGCGGTGCGTTTTCGACGACGGACAGGCGGTATCAGTCGTTTTTACGGATCACGTCCGTGACCTCGTACAGGGCGATGAAAGCCGTCGGGTCGATCTCGTGGACGATGGATTTGACTTTATTGATCTGAAAATGGTTGACGATGAAGTAGATGATCTCTTTGGATTCCTTGGAATAACCGCCGATCCCCTTGACGATAGTGCCGCTGCTGCTGAAGGACGTCTGGAGGGCGGACGTGATCTCTTTGGCGCTGACCGTGATGATCATGGCGCATTTGGAACGGTCGAAGCCGTCCACGATGTAGTCGATCGTTTTGGAGCCGATGAAGTAGGTGACGACGGAATAGAGGGCGAGGATCCAGTCGCGGTTCACGATGCCGCAGGCGATGTAGAGAAGCGCGTTGAACGCCATGACGAAGTTTCCGATCGAGAGTCCGATCTTCTTGGCGAAGCAGACCGAAAGGACGTCCACACCGTCAATAGCCCCGCCAAACCTGATCGTAAGACCGCTTCCGACACCGGAAATGATACCGCCGAAGATGGAGCAGAGCAAAAGATCCGTCCCCGCGATCGGGGATTCGAGCGAAACGTCGATCGGGAAAACGTCCATGATGAGATACGAGAAAAGCGCGTAAACGCCGATGGCGTAGATCGAATAGACCGTGAACGGAACGCCCTGCTTTTTCATACCGAACAGGAAAATCGGAAAGTTGATGCACACGAGGAAGATCGGCAGCGTGAGAAACTCGGGGGTGTTCTGGTCGAGCAACATCGAAAGACCGGAGACACCGCTGTCGTAGAGTTTCAGCGGGAAGAGAAACACCGTGACGCCGAAAGCGTTGATGATACCCGCGACGGTAAGCATAAAGAAATAGAAAGGTTTGAGTTCGTTTTTGGTTTTCACTTTATTCTCCTGTGCAGTTGTATTTCCGTGGGAGACGGACTTTTATCAAGGCACCGCATAAAATGCGGCGGGATAGTGGGGGACGCGTGGACTTTTTGAGCAGAATAGTGCGCCAAACGGCGGGGATGCGCGGACTTTCGCGGCGCTTTGCCGCTTTCTTTTTCCGAGGTCAGATGTCTTTTCCCTTTTCATATCGCGGCAAAACCCCTCCCAAAGTTCGTTGTGAGGGACAAAAACGATGGGAAACAAGGCGAAAAGTTCTTCTTTTGTCATTTCCGTCAAGGGTTTGCCCATGCGTCTTTTCTCCTTTCACACGGCGTTTGCCGTATGGTCGATCGTTATCTGCCGACGGATGATTACGGTACTATTATAGCAGAAACGGATCTTCGCGTCAAGACGGGAGGGACGCTCTGCCGAAAATCGAAGCCGAGTTACCGATGTCAATCTTCCATAATATCGGCGGAGAAAAAAGAGTTATTGCATATTTGTCTGATTTATTATTTAATAATCCAAGAAAGAAAGTGTTTTTTTGAATCGGGACAACGAATATCTTGCGCAGTCGCTCGCCGCTTTGTCCGGTCTGCCCGTCCGATTGTACACAAACGTTACTTTTTCGGGACGGTTCAGAGAACAAACGGGCATGACTCTTCATCGGTACGTGATGAAGATCAAGATCGGGGAGGCGGAGCGTCTGCTCAGAACGACGAAAAATAGTCTGTCGGAGATCGCCCTTTGTCTCGGCTTCTCTTCCCAGAGCCATTTTCAGCGGGCGTTCCGTGACGTGACGGGTTCGACGCCGAAGCGGTTCCGCGATGAAAACGTCTGAAACCCCTGTAAAACCCCCGCAAAACCCCCATGAAAGCCCTAAAAACCATCCGGAAACCGAAAGCGGAAAGACCGACAAAAATCGGCGAATGTGCCGACGCGGCGAGAAAAACCCATAGAACCCCTGCGAAAAGGCATGAATAAAGGACGGAAAGCCCGATGACTTTCCGTCCTTGTTTTGTGCTGTAAATGTTATGTCTGCCGTCAGACGGGATCACACTTTTTCGGGGGTCTGTTCCTTTCTTTTTTTTGCGGAACGCTGAGGATCACGATGGAGAAAAGGATGAGAATGATGCCGAGAATCTTGAGGGGCGACGAATCGTCGTGGAAGACCGCGATGCCGATGACAGAGCCGACGAGGGGTTCCACGGCGACCAAAACCCCTGCCACAGTCGTGTCTAACGCCGTAAGACCGATCGTGTAGAAGACGTACGGCAGGACGCCGCAGAGAAACGCGGAAACAAACCCGATGAGAAGTCCCGACGGATGCTGCACGATTTTTCCCGCAACGACGGCGGGATCCGCGATGAAGAGAGAACCGATCGTCGCAAAAACAAAGGTATAAAACGTGACAGTAAACGGGTGATACTTTTCGGTCCCGTAGCGTCCGAATACGGAATAGAGCGCGTAGAAGAGTCCGGCGCCGATCCCGACGAGGAGGGCGGTGAGGGCCATTTTCGTTCCGCTTCCTATCATTCCGGAGACGAAGATGACGCCGACTACGGTCGAAACGATCGCCGCGATCTTTTCTTTCGTGATCTTCTCACGGAAAAGAACCGCCGAGAACAGCATAATGAAGACGGGGGACGTGTAGAGTAAAGCAACGGCAACGGAGGCGCCGGCGTCTATCATCGTGACAAAGTAACAGATGTTGAAGAGCGTCAGACTGACGATGCCGGTTCCGACGAAGATCCAAAGGTCACGAAGTTTGATCTTCAGGAGTTTTCTGTCCTTGCAGAGAAGAAAGAAGAACAGGATAACGGCACAGCAGACCATGCGTATGAACGCGATCTCGCGGCTCGTGTAGCCGCGCTCGGACATCGGATGGATGAAAAGACTGATCACGCCCCAAAAAACGCCGGCGGCGATGACGAGCGCGGTTGCCGTTCTTTTTTTCATAAGACACCTCTAATGGAATGAAATCATGTTTTTGCGCGGGAAAAATGCGATAACGGTATAGCAAAAATCGAAAAAAGCGGTGCGCGATGCGTTGAGGACATGGGGGGCAGCAGAGCGTTTTCGGATACGTTTTTTGAGAACCGTTGCATTTGTTTTTCCGAATAGCCCCTGCGCGGTCGCTTTTGACCGTATTATTGCTTTTTGAGAAGAACTTTCAGTTTTTCTTTGAGCGCGTCCGTGTCGGAACAGGACAAAAGCGGCAGATGCTCGTTGATGACACCGACGGGCAGATCCCACCAGCGCCACTCTTCGAGCAATGCGATCGTTTCGGCGTCAAAGCGCGTTTTCACGACACGTGCCGGGTTGCCGACCGCGACGGCGTAGGGCGGAATATCCCCGGCGACGACGGCGTTCGCACCGATGATGGCGCCGTCCCCGATATGGACGCCCGGCATCACCGTGACGTTCTGCCCGATCCAGACGTCGTTGCCGACGACGGTATCGCCCTTCAGCGGCAGCTCGTCGGTGTGCGGCGCGATGGCATTGCCCCAGTCGCCGCCCATGATATAGAAAGGGTAGGTCGTCGCGCAGTTCATACGGTGATTGGCACCGTTCATGACGAACTCGACGCCCCTTGCGATGGCGCAGAACTTTCCGATGATCAGTTTGTCGCCGAGAAAGGGATAAAAATGCGTCACGTGTTTTTCAAAATTATCCGCCCCGTCCCGGTCGTCGTAGTAGGTAAAGTCGCCGATGATGATATTCGGGTTCTTGACCGCGTTTTTGATATAGCAAAGACTCGGTATCGCGGGATTCGGGAACAACGCTTTGGAATCCGGTAACATAACTGACCACTCCTTTCGGTATGCGGCGCGTGCGCCGGGAGATCCCGGTGTAAAACCGACCGCCGACCGCCCTACGATTATATCACTTTTCCGCCCGCGTGTCAACCGTGCGTAAAAAAGCCGGGCGTCTTTTGTGACCCGGCAATCAGCAAAATCCGTCCAGGCAAGGATGAAAACGCGATCGGAAGAAAAAAACGCAAAAACCCCCGTCAAATTCGGTTCAAACGGCGTTTTCGCGCCTTATTGTTGCGTATCGGTACCCCGCAGGCGCCGAGATGCCGCCCGCTTCGACAGTTCGATATGGCGAAGAACGGCTCTTCGGTTGTACCTTTGGAGGACGACGTAATACAGGTCGATGAGACTTCCCAGCACCGAGGTCGTGACAAAAGCCGCCGGGGCGCAAAACGGTATGATGAGAAGAAGCGGAAGATAAGAGAGAAAAAAAGAAAGACGGTGAACGAGCTCCGCCTGCAGAACGTTATGCAGCACCGCTTCCGGTGTGTTCGCCCGGAAATCGAATTGTTCCGGCTTTGCCGTGAGCGCGTATTTTTTGAGGACTTCGAGCCGCCGCGTGGCGTAGAATCGTTCCTCAAACCGAAAAAGACGAAAATCAAAGCGCGAAAGCGGCAGTTCCCGTCCGCGGTAGCGGAGCGTAACCGCCTCCCCGACCGCAAGGCGCATCAAAAGATGATACGAAGCCGTCAGAAAAGAGATCGCTGCGACAGGAATCCACGCGGCGCCGTATCTTTGGGAAAGGAAAAAGAGAAGACCTGCGAGGAGCAAAAACGCCGTACCGACGGCGACAAGAAGCCGTAAAATATTCCGTGTACGTTTTTGCATACGCCAAACCTCTCTTTATTGCGGCAACGCGTCGTTGATTTCTTCGAGCAGATATATCGCCTTGATGGCTTTGTCACAGGCGCGGCATTGCCAATCGGAATCGTCTTTCTTGGCTTTTTTGTGCAAGGGCTCGAGCAACTGCCCGCAGAAGGGGCAGGGCGTCGGGACTTCATCCCAAAGCCGCTTGAGAAATCCGATCGCCTCTTTGCGGGTGGAAAAATGCAGTTCGGAAAGTTTGACTCTGTCCATTTCATTCCTCGCGTTTTTCAAAATAGGCGTGCGCGTTTTTTGCGGAAATTAGGGTACGCGGTGCGATTTATTGCCCTTTTTCGGGGTTCAGGAGCATTCTGTCATTGGAGAGATCCGTACCGACGCTTCGTTTGAAAGCGTCGAGAAGATCGGGGACGGTCGTCTTTCTCCGCTCTTCTCCGGAGATGTCGAAGATGATCCTGCCGCGGTCCATCATGATCGTGCGGTTGCCGAGGTCGAGCGCCGACTGCATATTGTGAGTGATCATCATGCAGGTCAGATGATTTTTTTCGACGACATCTTTCGTGATCGCGAGGACCTTGTCGGCGGTGGCGGGATCGAGCGCCGCCGTATGTTCGTCGAGCAGGAGCAGATCCGGCGGATTGATCGTCGCCATCAGGAGCGTGATTGCCTGTCTCTGTCCGCCCGACAGGAGCCCCACCTTATGGGAAAGGCGGTCTTCGAGTCCCATGCCGAGTTTTTTGAGTTCTTCGCGGAAAAGGTCGCGGTCGCTGTCCTTGATCGTACCGAAGACCCCGCCCCGTCCCGAGGCGAGAAACAGGTTTTCTTCGATCGTCATATCGGGTGCCGTCCCGCGCATCGGATCCTGAAACAGGCGTCCGATCCGCTTCGAGCGTTTATGCTCTTTCATGAGCGTGATATCCGTCCCGTCGAGCAGGATTTTTCCGCTGTCGGTCAAAACCCCCCCTGAAATCGCGTTGAAAAGGGTGGATTTGCCTGCGCCGTTCGCACCGATGACGGTGATGAAGTCCCCGGAATCCGCGTGGAGAGAGAGCCCGTCGAGGGCTTTTTTTTCGTCGATCGTGCCGGGATTGTAGGTGTAAGTGATATTCACAACGTCAAGCATCGGCGGGATCTCCTTTCGACAGACGGCGTTTGATGAGTGGGATCTTTCCCTTGACATAGGGCGCCGAAATGGCGATAAAGACGATCGCGGCGGAAACGAGCTTGAGCATATAGGCGGGGATGTCGAAGCGCAGCGCCACGGTATAGACGAGATAGAACGTAAAAGCACCGAGGATCATGCCGAGAAGCCGCAGCGCCATACATTTTTTGCCGAGGTAGGAGTGTCCGATGAGCAGGGCGGCGAGGGCGATCGTCACCATACCGGTGCCGATATTCACGTCTGCCGATTTGTTGAACTGGGCGAGCAGGCACCCGGAGAGCGCCGTCAGCGAGTTGGAGAGAACGAGCCCAACGGTCGTGGTGAGCGCGGGGTCGATCGAGGAAGATCGCACCATGTCCGGGTTGTTGCCCGTCGCACGGACGGAAAGCCCCGTTCGCGTCCGCAGAAACAGGAAGAGCAACAAAAACGCGATCCCGTCGAAAAGAAGCAGAACGAGAAGATCGGAATACCCCTCGAGAAACGTGCCCGAAAACAGGGTGTTCGCTTTGGTGAAGACGGTTTCGTTCTTAACGATCGAGACGTTCGGTTTGCCTTTCATGACCGTCATATTCACCGAGTAAAGCCCGGTGTTGACGATGATCCCGGCGAGAAGACTGTTGACGCCGCACTTCGTCTGCAAAATCGCCACGACGAAGCCGGAGACCATGCCCGCGAGCAGAGCGGCACAGAGGGAGAGATAAGGACCGGCGGTCTTCGCCGCCATCAGACCGACGACGGCACCGAGAGTAAAGCATCCGTCGGTCGAAAGGTCGCAGACGTTCAGCATCGAATAACTGAGAAACAGGGCGAGCACGGTGAGCGAAAGGATCGCGCCCTGCTCGAACGCCGAGCATCCGAGGTTCAGGATATCGGAAAAGTTCATGAGGTTTCCTCTTTGTGAAAATTATTCAAAGTCTTCCGCGGTGACGATGGTTTCGACGCGGTTGCAATGGGGTTCTATGGCGTTTTTCACGTCTTCGAAGCGGAGTCCGATGGCTTCGCAGATCTCGGTATTGACCGTCGCCGTGCCGTTGTCAAAGCGCATTACGGGGATTTCTGCGGGGGTTTTGCCCTCGAAGAGGATCTGCCCGGCGAGTTTCGCGGTCTCTTTTCCGAGTTCGTCGTATTTGACACCGTAGCCGATGAAAGCACCGTTTAGCGCGAAGGAATCGGCGCCCGCGTAATGGGGGATCTTCGCATCGGCGAATTTTTCATAGATAGCGAGTTCGGCGGTCATGATCGAGTTATCCGTCGGGGTAAAGACGGCGTCCACGCCGTCGGTGATCAGCGAATCGGCGGCGAGAGCAATCTCTTGTGCCGTCGAGCCGGTGCGCTCGACGAACGCCACGCCTTTATCGGTGAGATACGCTTTGGCGGCGTCGATCGCAGACTTGGAGGCGTCCTGCCCGTTGTCGTAGAGCAGACCGATCTTGTCGGCGTCTTCATCCACCGCGAAGATGAGGTTCATGATCGCTGTCGTGTCGAGATAGTCGGAGGTTCCCGTCACGTTGGCACCCGGATTTTCGAGGGATTCCACGATCCCGGCATCGACGGGATCGGAGACGGCGGCGAACACCACGGGGATATCCGTGCCGAGAGTCTTCGCCTGCATGACCATCGCCACCGGCGTTGCGATGCCGATCATGAGATCGACTCTTTCGTCAATGAAGCCGGAAACGATCGTGCCGAGCAGCGCCATATCTCCCTGGCAGTTTTTGATCTTGATGTCGATCGACTTGCCGTTCTCCGCGGCGAGATCTTTGAGTTCCGAGACGATGTTGTCCTCGATCTGATTGAGGGAGGCGTCGTCCACGTAATTGCAGATACCGACGACGATGTCGGCGCGCTCACCGCAGCCGAAGAAAGAAAAAGAGCAGAAGAGAAGAAGTAAAACGAGGGTGAGAGAAGATATTTTTTTCATTGTTGTATTCCTTTCGGACGTTGGATTTCAGATTTCAAATAAGAGACAGTACGGCATTGGAAGTGCCGCCACGCGGTGCGTTATATTCGGCATATTTTCTGCCGCCGCCATCGTTTTTTCAGTTTCATAGTTCCTCCGAATAAACAAAAATCCCGGCAATTCCGTCATGCGGAATCGCCGGGACAGAAAAATCTGCGGTGCCACCCGGTTTGGTAGAAAACTACCCACTCGTCGCGTACTTGCATACGCCGCCGTTGTTTACGGAGTGCCGCTCCGTCTTCCGTACTCGTATAACTTTCAGGTCGCCCTCGGGAGTCCATTCCGAACGAACGTTCTTACCGCGATCCCAGCCCCCGCGGCTCTCTGTGAAGAACGGATACGAGCGTACTTCTCTCCGTCATCGGTTTCTATTGTCATCATAGCAAATCCCGTCGGATTTGTCAAGGGGTTTTTGGGAAAACTTCCCGCTGCGGGAAAAATATTTTCAAAGGGAGGGGGATTTGCCTTTCCCGGCACGCGCCAAAACTTCTTTCATCCCCATCTTTTCGGTCAGATCGGACAGACTTTTGTCGTACTGCCGCTTCGTGATCGCTCCGGTTGAAAGAAAAGTGTCGAGCAGTTCTTTCTGCCGCAGATACAGAGCCACGCGTTCGTTTTCTTCCATCGTGTCTCTCCTTTCGCGCTTTCATCCGCATTGAGAATAGCACAACCGGCGGAATTTGTCAACGCGAAAGACGTGAAAAACTGTTTACAAATCGCAATCGGCGTGCAATGATGGGACAATGAATTAAGAAAAGTGTTGCACTTCACTTGACAATTCACTCATTAAACCCGAAAAACCGGAGGAACGGCTTTTCCGGGCTTTGGAAAGCGGGGGACTTGACGCGTTTCCCTTCTGATGTTATATTGATAAAAAGAAAATGAAAAAACGGAGGCACGGATCAAAAAACGGTTTTTGGCTCTGGCGGCGGTGATCGCCGTTCTCTTCGGTTCTTTCGGCCTTTTCGGCTGCGACTATTCGCCGGCGCTCGTAAAAAACGCGAAGACCGAGGGGGATTTCGTTTATAATACTTTGACGGGAGACGGAGAGACGTTCGCCGTACTGCTTGATTTTTCCGAAGAGGGAAAACAAAAAGAAGTGATCGTCGCGCCGGAATATATCGGCGGCGTCAAGGTCAGATACGTCAATAGAGACAAAGGAATGTGGGGTGCCAAATTCGGCTTGATGCAGAGCGAGGCGCTCCGCCGGATCTATTTCCCCTACGACGTGATCTTTGTCAAAAACGATTTTCGGAATTGCCCGAATCTCGAGCGCATCCTGTGCTTCGTCCCGGAAATACAACCGCGAAACGAACGGATGCGGTATCCGTGCGGAGAAGACGACATACCCGCATACCGCGCGAACGTGACCTACCGTATCGACGGCGAATTGTACTGGATCGACGATTACGACTACGGGACGAAGATCGCCTATTTGCCGCCGGAACCGACGCGCGAGGGCTTGCGCTTCTGCGGGTGGTATAAGGATCCGGAACTGTCCGAGCCGTGGGATTTCGCCGCCGACACCCTGCCGGAGCCGACCTACGATAGCTACGGGCAGGAGATCTTTTGCGAAAGCGTCCTTTTCGGCAAGTTTTCCTGAACGAAAAAAAGCGACCGCAAGGCCGCTTTTTTTATAGATTCTCCGTCGTGTTGTTTTTCTGTTTTTTTCATTTTTTTCTTGACAAAAGAGCGCAAATCGGGTAAACTGATATTGCCACACAATTGAATCAACAAATGGAAGGGATAACTCTCTTTATTTTTGCAGGGGAGTAGTATACTCTTTTTTAATTTGACGAAGAATGAATTTGGTAAAAATGCAAATTCCGCTTCGTCGAGTTCGGAGAGTATCCTTATTTGTTGAAATTGTGTGGCAACAATAGGAGTTTGCGTTTTTCGGTGTGACTCCTTTCGGGTCACACCTTTTTGGTAGTCGTTCTTTCGAGCCGACGATTTCACAAAAATACAAAAATCGAAATACTAAAAAAGGAGATACATATGAAAAAACTGATTTCTATCCTGATGGCGGTTTTGCTTTTGTCGCAGATCTGTCTTCTGTGCGCCTGCGATTCCTCGGATGCCGACGGAACGTTTGAGCTCGCTTACGCACAGGCAAAGAGCAACGGTTACGCCGGTACATACGACGATTTCCTTGCCTTGATGAACGGCGAAGAAAGCGAAAGTGCAGGAGGCAAGTGGTTTTCCGGCAACACCGATCCCGTTTCCGTCACGGACGCCGTAATCGGCGATTTTTACCTGAATACCCGGACGAAAGACGCTTTTACGCTTTCGGAAAACGGATGGGGAAAAATCGGCAATCTCGGTGTCAACGTAGCGGTGGATGACGTGATTGTATCGACTGCTACGGATAACAAAGGTCGAGAAGTGACGACGTATCATTTCCTGTTCTCAGACGGCACGGAAAAAGAGACGACGGTTTATCAACCGCAGCGTGCGCAGTCGATCTCGCTCAGTGAAACGACCATTTACGTTGCAAAAACGAGCGGCGATCCCGTGCTTCCGAACGTTTATCTGACCGCTTATTATCCGGATTCCACCGGGAAAACCATCAGAGTCACACTTGACATGCTCGACGCTGAAAACGTCGATTTCGACAGGGCCGGCACATACGTCACCACGGTCGGTTACGACGGCTCGATCCAACCGTTAAGAGTGTCGGTTTATGATCCGGAGGACAAGGAAGTACTCTCCGTTTCTTTTGAAGCCGTGTATTCCAACAACAGAGCTTGGCAGAGCAACGCCGCGGGAGATAAAGTCAAGGTGGACGTCAGCGGTTTGTACTGGAATGTCACGTATGCTGATCAGACAACGGAAAAAATCCCGGTTTCTCTTTCCGATTTTGACGGATCAATAGATGATCAGGGTTATACCGATTACTATGGCTATTACTACAGCCCGTATGACTTCGGTTCGTCATATTATCATTTTGAAACACGGATCGGGGATCGGTACGCATACGGATCGGTCAACGTCACGAAGCAAGTCGGAAACGAAACGCTCGATTTTTATTATCCGTACCGCTATTTCCGTGTCACGGGCGACGACCATGTCTATTATCCCGTCGAATTGTCGTGGGGCTTCTCGGGAGACGCTTCGGACATTTTGGAGATCCTTGACCGGGAATTGTCTTCGCTTTATTTTGTTTACTCGGATGAAAATGGATACTGTACCGAAGTGATTCCGGTAACCGTTGAGCAGCTGAACCTTTCGGGCATCGCTTTGGACGATCTCAAACAGGCGGTCGACGGCAGAATTGCGCTGATGTTCAGCGAAGACTTTACCGATCAGGTATCCGCGATCCTCGGCGAATGTCCCTTTGACGGTATCATGCTCTCCGTTCCCCTTGCCCCGGGCAGCGAACTGTTATTTACATATGATGCGACAGAATACGAAATGCGGTTCGATAATGGACACAGTTATTCAACCGACTTCATGCAGAGCTATTATTATGCCAACGGTGTAAAGATAGAAGTGGACGCGGAGGATAATACGATTGTATCGTATTCGGAGTATAGCTATCGTTATCTGAATGAGGAAAAATCGCTTGTCGCCATTGCCGAGTCCTATTTCGGAATGGAGTGGGAACGCGTTTATCGGCTGAATAACGGCGTTCTTACGGACTACGTTTCGGACGATAAACGATATGATTTCACGTTGCCGAGTTGCGATTTCGGCAACATTGCCATGTTTATGTACGACGATGTATATGTGGCTGTAAAAATCTTTTCACAGAATTACGCCGAGATTTATGCGGAGGGCTGCTTGTATATCGGCACCTTCTACGTTGAGCCGTTGGGAGAAGACTTATATCGGCTCGGAAATACGACTTGGCAGCGAACGGGAAAATCGGCTGTACTTGCCAAAGGAGAAGAAATACAGCGTATTCGCCTGAACATTGTTTATGAAATCGGAGAAGTCATCCTGTATGGCAACAATATCGCGGCGATCGTCGGAAATGAAGAAAATGAAGAAGAAGCGCCGTGGCTGTTTTATTCCTTCAATGAAGATCGTACCGAATTGACTCTTTTTGTGGATGATTGCAAGTATGTCTTCGCTGAAGGCGAGGAATGGTGGTATGTCATTGACGATGCCGGTATGCATGATTATGAATCGGAAGTGATAGTTCCCGCAACCTGCGAAGTCTCGGGTCTGGGGCAAAGAACGTGCATTTATTGCGGCGAGACGGAGACGTTCGTCATTCAGCCGCTCGGGCATAGGTACTATAATGGCGTTTGCACCGCTTGCGGATATAAACAGTATGTCAGTCCTACGGTCGTTCCCGGTGAAGTCGTCGAATCCGACGTCGAGTGCGTCAACCCCGCCTGGACGACTGCCCAGACGCTCATCATGTCTATCAACGATTCTTCCGATAATAACGTTCTGCAGGCAGGCGGAAGAGCGTACGTCTCCGGTAATAACAATTAT
>JAZLLY010000019.1:0-65831 GCA_045598385.1 Eubacteriales bacterium | reverse complement strand
CGCGGCATCAAAGAGAGTTTATTGAAGGGCAACTTTATCGGCGGCTATCATTTGCTCGGCTATGATATCGTCAATAAAAAATGGACGGTCAATCCGCAGGAAGCGGAAATCGTCCGGGAAATCTTTTTCCGTTACAAAAGCGGAGAAAAGGCGAAAGACATTATTGAACGGCTGACGGCGCAAGGGATCAAAACGAAAAAGGGCGTAAACTTCGGAATGAACTCCTTTGCCCGCCTCATCCGCAACGAAAAGTATATCGGAAAAATCACCATAGACGGCACGGTTTACAACGACGTTGTTCCCGCCATTATCGACGAAAGCACTTTTTATCTATGCAACGAGATGATGGACGAACACAGGCACAAGGCGCGGGTGACCAAAGAGGTCAAACCCTATATTCTCAGTGGGAAACTGTATTGCGGCAATTGCGGGGCGCAGATCACTGCCGAGACCGGAACGAGCCATAACGGTACCGTTTACCATTACTATAAGTGCTTCGGACGCCGAAAAGACAAAACCGCGTGCCAAAAGAAAAACGTTCCCAAAGACGAGCTCGAAGATCTGGTGTTCGGCGCAACGATTGATTACGTTTTGAAGCCGCGCGTGATCGACGAGATCGCCGAAACCGTGGTGGTGAAATTCAACGCGGAAATCAAAAAATCCGTGCTTCTCACTTCCTATGAAAAGGAATTGAAAGACACGGAAAAATCCATTTCCGCTTTGATGGAAGCGATCGAGCAAGGGATCATCACCAAGACGACGAAAGCGCGGTTGCTTGATTTGGAAGCGACGAAAGACGATCTGACCGCCAAGATCACGGTGGAAAAATCACGGCAAGTCAAGCCGCTTGAAGTGGAAACCGTCAAAGCGTTCCTCAACTATTTTGCGCGGAAGCAATATAAGAACGACGAGGAGAAAAATGAGTTCTTCAATTCGTTTATCAATCGCGTCGTTCTTTACGACGATCGCGTCGTGATCTTCTACAACACCAATAAAACCGAAACGAAGCGATTGAGGCAGGAAGAACAGGATAAGATCCTTGCGGAACTCACAGACAGGCAAAAGAAAAACTCGTCTGAACAAAAGTTCAAACGAGTTTCGTTTGGTTGCGGAGGTGGGATTTGAACCTCACGACCTTCGGGTTATGAGCCCGACGAGCTACCAAGCTGCTCCACTCCGCGATATGGTGCCGGAAGCCGGGGTCGAACCGGTACGAGAAAGAATCTCACGGGATTTTAAGTCCCGGGCGTCTGCCAATTCCGCCATTCCGGCATATCCTTTAGCTTCGAACGCACTTATTTTATCACGGAAAGTCCCTTTTGTCAACCCCTTTTCGAAAAAACGTTGCACCGTTTTTTCGGACTTTTTCCCCGGGGATTCTGCCATTTTTGCGGTGTTTTTCGGTTTTTCTCAAAAAAGTATTGACTTATGACGTTTTCGGATTATAATGAAAGTGATATCAAAACGATATCAAAAGGAGTATTGATCATGGAAGAAAAGATCCTCAAGGGAAAACAAAACGGTCTTCTCGTTCTCTGTCTGACGGTGCTGCTTTACGTCGCGGCGATCGTCGGTCTTATTCTCTCGGGCGGCGACGGAGAAGAAGTCGCGCACCCCGTGCCATTCTTTATTTGCCTCGCGTACTGTGTCGTCGGTTGGATCGTGGCGCTCGGTTTCAAGATCCTGAAGCCGCAGGAAGCGCTGGTCCTCACGCTTTTCGGTAAATACGTCGGCACGCTCAAGGGCGAGGGCTTCTATTTTGTCAATCCGTTCTGCGGCTCGGTGAACCCGGCGGCGCAGACGAAACTCAATCAGAGCGGCGACGTTTCGACGCAGAGCCCCGCCGTCAATTTGCAGACAAACGGCAACAACGCCAAAGCGGAAATGCCCGCCTCGAACCGCATCTCTCTCAAAATCATGACGCTCAACAACAACCGGCAGAAAGTCAACGATTGTCTCGGCAATCCCGTCGAGATCGGTATCGCCGTCATGTGGCGCGTCGTGGATACCGCGAAAGCCGTTTTCGCCGTCGATAACTATAAGGAATACCTTTCTTTGCAGTGCGATTCCGCGCTCCGTAACATCGTCCGCATCTATCCTTACGACGTCGCCCCGAACGTGGATACCACGGGTGACGGCATCGCCGACGAGGGAAGTCTCAGGGGGTCGAGCGAGGTCGTAGCGTCGCGCATCCGCGACGAGATCCAGACTAAAGTGGACGGCGCGGGACTCGAGATCATCGAAGCGCGCATTACCTATCTCGCATACGCACCCGAGATCGCCGCGGTCATGCTCCAGAGACAGCAGGCATCCGCGATCGTTGACGCGAGAAAAATGATTGTGGACGGCGCCGTCGGCATGGTCGAAATGGCGCTTGACCGTCTGAAAGAAAAAGACACCGTGGAACTCGACGAAGAAAGAAAGGCGGCGATGGTTTCCAATCTCTTGGTCGTCCTCTGCGGAAACCATGACGCACAGCCCATCGTCAATACGGGAAGTCTTTACTGATGTCGGACGGAGGAAAAAAACAGATTCCTCTGCGGCTGTCGCCGAAATTGTTTGCCGCCGTTTCCGCCTGGGCGGAGGACGACTTCCGGTCGGTGAACGGGCAGATCGAGTATCTTCTCACGGAGTGCTGCAAGCAGAGAAAAAAGAACGGAAAATACGTATCGGAGGATCTGGATGCGCCGCTCGACGTCGTCATCCCCGAGAATACGAAAAACGAAAACTGAATCAAAAAGAAAAACGGGAGCCGTTCTTGCGCCTCCCGTTTTTGACGTCATCAAGGATGGATAAGGACGGCAGATAAACCGTTTTTATGCGAAGCGAAAAACACGGCATGATTGCGGATTTTTGCCGAAAACGCACCGCGTCATACCCCTTCATCAACGGTATTAACAGCGTTTTTTTGCTCACGCCGCTTTCTTTTGGTTTCGAGAATATAGATCTCAGGGGGTTGAGCAAAATTGTTGAGCCCCGTGATCGGGAACTCCATGATCGGGTCGATCGAGAGCGCCAGCGACAGAAAAGAATCGGGAATACCGAGCTGATAAAAGAGGACGGTGAAGCAGTTGAGACCGCCGCCGGGGATCGGCGGGATCGAAAACGTAAGAAGCGTCGCGGTGACAGAAGCGGAAAAGATAAAGGAAAAAGATGCGGTGAGCCCCGCCTCTTTCGCCATATAACAGGCGATAACGGAAAGATATGCCACGCTCGCCGGTTTGAATACGCTCATCGCGAGGGGTACGGCAAAGCGGGAGGTCGTTTTGGTGACGCCGTGTTTTTCTTCCGCCGTCCGGAAATGCTCGTCGAGCGCCATTGTCGAGTTTGCCGTGGAAAGCGCGATCATAAAAGGCGGTAAAATGTTGCGTAAAGTTGTCAAAATCCGGGTTTTCGTAACGATCTTCGTGCGAAGCAGGACGAACGCCGCGAGGATCAGACCGACGAGAACGAAGCAGAGAAACATCTGCCAGATATGCAAAAGCGCGGCGCCTTCGCCCGAAAGCACGATCCCGCCCGCACAGAGAAAGACGTAAACGGGAATGACTTTTCCGAGAAGCCGGATAACGAGCAAAAGCGCGTTTTCCGCCTTTTTGAGGGCTTTCACGAACGGCTTGACGCGCTTTTCGAGGAGAAGAAGCAAAAAACCGGTGATGACCGACATAAAGGTGATCTGCAAAAGATTGCAATCAAGAAACGGATCCCACGGGTTTTCCGGGATGAAATTCGTGAAAAGACGAAGCACCTCAAGAAAGCCGTTTTCTCCCGTCCCGGCACCTTGCGGCATTCCGAAGAAAAGACAGGAAAACAGGACCGAAAATAAGCCCGAAGCAAAGGAGAGGATCAAAAAGCGGCAGATCGCGTTTTTGCCGATCCTGCCGAAAGACGAAAAATCCCCGCAGCTGTAAATGCTCGCCACGATGCAAAGAAAGATCAAAGGTCCCGCGACGTAACGGAGCACCGTCACGAAAAGAGTGCAGGGCAGATCGAAAACGTAACGCGTGACGGGCGCGAGCACATCCGGGGAAAGAAACGAGAGCCCGTATCCTGCGAGCAGTCCGCAGACGAGCGCCCCGAAAAGAAAAAGAATGGATTTGTTTTTCAAACCGGACCTCTTATCAAAAGGGTGCCGAAAAACCGAAAAGTTTCAGGGCACCCTGTCATTATGGCTTATACGCTTTTGCCGGTGGATTTGAGCGTGACGTCGTGCGCGCCGCCCTCCACGATGGAAACGGCGGAAACGAGCGTGAGCTTCGCGTTCTTCTGCAATTCCGGGATCGTGAGCGCTCCGCAGTTGCACATGGTGGAACGGACTTTCGACAGACTCTGCTGGACGTTGTCGGAGAGTTTTCCGGCGTAAGGAACGTAAGAATCCACGCCCTCCTCAAAGGAGAGTTTTGCGCTTCCGCCGAGGTCGTACCGCTGCCAGTTGCGGGCGCGGTTGCTTCCCTCGCCCCAGTACTCTTTCATGAGCGTTCCGTTGACGTTGACTTTCGCCGTCGGGCTTTCGTCGAAGCGCGCGAAATAGCGTCCAAGCATGATGAAGTCGGCACCCATGGCGAGTGCAAGCGTCATGTGGTGGTCGTGGACGATACCGCCGTCGGAGCAGACGGGGACGTAAACGCCGGTCTCTTTGAAGTATTCGTCGCGGGCTTTGCAGACCTCGATCAGCGCCGTGGCCTGTCCTCTGCCGATGCCCTTTGATTCACGGGTGAAGCAGATCGACCCGCCGCCGATACCGACCTTGACGAAATCGGCGCCGCAGTCGGCGAGAAAGCGGAAGCCCTCGCGGTCCACGACGTTTCCGGCGCCGACTTTCACGTCGCTTCCGTATTTCTCACGGATCCAGGCGATCGTGCGCTTCTGCCATTCGGAGAAGCCCTCGGAGGAGTCGATGCAGAGTACGTCCACGCCGGCGTCCACAAGCGCGGGAACGCGCTCCGCGTAGTCACGGGTGTTGGTGCCCGCGCCGACGAGATACCGCTTCTGCCCGTCGAGCAGTTCGAGGGGGTTCTTCTTGTGCTGATCGTAGTCCTTGCGGAACACGAAGTAGAGAAGACTGCCGTCTTTTGCCACGATGGGGAGGGAGTTGAGCTTGTGATCCCAGATAATATCGTTCGCCTCTTTGAGCGTTGTGCCCTCGGGGGCGGTGACGAGTTTTTCGAGGGGCGTCATAAAGGATGCGACCTTGTCGGACAGATCCATGCGGCTCACGCGGTAGTCACGGCCGGTGACAATACCGAGCAGCTTGCCGTCCGGGGTGCCGTCGTCGGTGATGGCGACGGTCGAGTGACCGTTCTTTTCTTTGAGCGCCAGCACGTCGGCGAGTGTGTCGTCGGGCTTGAGATTGGAGTCACTGCGGACGAAACCCGCCTTGTATCCCTTGACCTTGGCGACCATGGCGGCTTCACTCTCAACGGATTGCGAACCGAAAATAAAGGAAATGCCGCCTTCCTGTGCCAGGGCAATGGCGAGTCTTTCGCCGGAGACCGACTGCATGATGGCGGATACCAGAGGAATATTCAGAGAGATCGCGGGTTCTTCGCCTTTCTTGAAACGCACGAGCGGCGTCTTCAGCGAGACATTCGCCGGGATGCATTCCGCGGAGGAATAGCCGGGCACCAAAAGGTACTCGTTAAAAGTATGAGAGGGTTCTTCGTAATAGGTTGCCATAAGCGTCTCCCTTGTCGGTTCTTTATAAATTTTGTCTATTATAGCGCATTCCGCCCGATTTTGCAATAGAAAAAAACGAGAAAAATGCAATTCACGTAAAATTAAGGAACGCGGAAAGCGAAACGAGGTTTTTTTCGGCAAACGATTGACTTTTCGAAAATAATTTGATACAATAAGCAAGCGACCGATAAGGGGGTATAGCCAAGCGGTAAGGCACAGGACTTTGACTCCTGCACTCGTTGGTCCGAATCCAGCTACCCCTGCCAGAAAAAACCACTTGCTTTTGCAAGTGGTTTTTTCAACGATGTGTTCCGCAAGCGGAACGTGATGCGCACTCCGTGCGTGATGTACGCCTGCGGCGAGTGATGTGCCTGCGGGCGTGTAGGAACACATCTCATAACTTTGCGGTGCAACCGCAAATCATAACTGCGAGCGGAGCGAGAATCATAACTTTGCGCTTGCGCAAATCATAACTGCGCGTTTACGCGCACCATAACTTGCCCGTCAGGACAAACATCACTTTATAATTTTGTTTTTTACAATGATATCCACTTACGCGGATGATATACGCCACAGGCGTATAAGGAACGGATATTATAGCATGCGGCGCGCGCCGTCTTCGCTTTTTCAGAACAGTCCGCCGTTATAGCCCCAATACGGTGTTTCGGAAAAACGCACGTAAACGCGGTTTTTCGGGATGCCCAGTTCTTCCGAAACGATATCGGTGAGAAGCCCCGTCAGTTTGTCGAACGAAGCGTAATCTCCCTCGCCGTAAACGTCCACTTTCAGCATGGCGGCGGGGGTGTTTCCGTCTCCCGCGAACGCCATACGGGCTTTGTCCTCGAAATGCAGCATCAGCCATCTTTCGGACTTCCCGGGCAGGGCTTCGATCGCTTTTCCGAACTTTTCTTTCAGGATCTTTTCTTTTTCCGCCGGGATCGCGACGGAAGTCAGAGTTTCGATGAAAGGCATAAGTCCTCCTTATTTGACAAGACGGGTTTTGAAGAAATCTTTGACGGCGGTATAGATCGGCGAGAAGATCGCCGAAAGGGTGTCGGGAAATACGAAATACAGGATGAGAACCGCGCCGATGAGAAAAAAGAGGGCGCAGAGCGAGACGACCGTGACCGCCCGCACCTCGAAAGTCTCCTGTTTTTTGATCAGCCCGTACCGCGACATCACGGGGATGAGCGAAGAGAAGAGCAAAAGAATCACGAGAACCTCGAGCGGCAGAAGCACCGTATTTTTGGCGAGAGACACCGCGAGATAGCCGAGATACGTATTTTTGCCGAGAAGCATCACGTTCCAGACGCTGCCGAGCGCCGCGTTGACAGCGTAATTGACGATCGCTTTCGAGACGAAAATCCGAAAGAGTGTGATCTTCTGACGGTAGAGAAACAAGGAATAGACGAGGGCGCCGAGCATCGCCGAGAGGGTGTATCCGAAGAAAAACGGGTCGCTCGAGTACAAGAGAAAGCCCACAATATCGGCGACCGCACCGCGCAAAAGCGAGAGAAACGGGCCGAACATCGCGCCGCTGATCGCGCTGACGAGAAAGGTGATCTGGATCTTCAAACTGCTCGTCAGGGACAGTGTTACGATTTGCAGGGCGGCGGACAGCGCCGCCATCAACCCCGCGAGGGTGATTTTTTTGAGGTCGCGAAAATCGTTGACCGAGGCGCAGAGATACTCGCGCAAGGAAGAACGCCCGGAAAGCGTTTGGATGTCGGAATCGTTATTTTTCATCATTCTCCGACAGAGTGTATCCATAGATTGCTGTTTTCACAGTGGGATGCGGAAGAGGCACCGCGGTTTCCCTTTCGTTCTGCGGACAACTCCCCGTCCCGCAGACACTGTTCGCGCCTGTTCCTACTCTGTTAGCCATGATTATACCACAACCCGCCGACCGTTGCAAGAGGAAATCAAAAAACGCCCTTGCGGAATCGGGCGTTTTCTTATATAATGATGGTAAATCCAAAGAATCTTTTGACAGGAAAGGGCTTGCGTTACGCCAGGACGTACACGAGAAGAAGCAAAAGTGCCGCCTTTTTATCCCCCTTCGGGGAAAAGAAGAGGATCGCGGCGACGAGGAGAAGCATCAGGTTTTCCTCTTCGCGGTTATCGTCCCCGCCCTTCTTCTTCGGCGAACCGGACATGAACTTCCCGAGAAAAGCGGGCAGATTCAGTCCTTTGAGCGCGTCCCCCATCGGAAAAAGATTTCTGATCGTCGAAAAGACGCTCTCGGTTTTCGGCGTTTTTGCCGATTCCGGCTCTGCCGTGCTTTGCGCCTGCGGCGCTTTCGGCTCCGGTTCCGCTTCCCAGGGGTTGCGGTTCGGTTTTATCTCTTCTATGTATTCGTCGTTTCCCCCGTCGCGGAACGCGACGCCGTCGTACGCGTGGGGGACGCGAACTTCCTCGGGGCTTTGCTCACGGTAATACATCAGACGCCCCTCCCCATCGTTTCCATCAGATCCAGCACCGCCGACATGGAGTCGAGCAGCCGCGCCCGCTCGGGCGACAGGTAAGGGCGAAGAGCGCCGAGCAGTTTTTGCCGGCGCCTCCCCTCCTCCCCTCCGTCCGCGGGTGCAAGGACGGATACTTCCGCCGCTTCGGCGGGGGACGGCGCGCTTTCCGTTTCCTCCGAGATGAGCCCCGCGATCTTTTCAACGAGCCCGGGTTTCTCCATGATCTTCGAGACGACTTCGGAAAGATCGGGTACGCTCTTTTCGTTCTCGCTCAACGGGTTCCGCCTCCGTATTTCTTCTTGTATTCGTTGACGAGGCGCGCCGCGTCGGAAAGATGCATTTTTTCGTTCCCGCAGAGGACGGAACGGATCCTTTCCATATCCGTGTGATCCGGCACGTTGCCGGGGAGACGGATCCCGCGGTTTTGCGCGAGTGAAACGATCTCTGCCCAGAGTTTATCGTCGGGCAATGCTGCGTATGCTTTTAATTTTTCGGTATCAAACGTCATTTTTGACCACTCCCTTTCAATGCCAGTATATGAGAGGGCAAAAAGACGTGACAGAGGTGTTTATGAAAGGTATCATATTTTCGGACAGCCACGGCAGGACGGAGGGAATGACGCGGGTATTGCGGATGCATCCGGACGCCGACGTCGTCTTTTTTCTCGGTGACGGCATCCGTGACATCGAGGGAATCCGACAGAGTTTTCCCGATCATACCTATTTTGCCGTGCGTGGCAACTGCGATTTCACGTCGGTGATGGACGGCACGCCGATCGGAAAAACCGATGAAGTCGTCCTTGAAAGGAAGAAGATCGTCTTCACCCACGGCGACCTGTACAGCGTCAAATATACGGTTGACAGACTTTCCTATCTTGCCGAGGAACGCGGCGCGGATGTGGTATTGTTCGGGCATACCCACGAGCCGTATCTGCATTACGAGAGCGGTGATCATCCTTTTTATCTTTTCAATCCCGGGAGCATCGGCGAGCCCCGCGACGGCGAGCCGTCATTCGGCGTCCTCACGATCCGTGACGGAGAGATTTTGCTCTCCCACGGGGAAATCTGAGGCACTTCGGCATTTTTCGCGGAAAGCCGCAAAAGAGTGCTTTCCTGAAACGGCGCGGGAGCGTCAGCCTCCCGAAAAACGGCATCATCGGAAAAAGGACAGAAAGCCAATCGACTTTCTGTCCTTGCTTTGTTTTTTGGGGAAGATCCCCGCGGGATTTTGTTATTTCTGCTTTTTATATTTCTCCGGGTAATATTATTCCGGGATCGCGTCCGAGAGCACGAACGTGATCACGGTGTCTTCGGTTATGTCACCGCCGTCAAACGCGATATGCGTTTTGCCGTCTTCGGGCATCGAGTAGTCGAATCTTTCCCCGTTGAGCTTGCAGTAGAAGAAGCGATACCCTTCTTTCGGCACGAAGAACATATCAATCCAACTGCCGTAGGTCGTTCTGATCTCGTCGTCGGGCGTCACGCCGACGGGTTCCGAACCGAACTCGCAGAGTACGGGCTCGCCGTTGATTGTCGTCAGATTGCCTTTAAGCGTGATGCTCTCACAGGCGGTCGCATAGTCGAGAACGTTCGTCGTTTCGGGGTCTACTTCTTCTTCAAACGCGAAAGTGATGTTGTAGGTGTCGTACACAAACACCGCCTGCACGTCGATGCAATCTTCGGTGAAATCTTTCGGAAGCGTCGTCAGGGGTACCCATTCCGTAACGTTTTCGCCGTTCACTTCCTTGGCAGTCCAGTATTCCCATCTTTCGAAGTGCTTGTGCGCGTTGGTCGTCGTCGCGGGCAGGAGCGTCACTCCGGCGTCGTCGATCGGGCAGTACTTCGTAACGGTATTGGGGTTGTTTTCGTCGTCCTCCAAAAAGCGGAAACTGACGTTATAGGTCCATTTTTGATAGCGGGCCTCGACGACGCAATCTCTTTGCGTCATGTTCCAGTAGTCGAAGTCGGAGGGAAGACCGCAGAGCTGTCCGTTTTCATCGTACCAGCCCATGAACTTGTAACCCTCGATCTTCGGAGCCGAAAGGTCAATGCGCGTCTGATAGAGGTACTCGCCGACGTATGCCGCGTTACCGTTTACGGAAACGGAGAAGGGGGTCTCGACGAGTTCGCCTTCCTCATCCTCGGGGAAAGCCGCGCCGGTGACGGTCACGGGGGCGTCGTAACCGGTGACTTTGATGTTCAGCTTGTAGAGTGTCGTATCATCTTCTTCTTGACCCTCGTCGCAGGAAGAAAACGCGAATGCCGTCGCCAGAACGAGCAGGAGAAGAAGAGCCAGTGTCAGTGTCTTTTTCATATTGAAATCCTCCTATAGATTGTCCATATCATTATACACCGAAGCGCGCGTTTTGTCAAGATGCCGGATATTTTGCCGAAAAAAAGAAAAACGGGCGAGCCCAAGCCCGCCCGCGCCATACCGCGTCTGCGTGTTTTATGTCAGGAAAAGCCGCGCTCTGCCATCTTCCGTTTTTGTCACTCAACCCGCATAGACAGCACCGCCGAGCGCGTCGAGAATCAAATCCTCCACGATCGCGTGACCCTCTTCGGTCGGGTGGATGCCGTCTTTTGCCATCAGATCCCGATAGCGGTGGGAGAGAAGAAACGTCCCGCGAAAATCCACGATAGGGCAGGAAAGCGACCGCGCGGTTTCCTCCACCAGACGGTTGTAATGCTCCTGAAAACGGTAGAGCATCGACGTATCGCCGAGCCAACCGTAAATATTCTCGTAGGAGCGGTCTTTCGTGATCCACGAAAGATATTTTTCGCTGTCCACGGGGATGAGCGTGGCAAGCATCGCGCGGGCACCGCGCTTTCTGACCGTGTTGATCGCCGCTTCCAGCGTCTCTATGAAAGTATCCTCCGGCGTGTGCGGAAGAAAAGACCCGGAGGGATCCTCGGAGATCGCCGCCCAGTCGTAATCGCAGTCGTTTCCGCCGTACTCAAAAAGTACGGTGTCCCCCGCTTCACATTCTTGAAGATTCCCGCAGAGAATATCGTACCCCCGCCCGACCGTCGCCCCCATGCGGGAGTGGTTGCGGATGTCATAGCCCATCGCTTGGATTTTCGGCAGTTTATAATTCTCACAGAGTTTATGTTTTCCGAGTTCTTCGGAATAGGTGATGCCTCGCAGGATCGAGTCACCGTAGATCAGAAGTTTGTTCATTTTCGTCTCCTTTCGTCTTACGGTTCTATTTTACCCACGCTCCGTTCGATTGTCACCCTACCGTCAGGGTTTGGTCCTCTACGCTTCGTTTCCCTGCTCTCTACCGTCGGTTCTTTCGCCGGTAGAGAAGAAAACGAGCGGATTCTACCGCCTGTATCCCATATTCTACTGTCAGTAGAATAGCAAAATGGCTCTTGACAAAAGTCTCCTTTGGGGCTATAATAAAGAAAAAACGGTATCGAGGCATGAAATGAAAGATCTGAAAGCCGCCGTCGCCAAGAATATAAACGCGCTTCGCGTCTCCGCGAAGATGTCGCAGAGTGCGCTCGGGGAAGTGCTGAATTATTCCGACAAAGCCGTTTCCAAATGGGAACGCGCCGAATCCGTCCCCGACGTCTTCGTTCTGAAAGAGATCGCGGATTATTTCGGCGTTTCCGTGGATTATCTCCTTTCGGAATCCCACGAGGAGAGAAACGACGCCCCCACCTCCGCGGCGGAACGGCGAAACCGTTTTATCATCACCCTGCTCGCGGCTTCCCTCGTCTGGCTGATCGCCACGTTCATTTTCGTTATGATGCAGATCACATCTCCCACGTCGGTGTTTCCGAACTGGCTCGTCTATATCTATTCGATTCCCGCCTGCTCGGTCGTCCTGCTCGTCTTCAACGCGATATGGGGACGCCGCCGCCGTAATTTTGTGTTTATTACCACGCTGATATGGTCGATTTTGCTCTCTGTCTATCTTTCGTTTTTGAAGATCGCCCCTTTTGATTATCTGTGGCTCGTCTTTATTCTCGGTGCCCCGGCACAGGTCATTATTTTTCTGTGGGCGGGACTTCACGTACCGAAACTCCCGGGCGGGAAAACTTCGCCGAAGCCCGTCCCGGAAAACGACGTCGTCGAACCCAAAGCCGAAGACGTGCGAGACTGATACTTTGTTTTTTTCGTGAAAACACGCCGCGTCCCCCGTCTTCCGCCGACAAAAACGACATTCGTATGCAAAGTCCGATTTTCCGAAATAAAAAAAGACAGCCGCGGGAACCGTTGATTCCCGCGGCTTTTGTTTCGGTTGCCGGTATTGACGATCGGCCGTGCTTTCACGAGATCCGGAATGGCCCCGTGCCCTGTGGCGTTCACGATGCGGCGTTTATGCCGTCTGCCGACGTTGTATATCGAATTACTCGCTGACCGCTGCCAGAATGCTCATGTTACGGAGCGATCCGTCGGCGATCTTATCGTTGACGGAATAGGCGTGTTTTTCAAGATCGCCGCAGATCGCGTCGGTGAGATCTTCCTCTTGCAGGAGGGCGATCGTGTCGGAGGCGATCTCTTCGATGCCGTCAGAGTTGGCTTGCGCGGCGGCGGTATCGCGACAGTCACGGAAAAGAAGCCGGGACAGTTTTTCGGCGTAGGACTCCATGCCGTAAAGTTCCCGGAGTGCGCGGAACGACCACTTGTAATAAGGAGCGTAACGGTGCTGAAGCAGGAACGCCGTTTTCACGGCGGCGTTGACGAACTTCAAAGAGGCGAGCTGCGCCGCTTCGTATTCCCGGTGAGAAATACAGCGGGGAAAATTATACTGTCCCGCTTGTGCCATGATGAGAAGATTACCGGCGATCCTTTTGCGTCTGACGTCCTCGGGCATCAGCACGAGATTTTCGCGGATCTTCGAGAACTCCCCGTAACCGTCGTAAAACACGTCGCCGTTGACGGCTTCCGCCAACGCGTAATCGGGCAGAGTGAGCCATTCCTTCAGAGAAAGTGCCCCGTCTTTTTCACCGACCGCCCGCAGGTAAAAATCCGCAGTGCGGATCACGCCGTTTCGGTTGCCGCCGACGGGAGAGACGGCAAGACGGGAAACGCCGCCGAACTCTTTCGGCAGTTTGGCGTAGGCGCGCTCGAGGCGAAACGCCGCCTTACGGTCCACGATGTCTTCACCGGGCAGAAAAATGCAGAATCCCGGCTCAAAATCGTGATCGCGGGAGACTTCGTCGTCAAAGCCGTAATGCTCCGAACCGCTGCCGACGAATCCGACGGCAAGATACGGCAAAAGGTCGGGAAAGTCGTTTTCGAGCATCGGTTTTCCGAACGCTTCGTAATATCCTCTGGAAAGTTCAAGTCCTCTCACGGATCTCTTTTATCCTCCTCCCAAGTTCGTTTTCGGTGAAGAAGTGACCGTAATAACTGAACACGGGTGCGCACTTCTCAAATATGAAAGCGGTATGACCGTTGTTCGGAAACGCGCCGGAAAGGAGCAGATCTTCCGCTTTTTTGACGTGCATTTCGATTTCTTCCGCCCCTTCCTCGAGCCCCTGCTCGGCGGCGGCAAGGTCGGCGAGATTGAGATGGGTGACGGCGACTTCGAGCGCGCCGTTCTCCTGCTTTTCCATCACCCCGATCGCCTTGCCGTAAAGGTCTTTCGCTTCCGCGTAAAACCCGAGTTCGGCGAGTGTCAGCGCCATGTTGTTATACAGTCCGCCGCGTCTGCCGTCGGCGGCGTCGAGATACGTCTCGTAGATCTTCGCCGCCTCTCTGTAAAGGGGCAGGGCATCGGCGGTTTTCCCGAACGCCTTGTAACCGGTGGCGGCGTTGATGAGCGTCGTCCCGTAAGTCACGGTCTCTTTCATCCCCGCTCGCTCCGAAAGGGAGAGCGCGTCGGCGATCGCCGAAAGACACGCCGCCTCTTTTTCCGTTTTGCGGAAAAGTCCGATCATTTCGTTCAGTACCGCCAGTTCTCCGCGCAAATCGTTCCCGGACTGCGCCTCTTTTCTCCAATATTCGAGATGGCGCTCCGCTCCGGCAAAGTCGTTTTTCGCGAGATAAGCGTCGAGTTTTTCGGTCATTCTTCGCAGCGGGATCGGATCGACCTCGGGGTGCATATCGAGCGGACAGCGGGGCTCTTCGTAGTCTTCTTTTTTCACGGTGTCGGGCATGGCGGCAGTCATTTCCTCCGGGTTTCTCGTTTTTATACAATATACTATAACTGCGGCGGGAAGTCAACGCGGCGTTCGCGCCGTCGGAAAATAAAAGCGTCGAAGCGTTTATGCTTCGGCGCTTTCACATCAAAAATATGGGATCAGAGTCTGCCGAGACCGGCGGCACCGATGATACCGGCGTCGTTTCCGAGTTTGGCGGTAACGATAGCGGTTTTCTTTTTATTGATTCGGGTATACTGTTCGGTATCCACGATCTTTTTCAGCGGTTCGGTCAGATATTCTTTTTCATTGCAGATACCGCCGCCGATGCAGAGCACCTCGGGCTGGAAAATGTTGATCATATTGACGATGCCGGTTGCGAGATAGCGGATATAGGCGTCCACGATCTCTTTTCCGTAAACGTCTCCGGCGCGCATGGCGTTGAAAGCGGTCCTGGCGGAGACTTTCCCCTCTTTTTCGGCTTCCGTGAGGAGTGCCGAGGGGATACCGAGGATGCGGAGCTGTTCGACCTTTTCTTTGGTCATCTGGGTGAGCGCGGTGGCGGAGGAATACGCTTCCCAGCAGCCGCGTCTGCCGCAGGAGCAGGGGCGTCCGCCCTCGACGATGACGGTGTGGCCGAGTTCGGCACCCGCGAAATTGAGCCCGCCGGCAAAGATCTTTCCGTCCAGGATGATGCCGCCGCCGACACCCGTTCCGAGCGTGACCATGATACAGCTTCCGACACCGACGGCAGAGCCGGCGAGGGATTCACCGAGCGCCGCCGCGTTGGCGTCGTTGGCGATGAGCACTTTTTTCACGGGCAGATACTTTTGGAAGAGCGCCGCGATCGGGAAATCAATAAAAGGCAGATTGTTGGTATATTCGACGACGCCGGTCGCGGTATTCGCCATACCGGGCGTGGCGATGCCGACGTAAGCGATGTCGTCGGGCGTAAGGCGGTTGCGCTCAAGGATCTTCGCGGCGAGCGCCGCCATATCTTTCACGATGAGTTCGCCGTCTCTTCTGGCTAACGTGGGAACCGAATCCTTATCGACGATCTTCAGGTCGTCGTCGCAAAGACCGATGGCGATATTGGTACCGCCGAGGTCAACACCGAGTGTAAACATAGTATGCTCCTTTCGTTTCGGCAACGGCTTCATTTTATCACGCTTTGACGGCGGTGTCAAGGGAGAAAAGACGAAAAAAAGTCGGCGCAAATTCAAATATTTTTTCGATTACGCTTGCAATCTACACGAAAATGGTATAAAATAGACCGAACGAAAGAAAGAAGGTCCGATATGGAAAGATTCGTATATGCGGATAATGCGGCGACGACGCCCGTCAGCGCCGAAGTCATAGAAGCCATGAAGCCCTGCTTTGAAACGGCGTGGGGCAATCCCTCGAGTCTGCACGGCAAGGGCAGAGAAGCGAAAAAACTGCTCGATGACGCCAGAGCGCGTATCGCCGGCGTCTTTTCCTGCCGTCCCGACGAGATCTATTTCACCTCCTGCGGGAGCGAGTCGGACAACTGGGCGATCAAGGGTGCGGCGCACCGTATGAAAGCCAAGGGCAGGACGCACATCGTCAGCACCGCGATCGAGCATCACGCGGTGCTTTACACCTGTCAGGCGCTGGAAAAAGAGGGTTTCACCGTCACTTACGTCGGTGTGGACGCCGACGGCGTCGTCAATATGGACGAGATCAGAGCGGCAGTCGATGAAAAGACCGCGATCGTCGCCGTCATGTTTGCGAACAACGAGATCGGCACGATCGAACCCATCGAAGAGATCACAGAGATCGCCCACGAAAAAGGCGCTCTGATGTTCACCGACGCGGTCCAGGCGGTCGGAAACGTGAAGATCGACCTGTCAAAGCTCAAAGTCGATATGCTCTCCCTGTCGGGACATAAGCTCCACGCGCCGAAAGGCATCGGTATGCTCTTCATCCGCAAAGGCGTCTTTATCGACAATCTGATCGACGGCGGCGGACAGGAGAGAAGAAAGCGCGGCGGAACCGAAAATCTTCCTTATATAGTCGGACTTGCGAGGGCGCTCGAGGCCGCGGAAGAACAGCTCCCCGATCTTGCCCGCGTCGCCGCCATGCGCGACCGTCTGATCGATGGGCTTCTGAAGATACCTTATTCCAAACTCAACGGTCACCGCGAAAAGCGCCTGCCGGGCAACGTCAATATCGGCTTCGAGTGCATCGAGGGCGAGAGTATGCTTTTGCTTCTGGACATGGCGGGCATCTGCGCCTCCACGGGCTCTGCCTGCTCGTCGGAATCGCTTGAGCCGTCGCACGTCCTTTTGGCGATCGGCGTCCCGCACGAAAAAGCGCACGGATCCCTGCGTCTTTCCATTTCTCACGAGACCACGGATGAAGACATAGACTATATCCTCGAAAACGTGCCGCCCGTCGTCGCGCGTCTGCGTGACATGAGCCCGCTCTGGGAGAGTGTCGTCCGATCCGAAAAAAATCAATAATCCGAGGAAAACAGTATGCAATACAGCGAAAAAGTCATGGACCATTTCATGCACCCGCGCAATGTGGGTGAGATCGAAAACGCGCAGGGCGTCGGCGTCGTCGGAAACGCCAAGTGCGGCGACATCATGAAAATGTATCTTGAGATCGACGAAAACGACGTCATCACCGACTGCAAGTTCAAGACCTTCGGATGCGGCGCCGCCATCGCCACGTCCTCGATGGCGACGGAACTGATCAAAGGTCATACCGTCAAAGAGGCGCTCACCCTGACCAACAAAGCGGTCGTCGAAGCCCTCGACGGTCTGCCTCCCGTGAAGATCCATTGTTCTGTTCTGGCGGAGGAAGCGGTGAAGAGCGCCGTCGCCGATTATTATAAGAAGATAGGAAGACCGATCGACTTTCCGATGGAGAGCGAGACGAAGACGGGGGAAGACTCCTGACACGTCTATGCCGACTGTCTGTGCGCCCGCGGCGTTTTGCTTGCCGCGGGCGCACTCTTTTTTTGTCCGTTTTTGTCACTTTTGCACAAAAACGGGCTTGAGTTTTTGGCACGGAAAGCATTTTTCTTTTTCATCGCGTCATTGACTTTGAGCACCGTTTTATGATATAATTTATCACGGTGTGCTACGCACGAGTAATATATGTATATTTTATTAACGGGAGCGATCCCGGGAGGAGATACTATGTCAGGAAACAAATGCCGGAGAATTCTTTGCTTTGCGCTTGCCATCATGCTTCTGTTCGGCATGACGGGGGTGAGCGTGGCGGCAGAGACGTCCGCGGTGAATAACAAAATCCGCGACGAAGCTCTGAATGAGATGAAGACGTACCTCGGTGCTTCTTCGTACGCCGATTACTACGCACAATATCACGGTGACGTGGATTACACGGCGGAGACAGACGGCGTGATTGAGGTCCCCATTACGGAGAATGACAATATCGTCAGCAAAACGGATGCCGACCGTCTTTACAACTTCGAAAAAAATATGTTCGCGGACGCCGGCGACGCGGATTCCGTGTATCTTTCCGACGCGGGTTCCGTCACCTGGAAGATCAATTTTACGGATGAACAGGCGGGGCTCTACTACATCCGCGTTAAATATCTTGCCATGTCGGCGGATAACGGCGGCACGAGCTCGATCGAAAGAAAACTGCTCATCAACGGAACGATACCTTTCACGGAAGCAAACTCTCTGCGTTTTGCGAAGAGTTGCGCTCTCTCGAATTCCGTCGTGACCGAGGCACCCGCCGACAGCGAGATCGGCATCACCTACGAACTCGGTGACAACGGTTACGTCAAGAAGAGAGTTTACCTTGAGAACGGCAAGAAAATGCTCGAGACCTCCACGATCTCCGAGGATATCAACGGAAACTCCATGCTCCCCGATATCGTGACCGAACCGGACAGATGGATGACGGCGTATTTGCAGGATTCCACCGGGTATACGCAGGGCTATTTCGAGTTTTATTTCGCGAACGGCGACTATCAGCTGACGCTCCAGGCGGAGAGGGAAGCGATGCTCGTCAAATCCATTGAGCTTGTTCCCGTCGGCGACAGTTCTGCAAAGATCCCGACTTACGCGGAATATCAGGCAAACCACGCCGGAGATAGCGCGGTGACGACCGGACAGTTCACGATGATCCAGGCGGAGTTCCCCGACTATGTTTCGGACACTTCCGTCTATCCCACGAACGACAATACGTCGGTCTGCACCTCTCCCGTCGTTTCCAACGCACAGCTTTACAACGTGATCGGCGAGAACAGCTACAGCACCGTCGGTCAGTTCGCGGCGTATAACTTCTCCGTCAGCGAAAGCGGTATGTACAAATTCGCGATGCGGTACAAGCAGGATGCCCTCCAGGGTATGTACATCTGCCGTACCGTCAAGCTTGCGGGCGGCGAATACGGTGAGACGCCCACGGTTCCCTTTGCCGAGGCGTACGACGCACAGTTCAACTACGACGACGAATGGCAGTCTTCCTTCGTCGGCAACCGCGACACCGTCTTCGAGTTCTATTTTGAGAAAGACGTCGTTTATACCCTGTATCTCGAATGTTCCCTCGGCTCTCTGAAAGATCTGATCGCGAGAGCGGAGACCTCCCTTGCCAACATCAACGCCGATTATCTGCGCATCTTGCAGCTGACCGGCGCGGATCCCGACGAATACCGTGATTACGGCTTCGTCAGCATCATGCCCGACGTTCTCGTCTCTCTCCTCGACGAGGGCATCGAGCTTGCCACCATCGCCGACGAGTTCGAGAAACTCTGCGGCACCAAGGGTTCGCACATCGCCACGCTGGATACCATCGCCGAGCTGCTCGACCGTATGGGACAGGACGAGGGCTATGAGATCGCGAGAAACCTTGACAACCTGAAATCCAACCTCGGTACGCTCGGTACCTGGATCAACGATTCCAAGAAGAGCTCGATGATGGTCGATTCCATCGCGGTGGTCTCCGCCGACGAGGGTGAGGATTTCCTCAAAGAGAATATGCGGGCGAAAGCCGGATTCTTCAAATCTCTCTGGTTTGAGATCCGCTCCTTCATCAGCTCGTTCTTCGTCGATTACGACGTCATGGGTCTGACCAAAGAACCGGATGAGGATACCACGACGATCGACGTCTGGCTGGCTTCCGGCCGTGACCAGTCCCAGATCTGGCGTACCATGATCGACGCCAAGGGCGGATTTACCGATTCCACGGGTGTCGCCGTCACGCTGAAACTTGTCACCGGCGGTACGCTTCTGCCCTCCATTCTTTCCGGCAAAGGTCCCGATGTCTATCTCGGACTCGGCTCCGCCGACGTCATCAACTACGCGATCCGTGACGCCGTCCTCGGCATCAACGGCGCGGACAAACGGCTTTCCGACGAGGAAAACGCCGTCTTCACCACGACTTATTACACCTACCGGGACGGCAACGATTACGTGAACGAGACGACGCTCCGCACCGACGGCAGCGAACTGCTCTTCACGACTCTTCCGTTCGATGAGGTGATCGGTCCCGCCGACGATCCGAATTTCGTGCAGGCGGCGATGGATACCGTCACGCTGATGGACGTTTCTTACGGTATTCCCATGAGTATGAGTTTTGCCATGATGTTCTACCGTGCCGACGTCCTTGCGAGCGACGAGCTCGGCTGTGAGCATATCCCCGAGACCTGGTCGGATCTTCTCGCTCTGCTTCCCGCCCTGCAGGCGAACAATATGTCGATCGGCGTTTCCTACGGCTCCGCGATCGACTTCCTGCTGTACCAGATGGGCGGCAATATGTGGAAATACACCGACAAAGACGAGTACGATTCCAAGTACGCCGGCGCGAAGATCGGTCTGGATACCGACATCGCGTACGAGTCCTTTGACTTCGTCTGCCGTCTCTATACCGACTATTCGTTCCCGGTATCTTACGACGCCGCGAACCGTTTCCGTACCGGTGAAATGCCGATCCTGATCGGCGATTACGCCACGATCTACAACCAGCTCGTCGTCTTCGCGACGGAGATCGACGGTCTTTGGACGTTCTGTCCTCTGCCCGGTTGGAAGGAAGGCGGAACCGTCAATTACGACTCTCTCGCGGGCGTCAGCGCGACGGTCATGCTTCACGGATGTGAGGACACCCTCGCCGCATGGCAGTTCATCCAGTGGCAGACCGGCGAATCGACGCAGGCGAACTACGGTAACAAGATGGTTGCCCTGATCGGTCCCTCCGCGAAGTACGAATCGGCGAATATCAAGGCGATCACGCATCTGTCCTGGAGCGCGTCCGAACTGCGTGCCATCATGGATCAGATCGACCATATGTCGAGTGTCGTCAACTATCCCGGTTCCTACATCATTTCCCGTTATACGAAATTTGCCTTCCTCGATGCCAAGAACAACGGCACCGACCCCGTTGACGCACTTCGTCAGTACGTTGACGCCATCAACGCAGAAATCAAGCGTAAGCGCGAAGAATTCGATCTTGAGGTCCTCGATCCCGATGAAGAACCTCCGAAACTCGACGCGAGCGCGGGTAATTAAGAAAGGAAAGGAGAGAAGCTATGTCTGATGAATTGAAACCGGACGTGTTGAGTGAAAGCAAAGACACGCCGGAAAAGAAGAAAAAGACGAAATCGGTAAAAGCACCCGTTGCCGAAGCCGTAGCGGAAGAACCCGCCGAAGCACCCGCAGCCGAAGCCGTAGCGGAAGAAGCCGGTGCGGAACCCTTTTACGTCGAACACGAACGCCGCCCCGAAATGACGAAATGGCAGTGGACGTGGAACGAGATCAAGAAGAACAAGACCGCGTATTTCATGGTCGCTCCCTTCCTTCTTCTCTTTATTGTCTTTACGGTCATCCCCGTTTTCCTTTCCATCCTTTTGAGTTTTACGGACTTCAATATGTTGCAGATGCCGGGATGGAAGGGCATCTCCAACTACACCCGTCTGTTCCTCGACGACGAGATCTTCCTTTTAGCTTGTAAAAACACACTGATCTTCGCCTGCATCACGGGTCCCGTATCCTACATTCTTTCCCTTCTGATCGCGTGGTTCATCAACGAACTGCCGCCGAAAATCCGTGCGGTGGTCACGCTGGTCTTTTACGCACCCTCCATTTCCGGTCAGGTTTACCTCGTCTGGAAAACGCTGTTCTCCTCGGACTCCTACGGCTGGGTCAACGCCACGCTCATCAACCTCGGTATCACGTCGGAGGCCATTCTGTGGTTTGAAGACGCGGATTACGTCATGGGACTTTGTATCGTCGTCGCCCTCTGGACGTCGCTCGGTACCGCGTTCCTTTCCTTCATCGCCGGCTTCCAGACGATCGACCGTTCGATGTACGAAGCCGCTGCCGTGGACGGTATCAAGAACCGTTGGCAGGAACTCTGGTATATCACGCTCCCGACGATGCGTCCTCAGCTGATGTTCGGTGCCGTGCTTTCGATCACGAACTCCTTCGGTTTCGGCGCCGTTGTTACCAACCTTTGCGGCTTCCCGTCGGTCGATTACGCGGCGCATACCATCATGCACCATCTGGACGACTACGGCGGCCAGCGATACGAGATCGGTTACGCTTCGGCGATCGCCGTGATCCTATTTATCATAATGTTCTCCAGTAACATTCTGATCAAAAAAGCGCTTTCGAAGGTGGGTGAGTAAGTATGGCAAAAATGAGAACCAGAAACCACCGCGTCGTACTGAACCGCTCCGCCGGAGGCGACGCCGGCATCACCTTCATGCTTTCCATCTTCGGTATCTTCATGTTCTTCCCGATGTATTACGTCGTGGTACAGTCCCTGAAGCCCCTGGATGAACTGTTCATGTTCCCCCCGCGTCTGTACGTTATCAACCCGACGCTCTCAAACTTCGGCGACCTGTTCGTCCTGATGAGCGACTCCTGGGTGCCGTTCTCCCGTTACATCTTCAACACCGTGTTCATCACGATCTGCGGTACGCTCGGAAACCTGGTCTTCGCGTCCATGGCGGCGTACTCCCTGGCGAAACTCCGTTTCCCCGGCAGAAACGCGATCTTCCAGATCATCGTCATGTCGCTGATGTTCCACTCGACGGTCAACCAGGTCACGCACTTCATCATCCTTTCGGCTTTCAGCTGGATTGATACTTATCTTTCCATCATCGTGCCCTCGATGGCGACGACGATGGGTCTTTACCTGATGAAACAGTTTATGGAAACTTCCGTTCCCGATACGGTTCTGGAATCGGCGCGTCTCGACGGCGCGAGCGAGTTCCGTACCTTCCTCATCATCGCCATGCCGATGGTCAAACCCGCCTGGCTGACGCTGATGATCGAGTGCTTCAAGAACCTCTGGAACTCCGGTTCTTCCATTTACGTCCATTCGGAAGAATTAAAAACGTTCCACTACGCGATCAACCAGATCGTCACCGGCGGTATCGCCCGTTCCGGTGCCGGTGCTGCCGCGACGGTGGTCATGATGTCCGTACCCATCATCGTCTTCGTCCTCAACCAGTCGCAGATCATTGAGACGATGGGCTCTTCGGGCATGAAGGACTAAGGAGGATCATCATGAAAACATCGAAAATACTGACACTCCTCCTTTGTGTCCTTCTGACGTTTGCCTCTCTTTCCGTCGGCGCTTTCGCTTATGAGTCCTACGACACATATACCTACAGCATTGACGGAGAAGTGCTGGAATCCCCCGTCGCGTATTCCGCCGCGAACTCTTACGATTCCATTTCGATGGGCCTCGGCTCCGGAAAATACGGCGCGACCTCGCTCAAAGGCGCGAGCGACATTATGACCGACGATGAAGGCAATATCTACATTGCCGACGCCGGCGAGACCGACGCGGATTACGGACGCATCCTGATCCTCGACTATTCTTTCCACGTGACCGCGGCGATCTCCGAATATAAGGATGAATACGACCGCGATCAGAAACTCAAAAAGCCGAAAGGACTCTTCATCACCAACGCGGATACGAGTGCCAACGGCGAAAAGGAACTCTTCATCTGCGACTCCGGAAACCAGCAGATCGTCGTATTCCGGTTTGACAAGGAGAGCAATTCGTTTGAGTATCATCACACCCTCAAAAGACCAAAGACCGCGCTTCTGACGGAGACCATGTTCGTGCCGGAAAGCATCGCCGTCGATAAATACGGAAAGATCTTCGTGATCTCTCCCGCCTGCGGCGAAGGTATCATTGCGATGTCTTCCGACGGTGATTTCACGGGCTTCATCGGTTCGCAGAAGGTCGGCGGTTCCGCGTGGGAGCGAATCCTCCGGAAATTCCAGACCAAAGAGCAGATCAAAGCGAACGCGAAAAAAGTCACGGTCGCTTACACCAATATCACGGTCGATCCCGACGGCTTCATCTACGTCGTCTCCGGCAACATTGACGAATCGAAGCAGAGAAGCAACATCGAGACCAAGAGCGCGGAAAACTCTCCCGTGAAGAAACTCAACACCGCCGGTGCCGAGATTATGAAACGTAACGGTTTCTTCGATCCGGGCGGAGAAGTGGTCCAGTCCTCCATGCAGAAGGTGTCGGCGATCAAGGACATCGCCATCGGCAGAGAGGGTACCTGGAGCATTCTCGACTGGCAGCATTCCCGTATCTTCACTTACGATTCCAACGGTAATTTGCTTTTTGCTTTCGGTGACAGCGGTGACCAGCTCGGAAACGGAGAAAACGTCGTCGCCATCACCTATCAGCGCACGGTGGATGATAAAGGCCAAGAGAGCTACGTTCTTCTTCTTCTCGATAAAGCCACCAACGGAAACAAGATCATTCCCTACACCCCCTCCGATTACTGCGAAAAGATCATTGACGCTCTCGCACAGCAGAACCGTCATGAGTATTCAAACGCGCAGGACTATTGGCAGGAGGTCCTGACATTCAACAACAACTTCGACCTTGCCTATATCGGTATCGGTAAAGCACTCTACAGCCAGGGCAAATACGAAAACGCGATGGAGTATCTCGCCAAAGCGTACGAGACCGAGTATTACGCGCTTGCTTTCTCGAAGCAGCAGTCCTCGGTCCTCGGAAAATGGCTTCTCGTCGTTGTCATTCTCGTTGTGGCGCTGGTCGTGCTGATCGCCAAATTCATGGGTTGGGCGAAGAAAAAGAACAAAGCCGTTTCCCTCAAGCGCGGCGCAAAAACCTACGGGGAAGAAGTGCTTTACGTTTTCCATACCATGTTCCACCCGTTCGACGGCTTCTGGGATCTGAAGCATGAAAAACGCGGCTCGGTCAGAGCGGCTCTCACGCTTCTCGGCGTGACGGGCGTGGCGCTCTTCTACAACTCGATCGGGCAGGCGTACCTCTTCAATCCCCGCGGCACGTCTTCGAGCATTCTCTCCGTCTTCGGCGGTCTTATCGTCATCGTGATGCTTTGGGTCACCGCCAACTGGTGTCTGACCTGTCTTTTCGAGGGCGAAGGCAGTTATAAGGATATTTTCGTGACGACCTGTTACGCGATCGCACCGATGTCCTTCATCCTGATCGTGTCCACGATCCTGACGAACTTTATGACCGACGCCGGCGTCGTGAACCTGCTGATGGGTATCGGCTACGTCTGGTGCGGTATCCTCCTGTTTTTCGGTATGCTCACGATCCACGACTATCCGCTCGGAAAGAACCTTTTGATCACGGTGTGTACGATCGTTGCCATGATCGTCATCCTGTTCGTTCTCTTCCTGTTCGTCACCCTGCTCAGCAAGATGGGTGTATTCGTTTACTCGCTCTTCTCCGAAATCGGAGACAGACTGTAAGGAGGTAAGATGATGAAAAAGTTAATATCCGGTCTCCTTTCGGTCCTGATCCTGGCGTCTCTGTTCGTCGGCGTCATTCCGCTTTCCGCGGGTGCGGCGACGTCGAAGTACACCTTCGTGGAGGACGCTCTTTCCGTCGCAGATAAGAAAAAGATTGCGCAGAACGTCAAGAACTACCAATACGATACGGCAGAGGAAGCCCTCGTGGCGGAAGACGCGCTCGGCTATCTCGTTTCTCTCGAGAAAGGCGGCTACACGATCTACGTCAATATCTACACCGGCGCGATGTACTACAAAAACAACGCGACGGGACAGATTTTGACTTCCAATCCCGTGAATATGCACGGTATGAACGACGCCAGCACCGCGTCTTATGAATCGGGCACTATCGCAAAACTCATGAGCCAGATCTCGGTGACGCTCTTTGACATTACCTCGAACGTTTCCTATACCTATGATACTTACACTTACGCCGCTATGTACGGTCAGATCTCCGTTCAGAAGATCAAAGACGGTCTGCGCGTGAATTACACGGTCGGCGATACCACGACGCGTTATCTCTATCCCGGTCAGATCCGGTACGATTCGTTCATGGAATATATCCTTGAGCCGATGCTGAATACCTACCGTGATATGCTTCTCAATTACGAGAGCAAGATCCTCGCCGCATATCCCGACGCCGATTTTCATTTCCTGGATGAGGACACCTGTGTCGGTTATCCGAAAGGCGTGAAGACTTCGTACGACGTCGTCACCGACTATTCGAAATTCGAAGGCGGCGACCGTTATATCAATCCGACCGAACTCGCGAAACTGATCCAGAACGGTACGGAATACTACCGTGCGCTTATGTCCTCCGCGGATAAAACAAGTGCGGACGCTCTCGCCAAGTTTATCAGTAAACTTCTGACGACGGGCTACAGTCTTGAGAACCCCTACGAATACATGGAAAAAGCGTCGTACAAGGTCATTCTGGACGAAATGTATCAGAATTATCCCATCACGCAACAGGGTATTCCCGTCTTTGTCGCACAGAAAACGGCGGCAAAGGATATGCGTGAGTATTCCAACAATATCAAGAAATACGCGACGGATTTCACCTACGCGACGATGTACGAGGAAGAGGAGATCTGCGGATACGAGTACGAGACCGTGACTACGCCCGTCCTCCGTTGTTCCCTCGAATACAAGTTGGACGACGACGGCACCTTGCTCGTCAACGTCCCGGCGAATTCCATCAGCTTCGACACCACGGTCTTTACGTTGAAATCCTTTGATCTTTTGCCTTACTTCGGCGCCGGCAATATGACGGATGAAGACGGCTACGTCTTTTATCCCGACGGATGCGGCACGATCGTGGCGTTCAAGGACTTCTTCAACGACGCACAGAAACCCATCATCAATCTCTCTTCCGCCGTCTTCGGTCAGGATTACGCTTACGCTTCCGTGACCGGAAAGCACAGAGAACAGGTGACGATGCCGGTTTACGGCGTTGTCAATACCGTGACAGCCGGCGAAACGACGAATGCCCTCTATCCCGGTTTGGATAAAGTGAAAAACGGCTATTTTGCGATCCTCGAGGAGGGCTCCTCTCTCGCTAACCTCCGTCTGATCTCGGGCGGCGGTGAGCACAGGTTCATGAGCGTCTCGACGTCTTACACCCCGTACCCCACCGATACCGTCAACCTTTCCGAATCCATCGGCACCGGCTCGAGTACGGCGACCGCCACGACGACGTCCTCGTCGTCCAACGCCACCGTTTCGCTCGGTAACTACACGATCACCGGAAAGTCGGCTTATAACGGCAATTACACCATCCGTTATACCATGCTCTGCGATTCGAAGATCGCGGATCTGACGCCGGACGTGAAAGGCGCGTCCTTTGTCTCGGACTACAACGGTATGGCGAAATGCTACCGCGAGTATCTGAAAGCCGACGGCACGCTGACCGCGATCGAAAAGGTAAGCGATAATCTTCCGCTTTACGTCGAAGTCATCGGCGCGATGGAGATCGACGATACGTTTCTGACGTTCCCGATCCGAAAGAAGATCGCGCTCACCACCTTTGACGATATTCTGAAGATGTACGAAGATTTTGACGAAGCCGGTCTTTCGAGCGTCAACTTCAAGATGACGGGCTTTGCCAACGGCGGTATCGAGAGCACCTACCCCGTCCGCAATAAGATGGAAAAAGTGCTCGGCGGTCTTTCCGCTTTCAAGAAACTCGTTAAGAATGCGAAGAGCATTTCCGAAGAGGACGGAAAGAACCTCGGACTTTACCCCGATTACGATTTCCAGTATATCAATTTTACGAGTCTGTTTGACGGCATCGGCTTGAAGAACAACGCGTCGAGAATGCTCGATAACCGTTACGCCGCCAAGCGCGTTTACAACTCCGTTTCCCAGAGTTTTGAAATAACGGGAAGCACCGTCATCGCCGGTGAGGCGCTTGACAGACTCTATTCGAGATTCCTGAAAAAATACAGAAAAACGGGTGCGGAAGGCATTTCCGTCTCCACGCTCGGTTCCGACCTTTCGTCCAATCTCGACGAAAAGGATACCGTGGACAGAGAAGAGGAGAGACAGAACGTCATGGCAGTCCTCGACCGTATGGCAGAGGATTATTCCGTGATGATCGACACCGGTAATATCTACGCCGTCAAGTATGCGACGCATATTCTGAATGCCGAGACCGACTCCTCGCACTTCCGTTATTCTTCCTACGCCGTTCCGTTTGTCGGTATGGTGCTTCACGGCTCCGTCAGCTACGCCGGCGCGCCGCTGAACAACTCCGGCTCGCCGGAATATGAGATCCTCCGCGACATCGAGAGCGGTGCGTCCCTCTACTACACGCTTTGCTACGAACACGACAACATCGCGTATATGAAACAGGAGTCTTCCACGAACAGCTATTATTCCGTGGACTACGACAACTGGTTCGACAGTATCGTAAAGAGCTATAACGAACTCAACGGACAGATCGGCGATCTGCAGGATTATATCATCTCCGGTCACACGGTCATCAAGGGTGAGCGCGTCGTCTCCGAAACGGAAAGACAGGCGTTCTATACGCTCCTTGCGGACGCGTTCCTCGAGCAGGTGAAAGCCCAGCTTGAAGCCGCGATCGACGAGGAGAACGCCACGCTCTCGGAGGGGCAGAAACTCGGCGTCACCGTTGATACCTATGATCCCGATGATACCGACGAAGAGATCTTCGATACGTTTTACGAGTATATGAAGTTTGCCCGTTACGAGACGGAAAACGACAATTATGAACTCAATAAAAAGTTTAAGGATGATCTGATCGAATATGTCAAAGCCGAACTCGCCGCGATCAAGACCAAGACCGAAGCCGCTTACACCGGCACCGACGCGGAGATGACCTTCGACATCGACACCTTCGATACGACGAAGATCCCGTATTCGTACCTGACCGATTCCGAGGCACTTGCCGGACACGATTACGTGGAAACCGAATATACCTGCGATAACGGCAACATCGTGCTCGTCACCTATGAGAACGAGACGACACACGACGTCGTGAAATTCATTCTCAACTACAACATTTTCTCCGTCGTCGTCAAACTCGACGATGAGATCTACAAACTCGGCAAATACTCCTACGTGAGAATCGACGATTAAGGGAGGATACGAATATGATAAAAGAAAAAATAACCTCCCTGCTTCACAAAATCGGCGATGCGGCAAAGAAAGTCGGCGCCGCGATCAAAAAGGGATTTGATGCGGTAAAAGAAAAAGTCGCCCCGCTGTGTCACAAAATCGGCGATGCGGCAAAGAAAGCCGGCGCCGCGATCAAAAAGGGATACGATACGGTAAGTGAAAAGATCATGTCCCTCTTTCACAAAGACGGAGAAGTCAGAAAAACGAAACACGCTTCTCTGGATAAGAGAAAGGCGAGATCCGGTTATATCTTCGTTCTGCCGTTTCTCATCGGTATCGTGGCGATCTACATTCCGATGCTGATCGACTCGATCCTCTTCAGCTTGAATGCTTTTGACTATCAGCATCTCCGTGAGGGCAGTTTGCCCAGTCTGAAATGGAACGGCATCGAGTTCTATAAGGACGCGTTCCAGAATCAGGACTTCACCGCGGCTCTCTGGGAGAGCTTGCAGGATCTTCTGTTCCAGGTCCCCGCGATCCTCATTTTCTCGCTCTTTATCGCCGTGGTACTGAACCAGAAGATGCTCGGCCGTGCCGTGTTCCGCGCGATCTACTTCGTGCCGGTCATCATTGCGACCGGTCTGATGGATTCCATCAACGCGCAGGACGTCATGACCGCATTGATGGAGGGCACGGGCGGTGCTTCCGCTACTGCCTCTTCGAGCGGCAGCGAATTGCTTTCCGCGATGGATCTGATGACGCTCGTCGATACCCTGCCGCTCGGTTCGGAACTCGTTTCGTTCGTCGTGCGGTTGATCAACAGCGTCTTCGATATCGTCAACTACTCCGGCGTGCAGATGTTGATTTTCCTGGCGGGCTTGCAGTCCATCTCCCCCGCGATCTACGAAGCGTGTCAGATCGAGGGCGCGACCGCATGGGAGACCTTCTGGAAGATCACCTTCCCGATGATATCGCCCATGATCCTCGTCAACGCCTTCTATACGATTATCGACTCTTTCACGAGAAACAACAGCGCCGTCATGCGCTTCATCTACACCTCGCAGAAAGTCGTCGATTACAACTTGCAGACCGCGATGTCCTGGATCTTCTTCCTCATCGTGTTCCTGATTCTGGCGGTGATCGGCGGCATTATGTCCACGTTCATCTTCTACCAGAGAAGAGATTGAGAGGTGAGACAGTATGCCAACTATAACCAAAGATACCAAAAACAAGATCGTCGTTGACTACGAAGGCAAACTCTCATTCAAGGACAGAATGATCCGAAAGTTCAAGGCGTCCAATACCTGGATCAAGATCGGTATCAACGTGTGCCGTTTCGTCCTGATGCTCGGCGTCTCTTTCGTCATCATCTATCCCTTCATCTCGAGAATAGCCAACTCTTTCATGACCAAAGAAGATATCGTCGATTCGACGGTGTCTCTGATCCCCAAAAACTTCACGACCGATACCTACAAGTATATTTTCCTTGAAAACCACTATATGGAAGCGTTGCTCCATACCGTCTTGTTGTCTTTGCTCTGCGCCTTTGTGCAGACGTTCGTCGCCTGTCTTGTCGGCTACGGACTTGCGAAGTTCAAGTTCAAGGGCAATAAACTCGTCATGGGTGCCGTGATCGTCACGCTCGTTATCCCTCACAGTGCCCTGAAGATCTCAATGCTGCAGCATTTTTCGCACTTTGATATTTTCCGCGTCCTGTCGTGGGATTACGCCGGACTCCTTCAGTTGTTCTCCGGAAAAACTGTGGAGTTGACCAACACGTTTTGGCCCTTCGCGATCCTTTCGATCTGCGGACTGGCGTTCAAGAACGGTCTTTATATCTACATGATGCGGCAGTTCTTCAAGGGCGTTCCCGATGAGCTCGAGGAATCCGCGTACGTGGACGGTTCCGGTGTGTTCCGCACGTTCTTGCAGATCATCATCCCGCTTTCCGTGCCGATGATGATCACGATCTTCCTCTTCTCGTTCTCGTGGCAGTGGACTGACGAGTTCTACACCTCGATGTTCCTGCGTTCCACGGCGCTCAAAGAGATCTATATGATGCCCGATGTTTATAAGGATCCGCCTATCAGTCTGCGTACCACCTACGCCGGACAGTCGCTCTATTACAGCGCGATCAAGAATACGGCAGGTCTGATGATCATCGCGCCGCTGATCGTCGTTTACCTCTTCTGCCAGAGATATCTGGTGCAGGGGATTGAACGTTCCGGTCTTGTCGGCTAACTTACTTGTCGGTGAAAAACGCGCATAAAAGCGGCGACTGCACGCTTCGACGTACGCATGTACGCCTGTGCGCGTCCACTCACCGCTTCTGCATCGTTTTTCCCTCGACAAGGGCGGCGATGTTGAATTGTTTTTGTCCCGGTATTTCAATAAGCCGGAAAAGTTGATTCGCATTTTCAGGGTGAACGGATTGCCGAGAAATCATGACGTACGCTTGTACGCTTGTGCGCGTCCACTCACCGCTTCTGCATCGTTTTTCCCTCGACAAGGGCGGCGAACGTGATTTATTTATTATGTCAAAAAGCGTTGCAGGAAGACAATGAATTGTTTATCAATTGCAACAGTATTTGAGAAGTGTTATGTTTCAACATAGCACTTCTCTTGATTTTGGAAGAAAGGAGGCGCGGTATGTTTGAGACGGAAGTGCGGGTGAAAGTCGGATATCGGGACGAGGATATTCTGACGGCGATCGCCGAAAGACTGCCGATCGGCAGAGGGGAGATCCTTGGTTTTGAGATCCTGAAGCGGACGCTCGTGACGGAGGAAAAACCGGATTTTTCCTATCGCTTGACGGTAGGGGTAAAGACCTCGCCGGAAAAAGAGGCGGGGCTTCTGAAAATGAAGAAAAAAGTTTTTCCGCACGCGCCTCTTACGCTTGCGGTTCCGAAACGCAAGGCGGCGTATCGCCCCGTCGTTATCGGCGCGGGTCCTGCGGGACTTTTTGCCGCGCTCATTCTCGCGGAAGCGGGGACGGCGCCGATCCTGCTGGAACGCGGCGGCGACGTCGCGTATCGGAAAGAAAAAGTCGATTTCTTCAAAAAGACCGGGATCCTCGATCCCGAGTGCAACGTGCCGTTCGGCGAGGGCGGCGCCGGTACGTTTTCCGACGGAAAACTCAAGATCGGAAAAAAAGATCCCGAAAAGCAAAAAGTTCTTTCGGAGTTCGTTCGTGCCGGCGCCCCGGCGGAGATCCTCTTCGATTCGTTTCCGCATCTCGGCACCGACCGTCTTTCGGGTATCATATCCGGCGTCCGTGCGCGTATGGAAGCCCTCGGCGGGGAGACTCGATTTCACGCGAAAGTGAAAGCTTTGAAACCGCTTTCCTCGAACATTGTCGGCGTTGTTTACGAAAAAGACGGGGCAGAAGAGACCCTCGTGACCGCCGCCGCCTTTTTGGCGACGGGACACAGCGCGCATGACGTTTACGATTTTCTGAAAGCAGAAAACGTCGCGATGCACGCCCGTCCTTTCGGCGTCGGCGTGCGTATCGAACACAGGCGGGAAGATATCGACCGTATGGTTTACGGCGACGGTTTTCCCGAATCACTCGGGAGCGCGTCCTATCATCTCGTCACCCATCTGCCAAACGGGCGGGGCGTTTACAGTTTCTGTATGTGCCCGGGCGGGACGGTCGTTCCTGCCGCGAGCGAGGACAGACGTCTTGTGACGAACGGTATGAGCGAATATCGAAGAGACGGCGAAAACTCGAACGCCGCGCTTCTCGTCGGCGTCACGCCGGACGATTTTGACGGGGACGATCCTTTGGCGGGACTCTGCTATCAGAAGAGGATCGAAGAAGCCGCGTTCTCTCTCGGCGGCGGACGCTTTTGCGCTCCCGCACAGACGCTCTCGGATTTCCTGAACGGAAGAGCGACTGAATCGTTCGGAAAAGTCACCCCGTCCTACCCCCTCGGCGTGAAAGGCGCCGATCTTTCACGGATTTTCCCCGCTTATGTGACGGCGTCTTTACGCGCCGCGATCGCGGATTTTGACCGCTGGCTGCCCGGTTTTGCCGACGGCGACGCCGTCCTGACGGGTGCCGAGACGCGTTCCACCTCTCCCGTCTGTGTCGAGCGTGATCCTTCCACGTACCGCTGCGTTTCTATCCCCGCCGTTTTTCCGATCGGCGAGGGCGCGGGCTACGCCGGCGGGATCGTTTCTTCCGCCGTTGACGGCATCCGCGCTGCACTCGCTTTCTTGCGCTCCTGATAATATTTCATTTTCCTGCGCACTTGATTTCATTTCGTTTTCCTGCTACCGGTTTTTTCAAAGTAAAAAAACAGCGGTTTTTACCGCTGTTTTTTGCTTGCTTTTCTTTTTTTGCGCCTTTGATATGACAACAACTATTTACACTTTAATTTTTCTTCGGTGAATCGTTTTTTGTTCGTACCGTGATTTCGAACGAAACTTTTCGGTTTTTCCGTCATTTTACCACCCCACTATGAAAAGGAGGAGGGAAGAGGAAGAGTAAGAGATAGAGAAAGAAGAAGAAAAAGAAAAGAAGAAGACAATAAAGAGAAATTGAAAAGAGAAAAACGCCGCCCGGAAAACCTTTTCGGCTCCGGCAGGCGTTTTCACAGGGAATATCGGAAAAACCGGCTCTCTTCGGAAGCGATGAATGAGGCGGTCAGTCGAGGTTTGACAGAAAGTCGATCAGAAGATCCGTGATCCTTATCATCCCTTTGTCGTTGGGGTGAAGACCGTCCACGGTCCAGGTCTTTTTGTTCTCTTTATCGTCGGGATAGATTCCGCTTATCTCGTAGAGGTCGAGGACAGGCAGGGAGAATGCCTCTGTGACGCGTTTTAAGGCGTCAACGTAAGCCGAAAGAGGGGGACGGGTATCTCCGAACGCGTTGACAAGTACGTTCTCGTTTTCGCGGTGTAAAGGGGTCATAAAGACGATCTTTGCCGCCCTGTATTTGGTCTTGAGCCGTTCGATGAGGGAGCGTACGGCGCCGGTGAAGGTATATTCGTCGCGGCTGTCGGCGTCGCCGATCACGTTCGTGCCGTGTCCGAAATCGTTGGTCCCGCCGAAAACGACGACGAGACCGGCGTCCTTTTCCATCATATCGACGCGGTCGAGATAATTGAGATTCCAGATCTGATCCTTGCAGACGGTCGTCTGGCGGGCGATCGAAGTGCCCCCGATGCCATAGTTGCGGACGCGGGCGCCGGTCCTCTTTCCGAAGAGATTGACGAAATTGTTTTCCGGTTTGGAGGCGCAGAAGCCCTCCGTGATACTGTCACCGAGAAAAAGGACTTTTTTCCCCGAAATATCCATAGCGTTCTCCCATCCTTGCGCATCCGCAAAAAAACTTTTGACACTATTATACGCTCTTTGGCGAAAAAGTCAAGATTTCAGGGCGGGAGTTGTGTGACATCTCTTGTATTTTCGCGGGGAATATGATAGAATAAATAAAGATTCAGCGAAAGGATCGGTCTTATGAAAAAGAAAGTACTTGTCACGATGCAAAAAGGACCGACGAGGGAGTCGTTTTTCCCCGCCGACGTCCGGGCATATCTCGAAGAAAGATTTGACGTAACTTATAACGATACGGGAAAAGGATACAGCGCCGCCGATCTGCACGGCATTTTGCCGGCGTACGACGCCGTGATGACGGGCTGGGGCAGTGCTTATTACGACGCTGCCGCGCTCGACGGAAACGACAGGATGAAGCTGATCGTTCACACCGGCGGTACGGTCGGCAATCTCTGCGGGGATTACGCGTACGACAACGGCGTGAAGGTCATCACGGGCAACCTGCTTTACGCCGAGAGCGTGGCAGAAGGAACGCTTTCCTACATTCTGATGGCACAGCGCCGCATCCCCGACTACGTTCTCCGTATGAAAAACGGCGGGTTCAAGTGTGATGACGACAACTGGGAAGAACTGTTCGGAAAGACCGTCGGTGTCGTCGGTCTCGGGACGATCGCGAAGTTTCTGATCCCGATGCTCAAGGCGTTCCGGTGCAACATCCTGCTTTATTCCCATTACGATCCCGATCCCGTCTTTATGCGGGAGAACGGCGTGACGCGCGTCGGGCTCGACGAACTTTTCGAGACGGCGGATATCATCACCGTTCACTCCGCGCTCAATGCGGAAAACCGCGGACTGATCGGCAAAGAGCAGTTTGAAAAAATAAAGGACGGCGCACTTTTCGTGAACACGTCGCGCGGTGCCGTGCTGGATGAAGCGGCGCTGATCGCCGAGGCACAGAAACAGCGTTTCCGCGTCGTACTTGACGTCTATTCCGAAGAGCCGCCGAAGGCGGAATCTCCGCTTCGCACGCTGCCGAACGTTTACTGTATGCCGCACATGGCGGGACCGACGTTCGACCGCCGCCCGAAGATCACGAAAGCCCTGATCGACGAAATGGTGCGCTATTTTAACGGTGCCGAGCATCTGACGCTCGAGATCACCCGCGAGATGGCAAAGCGCATGACCAAAATGTGAGAGAGGGAAAAACGATGATGAAACGTGCCTTCAGCACGGTCGCCTGTATGAAACTTTCCTATCCCGAGGTTTTGAAAGCGGCGAAGGAAGCCGGACTCTCCGCCATTGAGATCCGTCTCGACGACGACGGCGGCGTATTCGGGCTGAAAGAGGACGAGCTTGCGCCCTTCCTTGCCGATCTTCGGGAAAGCGGGCTTACGGTCTCGGATTTTGCCGCGACGCTGACCTTGATCGAATATGACGAAAAAGTGGTGGAAAAAGGAAAAAGATGTCTTGCCCTGGCGGCGAAAGTCGGGGCACGCGGCGTCCGTGTTTTCCTCGGTCCGTTTTCCCGCACGTTTTCGGGTTACGGTCCCCACGATCACGCGGGCATCGTCCGTATGCTCCGCGAACTCTGCGCGTACGGCGAAGAAGTCGGTGCCGAGGTCTGGGTGGAGACGCACAACGCCTATGCCGCCGGGAAAACTCTCCGCGCACTTTACGACGATGTCGGATACCCCGGTCTGCGGTTCATCTGGGACGTGATGCACCCCTACGAGGTCGGTGAGTTGCCGGCACAAACGGCAGAGTATCTGCGTGATATCCTCGTCCACGTGCATATCAAGGACGGAAAGCGGTTTGACGATCCCGACATGGCGACGTTTTACTATACGAAGCTCGGAGAGGGAGAAGTCCCGGTCAGGGACTGCCTTTGCGAACTCAAAAAACTCGGTTACGACGGGTATCTGTCCCTCGAATGGGAAGACGCCTGGCGCGCGGAGCTCAAGGGAATGTATCCCGACGTCGCGGTGCTTCTTCGGGATTACAACGAGTATCTCGATCAGTTCGGCGATCTGATCGGATAACGAAAAAAAGCGGTCGGAAGACCGCTTTTTTTATGCCACGCTTTGCGTGGATGAGATACAATCCCGATGGGATTGATTAGGGGAGATCTTCGGCGGCTTTCTGCATTTCCGCGAAAGCGGGATATTTACGGCGGATCTTCTTCATCGCGAGGTTCAGAAGATAATCGTCGTTTTTATGTGCTTTCTTGAGAATGACGAAGTAAAGCGCGTAAATGCCGCCCATCACGAGGGTAAATCCGGCAAAGAAGAAATACTTGTTCGGGACGGTCTGTGCCGGCGGGAAATTGTCCGTCATCAGCTGTGCGAAGATGAAAGCGCCGTGGACGAGGGCAGGGATGAGGAACGCTTTGCGCAGGGACAACTCACGTCTGAAAGTCGATTTTCCGTTCGGACGGACGAGAAGACCGCGCTCTTCGAGCTGGTACTCGAGCATCCACGCCTTTTCGTTGACCTTGCTGAGACTGTAATAATAGCCCATCAGTGCGGCGTAGGCGAGGTGTCCGACGACGTCCATTCCGGCGCGCAGCAGCGCGACGATCAGCGATTTTTTGATCGCTTCATCGAAAGCAAGCCCTTCGATGGTGATGCAGTCGATGAGTTCGTTTGCCACGTCGGCGAGGCACTCGAAGAACGCGAAGCCGAGGGAAAGGAACACGGCATAAACGATCCCGTCGAAAAAGCAGTCGTAATACTTTGCTTTTTTCGTGAAGTAAATGAGCAGGCAGAACTTGACGCCCTCTTCGACGACGGCACCGATGAGAAAGGCATAAACCGAAATATAGGCGACGGCGGTCCCGTTATCCGGGAATGTGAGAGAGCCGCCGAGAGTGCGCGAGGTACCCGGGAAGAGAACCGTCAGCACCTGACCGAAAATGTTCTCGATGAGGACCGCGAGGATCCAGGAAATCAGTCCGATGAAAAACAGCTTGAGCAAAAACGGTTTCGGCTCTTTTTCGATCCTGTCCTCGTGGTTGACGGCGATGAGGTCGCCGACGGTCGGAACGATGGTCAGAATCAGAAGAAGCGCGAAAAGCAAAATATTCAGAACTGTCATGCGAAAACCTCCTCCCCGAAAATGATAATCGGGCACAAATCCCCTTATACTACTTTATTTTTATTTTAGCGGATCACGGCACTCTTGTCAAGAGAAAAGCGAAAAAACGTCACGAAAAAGACGTAACCTCCGTTACGACGGCGCTTTCGCCCGGGAGCAGGAAAACGGCGTTGTCGGAAAGCACTTTTCCGGTGTCCGCGAGCGCGAAAGGCAGAAACGTGTCGGTATGGAGCCGGTAGCCGTCCTCTGTCTTTTCAACGGCGGGGTAAGCGGGCAGAATGCCCATCGTTTTGTAGGAAGCGGGCAGAAAGAACGCGCGGTCGGTACTGCCGTCCGAGGCGGAAAGATCGGCGATCAGAACTTTCGTATTTCCGAGGTCGGCGCGGGCGCTTTCGACCGTGAGGATCTCTTTTGCCTCGGCGGCAAAGGAAACGAACGTGTCGCTCTTGAGCTTAACGGTCTTTTTCGACACGGTGTCATAGACCGAAACCGTGATTTTTCCTTTGACGGTGTAAGCCGCGGCGTTGCAGACGTAGATGCCCCAGCCGCCGTCTTTCTTGCCGATCGAGGCGATGATGGGCTTCGCGGCGCGGGCGAACGCGTAGTACGACGGCTTCGGCATCGCGTAGTAATCGACGAAAGACCAGCTGTTGGCGGCGGGCCAGCAGTCGTTGTACATCCAGTAGAGGATGCCGGAATTGAACCCGGCGTGGCGGCGGTGATTTTCGAGCGTCAGACGTACCCATTCACATTGGAGCCATTGCATTTTGATCAGGCGGTCGGCGCCGTCTTTGAAGTCACCGAAGAGGTTTTTCGCCATCCCCTCGATATAGCCGTAGATCGTCACGGCACCGAGCGCGGGATTGTTCTTCGTGTGGTATTCGGAGAGGGAAGTGTCCTCGCCGTAAATATCTTCTTCCGTCAGAAATTTCAGAAGCGAGGAGGCAAAAGGCATACCGAGCGTCGGTTCTTCCGCCTCGAAGCGGGAGAGAAACTCCATCAAAAGATCGTAGTATCGGTCGGCGTCGCCGTTCGCAAGCGGCTTGAAGATCTTGCCGAGAAAGTTCGTGTCGTGCGTGGTTCCCACCGTGGCACTGCTGTATTTTTTGCCGCCGTAAGGGGAAGAGGGCAAAAAATCGCGGGTGGGATCCAGCCGCCGCAGGACCGGGGCGAGTCCCCTGACCGTCGCACGGTAGCCGGAAAAATCGTTTCGGTTCTCGTCGCCGTGGACGGCGTTTTCGTTGTCGCCGCAGTAAAAGGCGATCGACGGATGATTGCGCAGGGCGAGCGCGGCGGCTTCTGCCTCTTTTCCCTGTTCTTCGACGAAAGCGGGATCGTCGTCGGGGTAGTTTCCGCACGCCATGAGAAAGTCCTGTGAAAGGAGAATGCCGCGCTTGTCACATCCGGCGTAAAAGGATTCTTTCTCGAAAAGTCCGCCGCCCCAGACGCGGAGCATATTCATATTGCCGGCGACGGCGAGGTCGAGGAGTCTTTCGATCTTTTCGTCCGATTCCTCGGAGGGGAACGGCGAGGCGGGCACCCAGTCGGCGCCGCGGCAATAGATCGGCACGTCGTTGACGAAGACGGTGAAGCCGGAGGTCACCTCGTTGTAATCACGGTCGGAAAGATGCTCCGTCTTTTGCAGTTCGCGGCAGAGTTTCTGATATTTCCCGCCATTTTCGTCGGGAAGCTGTAAGATCACGAGTTTGCGGATGCCGAAGACGGTCGTATTTTTGCCTGCCGGCGTCTCGAGTTCCAGGGTATAGAGCGGATGCTCTCCGTACCCGACGGGATACCAGAGGGCGGGATCTTTCACGTTCAGCGTTTGTGTCATCGTCGGCTCGAGGATCGTGCGGACTTTTTCCGATAGGATCTTGCCGTCCGGCGATATCAGCGTGATTCTGACGGTGTCGTTACAGTCGGAAAAATCGCGGAAGTCGATTTCGACGCCGACCTGTGCCGCGACGGTCGTGCCGCCGACGGTGACGAGATCTTTTGTGAAGACGAAGGGATGACGGACGGTGTTCGGCTTATGCGCAGAGAGGCGCACGTCGCGGAAAATGCCCATCGTGACGAACCGCGCCACCCAGTCCCAGCCGTAGGTGCATTGCAGACGGCGGGTGTAGAGGCGTTCCCACGTGAAAGCGGCTTTTCTCTGCGGCTTGTCGGCGACGGCACGGATGGGAGAAAAAAACTTCACCGTCAGCGTGTTTTCGCCCGTCTTCAGAGTGTTCCCCGCGGAAAAAGCACAGGGGATAAACATATTTTCGCTGTGCCCGATCTTCTCGCCGTTGACGAAAACGTCGGCGTAGGTATCGAGCCCGTCGAATTCGATAAAGGTATTTTCTTCGACTTCTTCGAGGGTAAAGGTCCTCTCGTAGGTGAAGTCCCCGTTCTCGATCCATTGACAGAGATCGGCGTTGTCGCGGTAAAACGGGTCGGGTATCATCCCCGCTTTCAGAAGATCGGTATGAACGCAGCCGGGAACGGTTCCTGCCACGCGAAAGTCGGCACCGCCGCGGTCCTTGCCAAAAAGCGTCCATTGTCCGTTCAGAAGCATAAAAAATCCTCCGTGCGTCTTTTATATGATACAATATTATAAGGGAAAAAGACGGAAAAGTCAACCGAAATTGCTTTTGCGGATCCGGTTTTTTGTCGGAATTGCGGATTGACTCCGTCGGCTTTTTCTGCTATACTGTAAGAAAACGTATCAAAACACCCGGAGAGATAGAAAAATGCGTAAAACCAAGATCATCTGTACCATCGGACCGGCGTCGGGAGACGAAAAAACGCTCGAAGGACTGATGCGGGCGGGAATGAACGTCGCCCGTTTCAATTTCTCGCACGGTACCTATGACGAACATAAGGCGCGGATGGACGCCGTCAAGAACGTCCGGAAAAAACTCGGCGTTCCCGTCGCGATCATGCTGGACACGAAAGGTCCCGAATACCGTATCGGTATGTTTGAAAACGGGAAAGCACAGCTGACGGCGGGAGATACTTTCACCTTTACGCCGGAGGAGATCCTCGGTACGAAAGAGCGCGTCTCGGTCAGCTATAAGGATCTGGCGAAGGACCTCGTTCCCGGGGACACCGTCCTCGTCAACAACGGGCTTTTGTCGTTCACCGTCAGGGAGATCCGGGGCGGCGACGTTGTCACGACCGTCACGACCGACGGCGTGATCTCAAACCGTAAGAGCATGAGTTTCCCCGGCAAAGTCCTGAAGCAGGAGTTTTTGAGCGAAAAGGACAAAGAGGATCTGCTTTTCGGTATCGCGCAGGACGTCGATTACGTCGCCTGCTCTTTCGTTTCCACGAAAGAAGACATCTGCAAGATCCGCGATTTTCTTCACGAAAACGGCGGCGAGTCGATCTCTCTGATCGCCAAGATCGAGAACCAGTCCGGCGTCGATAATATCGAGTCGATCTGCGGTGCCTGCGACGGCATTATGATCGGCAGAGGCGATATGGGCGTCGAGATCCCGTTTGAGGAACTGCCGGGCATTCAGAAAAAACTCATCACGAAATGCCGTATGCTCGGAAAACGCGTCATCACCGCCACCGAGATGCTGGAATCCATGATCCACAACACGCGCCCGACCCGTGCGGAGATCTCCGACGTGGCGAACGCGGTGTACGACGGCACGAGTGCCGTGATGCTTTCGGGCGAGACCGCCGCGGGCGAGCATCCCGTCCTGACCGCCGAAACGATGGCGAAGATCGTCCTGAAGACCGAAGAGAATATCCATTACAAGAAGCGTTTTTACGCCACCGAATACGAGATCCGGAACAATCTCGACGCGCTTTCCCATTCCGCGTGTGCCCTCGCCATCGACCTGAACGCGAAAGCCATCGCCGTCTGCTCCATGTCGGGTATGACCGCAAGAATGGTCTCGCGTTTCCGTCCGCCCGTCGATATCCTCGGCGTTTGCGTCAACGAAAAGAATTGCCGGAAGCTCGCGCTCTCCTGGGGCGTCATTCCCGTCCTCGCCAAAGAGGAAACGGATCTGAATCTTCTTTTCTCGCACGCGAAGGATCTCGCAAGAGATCGCCTCTCGCTTCGCCCCGGTGACAATATCATTATCACGGGCGGGACTGTGACGGGGAAGTCGGGGACGACGGATACTTTGCGTATCGAAACGATTATATAGTGAAAACGTGCGCTTTTGCGCTTGAAAACGCGCGCTTTTTGCGCAGACCAAAGAGCCGGACTTTCCCCGGCTCTTTTTTCGTCGGTCTTCGCCGCTCGACGTATGAATATACGCCTTCGGGCGAAGCTCGGCGAATCTGCATCAAAATCCAATCCGTTTTCGGGAAAACGTGCGCTTTTTGCGCAGAACAAAGAGCCGGACTTTCACCGGCTCTTTTTTCGTCGGTCTTCGCCGCTCGACGTATGAATATACGCCTTCGGGCGAAGCTCGGCGAATCTGCATCAAAAATCATCCCGTTTTCGGAAAAGAATGGGTGTGTGGTTGGTTTTGGAAGAAAAATGGGGGAAAATGTGCGCTTTTTGCGCAGAACAAATATCAGTTATGATTGCCCGCTCGGCAAGTTATGATATACCTACGGTACAGTTATGATTTGCGGCTTTGCCGCAAAGTTATGAGATGCGTTCCCCGTCGCCCGCAGGCACATCACTCGCCATAGGTGTATATCACGCACGAAGTGCACATCACGTTTCGCGCAGTGAAACGCATCGTTCGCCGCGAGCGGCGAGGCAAGAGCGCTTTTCGGCGGTAGAAAAGGGGATCAAACAAAGAAGAAATCCGCAAGGATTTCTACCTCAGATAAGGGGTATTAGCGCAAGAAAGAAAAATGAAAAAAGGAGAAAGGACAAATATCCTCTCCCCTTTTCGGTCTGACCGTTTTTATCCGACTAATAGAGATAGGGAAAAGAGATGCAGAAGCGTCGAAAAGCGGCCCGCGAGCCGTACAAGTGTACGGCAAGAGCGCTTTTCGGCGGTAGAAAAGGGAAAATAATATAAAGGAAATCCGCAAGGATTTCTACCTCAGATAAGGGGTATTGGCGCAAGAAAGGCACAAAAATAGGGAAAGAAGGATAAATACCCTCTTTCCCTTTTCGGTCTGCGCTTTTTTCACATCTCTAAATCAGCACTGGCGAACGAGACGGATATAGAACTCCACAGAGTGATAAAGCGTCTCCAGCCGTATTCTCTCGTTATTCCCGTGAATGGTCGCACGCTCTTCTTTCGTCAGGTCCATCGCGGAGAAGCGGTAAACGTGATTCGAGATATCGCCGTAATGGCGGGAATCGGAGCATTGCACCATCAGGTACGGAGAAACAATACAGCCGCGCCAGGTCGATGCGACCGCGGTCGCCACCTTGTTCCAGGCGGGACAGTCGGTCTCGGAGATCGGGCTCGGATTTTCGCCGAGGAGGACTTCGAGGCGGACGTCTTTGTTCTTGATGATCTTTTTGAGGTATGCCTCGGCGCTTTCCACCGTGTCGAGCGGGTTCAGACGGATGTTCGATACCATCGAAGCGGTGGGCGGAATGACGTTCGGCTGTTTACTGCCGTTCATCTGCGTAAAGGCGACGGTCGTTCTCATAATGGCGTTCAGCTCGCCGCCCGATTTTTTCGTGATCATATCGAGGACGGGGCGGAAGAGCCAGAGATTGGCGAAGATCATGCGGAAAACGAAGGTCGAACGGCGTCCGAGCGTGTCGAACATCTCTTTCGCGGGCTTCGTGATCTGAAAACGGAACGGATGGTTTTCCACGTCGCAGCAGACCTGCGAGAGCATACCGACGGGGGTATGCGGTTTCGGCGCGGAAGCGTGTCCGCCGGCGGAATCCATGTGGTACGCCACGTTCATCATACCTTTTTCGGCGATACCGATCAGACCGCAGGACTCTTTGACACCCGGGAAAATATCGGTGACGACGGCGCCGCCTTCGTCCAAGACGAGCGCGGGCGTGATGCCGTTCTTCTTGAAATAATCGACGATATAACCGGCGCCGGGACCGTTGATCTCCTCACCGCCCGAGAAAGCGAGATAAATGTCGTTTTCGGGGACAAAGCCCTCGCCGAGCAGGTGGTTGACCGAGAACAACGCGCCGTTGAAGGTGACTTTCGTGTCGAGCGCGCCGCGTCCCCAGAGAACGCCGTCGATGATCTCGCCGCAGAACGGCGGATTTTCCCACTTGTCTTCGTCCACGGCGACGACGTCGTAATGCGCCATCAGGACGGTGGGTTCGTCGTGCTTTTTGCCCTCGAGGCGGAAGAGCAGCGCGCGCCCGTCCAGCCGCGTAAAGGTGCATTTTTCAAAAACGTTCGGATACAGTTTCGGGAGTTTTGCGATAAGCTTCTCGAATTCCGCGTCGTCTTCGAGAGCGGGATCCTCGTTCGAGACGGTGCGGCACTTGATGAGTTCGGAAAGGGCGTGGACTGCCGCTTCCTTATCAAAAGATTCCTCGTTATCGAGGACGGGCACGTCCGCTTTCGGCTTGAATCGAAGCGTTCTCACGAGGATCACGCCGATAAAGACCAGGAAAAGCCCGAGGATCGAAAGACCTATAATAGCACCGGTTCCCATATCAGAGTTTCCCTTTCTTGTAAAGGAGTCTTGCGACGACGACGGAGATCACGACGCCGAGAGGAATCAGCACGCTGACAAGACCGCTTCTGGCGGAAACGTCATCGGGATAGATCAGGGGAGAAACGACGATGAAGAACAGGAGCATGAACGCCATGGGAGCGGCGGCGATCTTCGGGTTCTTCGAGATGAACACGACGCCGAGTCCGCCGAACAGGGCGGGAAGCACCTGCTGGAAGCAGGGAGTCAGAACGGGAGATTCAAGAACGGGCTGGAGGAATCCGATCATGATGACGCCGAGAATCAGGATAAAGGTCGTCACGATAGAGGAAACGGCGATCGAGATCGTGGAGATCAGTTCGCCCTCTTCCGAGGTGGGTTTCACATTGGCTTTTTCCATGGCGTCGAGCGCGCAGGGAAGTTTGAGGTTCGAGATATTACCCGTGACGAAAGACAGGTAAGAAGCACCGGCGCCGAGCATCGGCACGTAGGTGAAGACCTCGATCGTTCCGACCGTCCAGAAGAGCGGAAGGACGCCGAGAAGACCTTGTCCGAGAGCAGACCAGTTCGGGATCGCCGAGAAGATCAGACAGACGAGCAGAGGAAAAACGAGAAGAACGCCGAACAGTCCCCAACCCCAGATTCTGCCGTATTTATGTACGTTCGCGAGATATTCTTCGCGGCCGTTTTCGGTTACGATTTCATTTTCACTCATTTTCCGTTACCTCCTTATCAGACAAACCAATTCGTGAAAGGAATGGCGCTCGCCATGCCGGCGATCAGACTGATCGGAACGGCGTAATCGGTGATCCAGCGGGCTTTCGTCTTTTTGGCGATAGAGCCGAGGACGACCATGATGATGGCGGAGACGAGCATGACGCAGACGGGGACGAAGCCCTCGAAGGTTCCGCGGGAGGGGCTCGTGACGTCACAGAACACGAAGCCGAGGAAAGCGGAGATCATACCGAGGAACAGCGAGTTGCTGAGGACATCCATCCATTTTTTGTCTTTTTTCTCGATGTCGATGACGCCTTTCTGAATTTTTTCGGTCAGAAGCGGGATCAAAATAAGACCGAGCGCGATACCGAGCGTCATGACCCAAAGAACGGTCACAAAAGCGGAGGGATCGGTGACGGTGGTGCTCAAATCGAGTCCGAGCGGGGAAAGCGCACGTTCCGCGGCGGTCGTTTCATAGGTCAGAGAACCGATGACCGACAGACGGAGCCAGGGGATGGCGACGCCGAGCGATTTGGAAAGCGTCACGACACCGACCAGAATGGCAACGGCGGGTGCGATGGTAAAGATAGCGGCTGAAATGATGGTTTTTTTCAGGACCGCGGGATCCATGTTGATCGCCTTTGCACGGCGGATGGCACGGATCATGAAGAATGCCGACTGTGCAAGGACGACGGCGATAATGATACTGACGAGGACGTACAGTATCGGTGCGTCAACACTGAATGGCATAAGAGTTCTCCTTTGATTAAAGATTTATTCATATTTGAATATAAAATTATTATAAACGCTTGCGCGCGCGAAAGCAAGACTTTTTTTATTTTCCGACAAAATACCCAAAAAAAGAAGATTGATTTGGGCATTTTGACAACAAAAGTTGTACAAATCGTACAAAGAGCCGTGCGGCACTTTTCCTTTCGTCGATTTACGGAAGAAAAAGAGAGGGATGCGATTTTGCGGCGCCGTCGCCGCTTTCCGGTCTTTTTGCTCGCCTTTTCGGACTTTCTCATTCATCCGAGGCGAAAGAGAGGGAAAACCGAAAAAACGCCGGAAGCGAGGAAAAGTTTTTCTATTTTTTTCAAAATCATCTTGACAAGCGTCCGTAAATATGATATACTACGCCTGCTCGAAAGATTATACGGGGGAATTCCCGAGCGGCCAAAGGGGGCAGACTGTAAATCTGTTGTCACTGACTTCGGTGGTCCGAATCCACCTTCCCCCACCAGAAAAAACCACTTGCTTTTGCAAGTGGTTTTTTCAACGATGTGTTCCGGAAGCGGAACGTGATGCGCACTCCGTGCGTGATGTACGCCTGCGGCGAGTGATGTGCCTGCGGGCGTGTGGAACACATCTCATCACTTTGCGGTGCAACCGCAAAACATCACTATGGCGTAGCCATAACATCACTTGCCCGTCAGGGCAAACATCACTTTATAATTTTGTTTTTTCAACGATGTGTTCCGCTCGCGCGGATGCCATGCCGTCTGCGACGGATTCCATACCGCTCACGCGGATTTCTTAACTCATCTTTGCGAGGCGGAAGAGGACTTCGGCGACGTCGGCTCTTGTCATTCCGGTCTCGAGTTTCCCGGAGAAGTTTTCGTCAAAAATCCCGTTTTCCTCCATCAGCGAGACGCTCGCCGATGCCCAGGCGGGGACTTTCGCGGAAAGCGCGGAGGATGCTTTTGCCTCCGTGCCGAGAAGTGCCGAGAGGATCATCGCGGCTTCGCAGGGCGTAATCGCGTCGTTCGGGCGGAAGAGCAGGTTTTCTCCGTCGAAAGAGCCGTTCACAACGCCGATCTTCTGCGCCGTCGCCACGTAGGAGACGAGCGCCGTCGGGATCTTCGCGTTATCATCGAAGAACGTCTTCGTCAGGGTGGAATCGGCTTTGATGCCGTAAGTCTTGAGCGCCATTGCCGTAAATTCGGCGCGGGTGACGGTGTCGTCGGGCTTGAAATAACGGTTGTCGCCGATGAGCGTGCCGTTCATTACCCCGAGGGCGTCCATCGTGACGGCGGCGTTATAGGCGGGCGAGTCGGTCATATCGGCGTAAGAGACCGTGGAAAGCCGGGTTTCCACCGAGAGATTTGCCGTCGCGATCGCCGAATAATTGCCGTATTCGTCACGCACCACATAACGGAAAACGTCCGTTCCCTCGAAACCGTCATCCGGCGTGTAGCGGTACGCACCCGTCGATGCGTCGAGCACCGTCAGTTTGCCGTTTTCGGGATAGGAAAGGACGAAAAACGTCAGCGCGTCCCCCTCGGGATCATCTCCCGCCATTTTTGCGAAAAGCGAGATCCCGCTCTGCGTCGAAAGGGTTGCGACGCTGCCGTCCTTGACGCTCGGCGCGTAATTGACACGGTCGATAAAGCGGAGCGTGGCTTTGATCTCGGCACCGTTACTGCCGTCGTTGACGGTAAAGGTGAACGTTGCCTCGGTCACGCCGTCCCCTGCCGGAATAAAAACGAGGGCAGCGAGATTTTTGCGCTTGACGGTTTGACCGACGCCGACGCGGCGGCTCCCGTAGATCAGCGTTCCGTCGGTCGATTTAGGCAGGGAAGTCACGGTCACGGAGCGAAAATCCGACACCCCGAGCGCCTGCTTGAAATCGGTGTCGGAAAAGGTCATCTTCTGACCTTTGAGTCCCGTTTTGACGAGGGTACAGGAATCGGCGATGACTTCCGCGGCGGGACCGATCGAGGCGGCGTAAGCGGGGATGACGGCGCAGGATAAGAGCAGAGTGAGTGCCAGGGCAAAAAGAACGATGCGTTTCATGCGATGATCTCCTTTTTCTTAACGTTATGCGGCTATTGTTCCCGCAGGGCGGAAAAATATGCCTTGCTTTTTGCTTTTCTGTGCGTCACCGGAGGCGCAAGACGTTGCAAAAGTCCCGCGCAGACGGAAAGAGACGGAAAAAACGGTTTTCGGGATCAGACGGGACACCGAAAAAACGGTCGCCACGGAATCAAACGCAAAAAACATCTATAGGAAAAAGCGCGGTTTTTGCCGCGCTTTTCGGTTTTTATTTACTGACGCACAGGGAAAATACCCACGCACATTCGTCTTCCTCTTCGGACTTCCGCACCGCGAAGCCCGCCCCGGCTAAAGATCGGACGGTGTCGGCGAGCACGCCCTGCACCCGACGGAAGCAGAGGTCGCGGACCTGTTCTTTTTCCTCCTCACACTCGGAAAGGAGCAATACTTCGACGGCGTCCTCCGTCATGGAGACGGTCAGTTTTTCGTTGACGGCACGGCGTATCGCTTCCATCCGGAGCATCGGGGAAGAGAGCCGCAATATCGCCCGCGCGTGCCGTTCGGAAAGCCCGCCGTCGAGGACGGCGCGTCTTTCGTTTTCTTCAAATTTCAAAAGACGGAGTTTGTTCGCGATATAGGACTGACTGACGCCGAGTTTCCCGGCGAGCGCCTCCTGCGTCATATCGCACATCTGCATCGTGGTGGCAAGGGCTTTGGCTTCTTCAAACATATCCATGTCGTATCTCTTTTCTTTTTCGGTGCGCACCGCAAGGCGGGCGTTTTTTGCGGTACGCATACAGTTTAACATGGGAAAATCGCGAAAAATGTCAAAAAAGAAAAAGGCGAAAAGAAATTGTAAAACTTCTTTTCGCCGGGTGAGTATGAAAGTTATGATTTGCGGTTATGCCGTAAAGTTATGGTTTGCCTGCGGCAAAGTTATGATTCTCGCTACGCTCGAAGTTATGATTTGCGGCTTTGCCGCAAAGTTATGGTTTGCCTGCGGCATAGTTATGATTCTCGCTACGCTCGAAGTTATGAGGTTCGCTTTGCTCACCGTTATGGTTTGCGGTTGCACCGCAAAGTTATGAGATGTGTTCTACGCACGGGAACCCCCAAAGCTCGGCAAACTCGCTTCGGGGAACCCCTATCCACGGGAACCCCCAAAGCTCGGCAAGCTCGCTTCGGGGAACCCCTATCCACGGGAACCCCCAAAACTCGACAAGCTCGCTTCGGGGAACCCCTACCCACGCCCGCCGGCACATCACTCGCCGCAGGCGTACATCACGCACGGAGTGCGCATCACGTTCCGCTTGCGGAACACATCGTTGCCGCCGTTGGCGGCGCAGGCGTCAGAGCGGTTTTTTCGAGATCTGCGCGAAGGGGCGGGGATACGCCGCCGGTGTCGGCGCGATCTTTTTGACGGTGATCAGCGGGTGCAGGACGGTTTCGCCGTTGTTTTCAAAAGAAAAGTCCTCGACCGAAACGGTTTTGCCGCCGAGCATGGCGAGCGCGCGCTTGGCGTCCTGAAGCTCGTACTGCGCGTTTTTGCCTTTCATGGCGAGAAACTGTCCGCCGACCTTCACGAAAGGCAGAGAAAGTTCCGCGAGTGTGCGCATCTCGGCGACCGCGCGGGAAATGACGACGTCAAACGACTCCCGAAGCGCGGGGCCCCGCCCGCCGTCTTCGGCGCGCATCACGACGGTTTTCAGATTGGATAGTCCGAGCATTTTTGCCGTTTCTTCCACATAACGGACGCGTTTTTCGGTGGAATCCGCCGCCGTTATTTTCAGATCGGGGCGCAGGATCGCCAGGGGCAGAGCGGGAAACCCGGCGCCGGTTCCGACGTCCAGCACGCTCGCACCTTTCGGGATCTTCGACGCCGGAAAAGCACAGTCGAGATAGTGCAGGCGCAAAACCGCGCCCGGCTCCGTGACGGCGGTCAGATTGAACGTCTCGTTGACCGTGAGCATCCGCTCGGTCAGGGCGGCAAAGGCGTCGGCGCGCTCTCGCGTCAGCAACCCGGAAAAGCCGTATTTTTTGAAAACGGTGTTCAGTTCGGACGTGAATTTTGCCGTGTCGATCGTACTCATAAGCATCTCCGATTAAAATACTTTTTCTTACTTTATTTTAGCATACGGGACGGAAATAATCAAGCGGTATTTCGTCGGCAAAACCGTATGACGTGGCAAAAAAGACTGAAAAAAAGCACCGCGGTTTCCCGCGGTGCCGTTTGCCGTAGATTATTTAAGGAAAACTTTGTAAGTTTCGCCGCATTTCTGATTCGGCGTGACCTTGACGGTGACAAGACCGTTGTTGGCGGTGGCGGTGACACCCGCGTCCGCTTTGTCGATCTGTACCGTCGAGGAGAGAGACATCGTCACGGTGAAACTCGACAGCTTATGCGTCGGGTCGGAAGCCGCGATGACGTACTGTCCGTTCTCTCTGTAAAGGGAGACGATGCAGGGGGCGGAAGCCGTCGTATTATCGCTCGCAGTTCCTGCCGCGAAGAAGACGTAGCCCTTCGTGCCGGTGGATTTATCCGAGACGACGTGGATGGTATCGGTCATCTGTACGACGGTGACGCCGGACTTCTGCGCGTAAGCGCGGGTCTCGTCTTCGGTCGCTTCGGGCAGATAAGCGTAAGCGTAAGTGCCTTTCGCATTCGTCGGATGGTAGATGCAAAGCTCGAGACTGTCGTAACCGAGCGTCGATCTCTTCTTGTAGGTGAGTTCGGTGCTGCGCAAGAAGACGTAACCGCCCATGTTGTCGAAGTGTGCGAAGTTGGCGGATGCTTTCTTTTCGGACGTCTTCAGTTCCATCTGCTGACCGTTGATCGTGAAGGTATCGCCCTGGCGGATCTGCCGGTTTTCAACGACTGTCAGGAACTTGTAAGTGGTATTCGAAGGAAGACCGGAGAGCAGGTTGGTACCGACGCAGACGATCTCGTCGTCAAAGATGAAATAGGACTTGTTGCCGGTCGTTTCGGGCAGAGGAGAGTAACTGTCGTTTTTCTTGTAACCGAGCTGGAACGCCGCGATGCCGTAATTGCCGCATTCGAGACCGCCGGCGAAAGCGGAGTTGCCGTAGATCAGGTTCTGGTTGCTGAGGTTCTGCTCGCGTCTCACCATCGTCGTGACGGTCGTGCCGGGCATACGGTAGGCGTCGGCTCTCGAATAGAAGTCGTAGTTGTAATCAAAACCGTCGGTGTAGATGTAGATCATACCGTCGCCCTGGTACCAGCCGCGCATATTCTCGTCGTTGAGCGCCTCGTATTTGGCGATACGGGTGGAACTCATGGCGACGCAGACGCCGAAGTTGGCGTTATGCATCACGACTCTGTCCATGTTGCCGTAAACCTTGAAGCAGGAGTAATCCGTCTGGAGCGGCACCGAGTCGTCGGCTTCAAGACCGATGAGGAACGTCGTGAAGTAGAGGGAGACGCTCGACGTGAAGTCGGTGTCGGCGGCTTTCATACAGGTGCGGATGACGGATTTGAGCTTCGGAAGCACGTCGTCGGGTGCGTAAGATGCCATTTTAATAAGGGCAGCCACGTATTTGGCCATATTTCTGTACTCGCTGGCATCCTCACGCGACGCTTCACGGACTTTCACGGAAGCCGTGAGGTTCAGACCGTTGAAGAGCAGGGGACGGAGTCCTTCGAGTGCCCATTCGTACTGGTTGCTGATCTCTTCGCCGCGGAATGCAAAGCGGCTGTCGGAAAGGACGATCATGACTTCGGAGAGGGTGGAGATCAGACTGATGCCGTAAGCGCCGGACGCCGGCTGTGCTCTGTGCTGGACGAAAGAGCCGTCGGCGTAGAAGCCGTCGCCGCTGGTCACGTACTCAAAGACTTCGCTCATCTCTTCTTTCGCGGTGAGGATCCTTCTTCCGTCTTTTTGAAGAGCGGCGGACGCCAGCACGCAACTGCCGATCCAGATCTTGTTGGCAGCCGTCTGCGTGGGCTTCGGGTTTCTGTAATCGAAACTGTAGAGATAATTGCCGATCTCTTCTTCCGTCAGTTCATCCTTGAGAACGATCAGAATATCGCAAAGATCGAGCGGGAAACCGATATCCCAGTACCACCAGTTGCCGAGCGTGTCGGAGGTGAGGGATCTCACGTTCTGTCCGTTATAGAAACGGTACATATAATCGAGAGCGTCCTTGGTATCGGCGAGCAACTCTTCGTTGCCGTAAGTGGTCGTTCCGGGTGTCTTATAGCCGAGCGCCATGTCGCGGATATAACCGTAAGCTTCGCTGGCGAGACCGAGGGACGTCTCATCCCACGCGCCGCCCGTGCGATAACCGGTATTCAGGAACATCGTGTTGATGACGTCTTGCTGATAGGTCGCTTTGAAGAGCGCCCACGCCGCCTCGGCGTCGCGGGAACGGGCGTTGATCTTATCGACGATCGCGGGGTATTGTACTTCATAACCGGTGAGCGAGCCGATCAGATATTCCTGCCACTTGTCAATGATCTCTTCGTAGAGCTCGGGATCGTCGAGGGAGACGCCGTCGGGCAGCGCCGTCGCGCTCGTAATGTAATAGGAATCTTCTTCTTCCGTGTGCTCAAAGTCGTAATCTTCGGGGGGCGGAAGTTCGGGTTCCTCGGGTTCCTCGGGCTCTTCGGGCTCTTCGGGCTCTTCGGGCTCCGCGGGGTCTTCGGGTTCATCGGGATTTTTGGGTTCCGGCTCGTCATTTGCGAGGAACGGGAACCACTTTGCCAGCGTGTCTTCGTAAGGGATCTGACAGCCCGTGAGCAGCAGTGTCTGCATCACGAGGAGCAGGGCGAAGACAAGACTCAGAATTCTACTTGACTTTTTCAAAGCAGTATCTCCTTTCTTTTATCGACATTATCATAACGGAATCCGCGCCGCTTTTCAATTCTTTTTTTGGAAAAAAAGGAGAAAAAACGCGTTTGGTCGGTGAAGTTAAACAAATTGCGCACAATATTTTTGTACGCTATTGACACCGCGCGGCGCGTGTGTTACAATACGTTTGGTAAAAAAAATAAGGAGAAAATTATGGCAAGCTACAATAAGAAAACCATCGAAGATGTCAACGTCGCCGGTAAAACCGTGTTCGTCCGTTGCGATTTCAACGTCCCCATGAAGGACGGCGTCATCACGTCCGATAAGCGCATTGTCGGCGCACTTCCCACCGTCCGGTATCTGCTCGACAACGGTGCCCGTGTCATTCTTTCTTCCCACATGGGAAAACCCCACAACATCTACACCGAGGGCTTCGGACTCAACAAAAAGGAAAAAGCCGCCGTCGCCGCTTTGCCCGAGAACGAGCAGGCAGCCGCCAAAGCGGAGTTCCTCGCGAAAGCCCTGACCGCCGACAAAAAGAAATTCACGCTGAAACCCGTTGCCGACAGGATCAACGAGCTTCTCGGCAAAAAGAAAGTCACCTTTGCCGAGGACGTCGTCGGTCCCGACGCGAAAGCGAAGATCGCCGCCCTCAAGCCCGGCGAGGCCGTACTTCTCGAGAACACCCGTTTTGACGCGAGAGAAGAGAAAAACGACCCGACGCTCTCGAAAGAACTCGCGTCTTTCGCCGATCTTTTCGTCAACGACGCGTTCGGCGCCGCACACAGAGCGCACGCTTCGACCGCCGGTATCGCCGATTATATTCCCGCCGTCTGCGGTTACCTCATTCAGAAAGAGATCTCGGTGATGGGCAAGGCCCTTTCCGATCCCGAGCGTCCTTTCGTCGCCATTCTCGGCGGTGCGAAAGTCGCCGACAAACTGAACGTCATCGACAATCTGCTGACAAAAGTCGATACGTTGATCATCGGCGGCGGCATGGCTTATACTTTTGCGGCGGCAAAAGGTCTCTGCGTCGGAAAATCGCTGCTTGACGAGAGCAAACTCGACTACTGCCGCGAAATGATGAAGAAAGCGGAAGAAAAGGGCGTGAAGCTGCTTCTTCCGATTGATACGAAGATCGCCGCCGATTTCCCGGATCCCATCGACGCTCCGATCGAGGTCGAAAACGTGGATATCGACAAGATCCCTGCCGATATGGAGGGACTCGACATCGGTGAAAAGACCGCGAAACTCTTTGCTGACGCCGTCTTGAGCGCAAAGACCGTCGTCTGGAACGGCCCCATGGGCGTGTTTGAGAATCCCACCCTTGCCGTCGGTACGATCGCCGTCGCGAAAGCACTCGCCGAAAGTTCTGCCGTCACCATCGTCGGCGGCGGTGACAGTGCCGCTGCCTGCGAGCAGCTCGGCTTTGCCGATCGTATCACCCATATTTCCACCGGCGGCGGCGCGTCGCTCGAATTTTTGGAGGGCAAGGATCTCCCCGGCGTATCCTGCCTGATGAATAAATGATGAAATCGGGGACTGCCGAAAAAGCGCAGACCGAAAAAGGAAAAGGATTCTTGTTACAAAAAAGACTGGTGCTACACCGTTCTTTTTCTGCAAGTTTTTGTGAAAAAGGTTGAAATCCTGACGGATTTCTTCGGTTTTGAGAAAATTTCCTTCGTCGAAAGACGCCCCTGCCGTACCCTCGTACGTCGGCGGGCCGCCTTTCGGCGCTTCTGCCTCTTTTTTATTCAGCCCCACCAAAATAGGAGATAAAAATGAGAAAAACAGTTATCGCGGGCAACTGGAAAATGAACATGACGCCCAAAGCGACCCGCGCATTCATTGAAGAACTCGCTCCCATGGTGAAAGGTTTGGACAAATGCGACGTCGTCCTCTGCGTGCCTTTCGTGGACGTCGCAACTGCCGTGGAAGCCGCAAAAGGCACGAACATCCGCATCGGCGCGGAAAACGTACATTTCGCCCCGAGCGGCGCCTATACCGGTGAGATCAGCGCCGAGATGCTCAAGGAGATCGGCACCGAATACGTGATCGTCGGACATTCCGAGCGCCGTCAGTATTTTGGAGAGACCGACGAAACGGTCAATCTGCGTGCCAAAGCCGCGATCGCGGCAGGACTGAAAGTCATCCTCTGCCTCGGAGAAGTGAAAGAACAGCGCCTTGGCGGCATCACCGACGAGGTCGTCGCCATGCAGACCAAACTCGATCTTTCGGGCATCGGTGCCGATGACCTCAAAAACGTCATCATCGCTTACGAACCCGTCTGGGCGATCGGGACCGGACTTACCGCCACGCCCGAGCAGGCGGACGAGACCTGCGGCGTGATCCGTAAGACCGTCGCCGCTCTGTACGGAAAAGAAGCCGCAGAGGATATGACGATCCAGTACGGCGGCTCCATGAACGACGCCAACGCGAAAGACCTCCTCGCAAAAGAAAACGTGGACGGAGGACTCATCGGCGGCGCTTCGCTCAAAACCGATAAGTTTACCGCCATCGTCAAAGCCGCAAATTAAGTGCGGACTAATTTATTAGAAAGCAAGAACCGTTTTTGTCTTCGGTTTACGAAAAGACGAAAGGATTTTTGTTGAAGATGCACAAAAACGGGACGCAAATTCGTGAAAAAGGACTCTTGAAAAAGGAGCCCTTTTTTGCTATAATAATAGAGTAAAATTTTGCCGTTTGCCGGTTTTCGGGATGAAAACGCGCGCATCGGCGACAAAAAGGAGTTCATTATGGCAGGTCTTTCCCTTCGTCACATCTACAAAAAATACCCCGGCGGCGTTACCGCCGTATCCGACTTTTGTCTGGAGATCAAGGATAAGGAATTTCTGATTTTCGTCGGTCCTTCCGGATGCGGAAAATCCACCACTCTTCGTATGATCGCCGGTCTCGAGGAGATCTCCGAGGGCGAACTTTATATCGGCGACCGTTACGTCAACGATATCGCACCCAAAGACCGTGATATCGCGATGGTGTTCCAGAACTACGCATCGTATCCTCACATGACCGTGTTTGAGAACATGGCGTTCGGTCTGAAACTCCGTAAAGTGCCGAAAGAGGAGATCAAGCGCCGCGTCGAAGAAGCCGCGAAGATCCTGGACATCGAGCACCTGCTTGAAAGACGTCCGAAGGCGTTGTCCGGCGGTCAGAAACAGCGTGTCGCGCTCGGCCGTGCCATCGTCCGTAACCCCAAAGTCTTCCTGCTTGACGAGCCGCTGTCCAACCTGGACGCAAAACTCCGTGCGAGCATGAGAACCGAGCTTACCAAACTGCATAACGAAGTGCAGACCACTTTCATCTACGTCACGCACGACCAGGTCGAGGCCATGACGATGGCTTCCCGTATCGTCGTTATGAAAGACGGTGTCATTCAGCAGGTCGATACGCCTCAGAACCTTTATGATTATCCCTGCAACCTCTTCGTCGCCGGCTTTATCGGCACGCCGCAGATGAACTTCATCACCGGCAAACTGACGAAGAAGGGCAATGATTATTTTGCAAGCATCGGTAACGCAAAAGTCAAACTGCCCGCCGAGAAAGCGGAAGAACCCGCGCTCGCCGACTATATTGATAAGGAAGTCGTCTTCGGTATCCGTCCCGAGAGCGTGCACGACGAGCCCATGTATCTGCAGAGTCTCGCCGAAACCACGATCGACGTTGACGTTGACGTGACCGAGTTGATGGGCGCCGAGATCTATCTGTACCTCAAGTTTGACGGTCTGGAAGACGCGACCAACGGAAAAGACATCATCGCCCGCGTCTCCTCCCGTTCGCAGGCACGCGCCGGCGACAAGATCAAGGTTGCGCTGGATATGTCTAGGATCCATATTTTTGATAAGGATACCGAAAAGTGCATCTGCCACTAACTTTTGAGCGGTGAAAAATGTGCAGACCGAAAAGGAGACAGAGTAATCTGCCTCCTTTTTCTATCGCCGAAATGCGCCCTTGCCGTACGGTTGTACGGCGGGCGGTACGCCTTTCGACGATTCTGCCTCATTTTTCCCTCGCTCAAAAGCAGTGCAGAGTGAAAAAAGAGTGCAAAGCGAAAAAGCACAGACCCAAAAGGGACGGAAAGACTCCGTCCCTTTTTTCTTGTCGAAAAGCAAACTTGCCGTACGGTTGTACGCCTTGCGTTTGCTTTTCGGCAAGTCTGCGCATTTTTATCTATTCCCGGAGCGGTGAAAATGCGCAGACCGAAAAAGGACGGAGTTTTTGTCCTTTTTCTATCGCCGAAATGCGCCCGGCGCCGCAGTTATGAGTTATGAACTATGAGTTATTATTTTTGGAAAAATTTGCGCTTTGCGCAAACCATAACTGTGCCTTTGGCACATCATAACTTTTCGCTCCGCGCAAATCATAACTGTGAGCGTAGCGAGCATCATAACTTTGCGGCAAAGCCGCAAACCATAACTGTGCCTTTGGCACACTATACTGTGCGCCGCGCGCACCAAATAACTCACCGCGTACCCGTACTTTCCAGGCGATTTCGGTCTTTTTTTGACGAAAAATCGCAGGGGAAAGAAAAAAGAGGTGTCTGACGGGAAGCAAAAACGCATCGAACGGCGATCCGACGGGTAAGAAAAAAAGAAAAAACGCAAGCAATGTGGAACGCGCTTTAATAAGCCAATGGCGGAAAATCCGCCTTTTTGATCTTCATAATCGCGTCGTTTTATTCTAATTGCTAACCAAACGTGACAATTTGATAAATATTTTTTGATATTCCATAAAAATTGTAAGAAAAATGCTTGACGGAGAGAATTATCTTTGATATAATGAGAATGTATAAAAATATACCCCTACACAGGAGGTTTTTTATGTCGAACATAACGAATGACGTCGTCGCGGAACCTATGGAAGATTTCATTCCCTCGAAACGCGATCTCAAAAAGTCGATCGGCAGTCTGACGTCTCAGATCAAAAAGAAACTGAAGAATTACGCCGGACTGATGGACAAACTTTTGAAGAAAGCCGACAAGTTGGATGAGATCAACGAGAAACAGAAGATCTCGCCGAAAAACCGTGCGCTTGCCAAAGCGTCGGTGAAGACCGATCTCGAGTATCAGAACATCGAATCGGAGATCGCCGCGGCGGAAACCGATCTCGACGCCAAGATCAAAGAGCTTGCGGAAAGTTACTATTTCTATTCCGATTTTGCCAAGAACGAGGCGGAGAAGACCAAGATCCGTGATAACGGCAGCGACGTCGTGCAGAACTTCGAGAATCTGAAAGCGGATATCGAAGCACGCGTCAAGGATAAAAAGGCGATCGGTGATATCGACTATTATCTCAAGCACGCGGACGACACGGAAGAACCGGATGAGCCCGCTCCCGAAAAAATCGACGAAAACGAAAACGAAAGGGATCATGATATGAACGCATACAACAAACAGGCAACCGCTGACAGTCTCAGGATCGACGCTTTGGCAGATGAAGTGAGAAGACTTGCCGCCGCCGTCGCCGATATCAAGGATCGCACCGGCGCTCCTGCCGTTCCGCCTTACGGTTACCCCTATCCTCCGGAAAGACCTTCTTACCGTCTGGCTCCCGTCACGATCGACATTTCCAAGGAGATCACGAAAGCCGTCGAATGCGCGATGGAGAAGTTCGGTGCCGCGCTTGAGATGAAGATCAACGAATATGTGGCGAGTCTGCCCGCTTTCGTCAGTGGTCTTGACCCCGATTTCGATATTACCGAAACCGTCAACGAGGCGCTCCAGTCCATGGCGGAGAACGTAGATGCCAAGATCGCGCTGCTCGCCGAGAAGATCGACGAAGTCGCGTCGAATTCCAACGTCGCCAACATGGAAGCGTTCGGTCACGCATACCAGCTCGCCGAGCAGGTATCCGACGACGAAAACTTCATCATGAACAAACTGACGGGTATGCTCGAAAACGTCAAGGAACTGAACGAAAAGATGCTGGCGCTTTCCGCTACGCACATGGAGATCGCCGAAAAGCAGAAAGAGATCGTCGATCTGCAGCGCCAGACCAACGACGTTCAGCGTTATACGCTGCGTGAGCAGGAGGGCGTACAGGTCAATCAGAAAGTCATCGGTAAAGACCAGATCGCCATCGTGGAAAACCAGGCGATCATCGCAGAAGAGCAGAAGAACATCGCCGCCATCCAGGCAGAGATCGTCGAGTCTCAGAAAGTCACCACCGTCGATCAGAAAGCCGTTCTCGACGCGCAGACCGCTCTCGAGGACGCTATGAAGAGCATCATCGACGAACAGGACAATCTCAACAAGAATCAGCGCGAGATCCTCAAGGAGAACGCACAGAACTACGATATCCAGCAGGAGATCGCTTCGCTCCAGGTCGAGATCACGAACGCACAGAAAGACGTGATCGGCAGTCAGAAACAGTTGTTCCGCGATCAGAAAGCGCTCACCGAAAAGCAGAAAGCCAACGGCGATCTGCAGGCGGAGATCAACGAGGATCTCAAGACCGTCGCGAAGAACACCAAGGCGCTTGCCGATTCTCTGGCAAAGACGCTGGGCAAGAAAAACAAGAAAGAAGCACCCGCTACGGAAGGTTGATGCTTTGTCGGTCGGTCAGAAGACCGCGCCTGACTTTTTCAAAATCGGAGGCAGAAATGCCTCCGATTTTTTTGCGCAGTACGGAAAGGAAGAAAGAACCGTCTTTTGTTAGAGAAGAAAAAAGAAAACCGCAAAGAGGCGCCGCCGCACCCGTATCCTTTGCCGCACGCCTGACTTCTTCTGCCAGTCCCCGGTTCTTCCCGGACGAGACCTCGAGAAAGCACGGCGTATCCGTAAGGAGGGAAAAGATCCCGCCGTGATACCGCTCGCAGACCGAGAATGCGGCTTTTGCGAGGACGGTTTTTGCCTCTTTTTCGTCCTTCGGCATCCGCAGGGGCAATCCCGTGCGTTCTCCGAGCGAAGAGAGATAGGGCGCGTCAAGCGACGAAAAGCCGAGGAGAAAAAGCGGTATTTTCAAGCGACGCAAAAGACAGATCAATGCTTCGTGCGCCGCGGGATCGTTCGCTTTTTTCAGGACGAGGACGCCGAGGGTATGCCCGGCTTTTGTCTTTGGAGGGGAAAACAGCGCCGCGTCGGGGCAGAAAGACACGGGCGGGCAGGGGCGCTTTGCGATGGCGGTGAGTTCTTTTGCCGTTTTGATATCGTCATGCGATCGCAGATACAGCGCGTCGGCGCGGGACAGGACCGCTCCCGACAGATATTTCCAGATATTTCCCGCGATGCTTCCGATCCCGCCGAAAACCGTTACGGGCTTTTTTCGTCTTTCGGCACGCCGCATACACGAAAGGTAGAAAATAAGAGAACGGTTCGAGGTTTCGTTCTGCAGAAGATTGCCGCCGACGAGGATCAGCCCGTCGGCTTCTTTGATCTTTCGCACCGTACGCAAAAACCGACAGATCACCCCCTCGTATTTGCGTTCCGGCAGGACGAAAAAAGCGCGCTCTTCCGAGGAAAAAGCCGTCAGGAAGGAGGAGAGGATCGCGTCGTCGCCGATGTTGCCCTGTCCGTAATAGCCGAGTAAATAGTATTTTTTCATGTTTTTCTCCCTGAAAAAAAGCAATAGGGCTGCCCTGAAAACTCCTGTTTTCTGGCAGCCCCTGAAACGTAATGGGTACTCTACCGATTCCGCAATCGGTCTTTTTCGGCACTTCGTCCGATGACCGGCGAACGGTATCGCGCATCCGGAAAGACGCACGGTGTCACACGATCATGGTATCGTCGTGTTCGCTGGCGACGAGCTGGACCTGGTAGGCGTCGATGACGGCGCGCTCGAGTTCATTCCGGAAATCCGAGTGGATGGGATGTACGATATCGCGGTAAGTCCCGTCGGGATTCTTTCTGGAGGGCATGACGATGAAGTAGCGGTCGCGGGCGCAGATGACTTTGATGTCGTGGACGGCGAGGCAATCGTCGAAGGTGACGGACACGATGGCTTTCATGGGACCGTCGTCAAAAAACTTCCGGATCTTGATATCGGTGATTTGCATAAGGTGTTTCCTCCGTGGTGTAAACAATTGATGAGGATATTATATAATACTATTATGAAAATTATTCGTTTTTTTTGAGAGCGGTTTATAAACAATCCGTGACCGTATTTTTAACAAATGCACGAAAAAAATCGAATGAATTGTGAAGGAGAAGTAATATGTCGGTTTTCCATTCGGAACTCGGAAAAGAAGAGATCGGAAAGATCCTCGGAAAGCCGGGCGCCGCTCTCTTTTTTATCGGCATCGGCGGGGAGTCGATGTGCGGGCTCGCGGCGCTCTCGCTTTCGCTCGGTTACCGCGTTTCCGGATCGGACAGGGAGGAACGTCCCGCCTTTTCCTCTCTGCGGGCGCGGGGCGCGGCGTTGACGGTCGGGCATCGGGCGGAGAATCTGAACGAAAAGACCGATCTTGTCGTCTATACGCTCGCGATCGGGGAAGAGAATCCCGAATTCCGGAAAGCGAAAGAAGCCGGTATCCCCGCCGTCTCCCGCGCCGAACTGCTCGGTGTCTTCGCGGATCTTTTTGAAACCTCCGTCGGTGTATCCGGCTCGCACGGAAAGAGCGGGACGGTCGCGCTCCTCTCGGAGATCTTCGGGGAGGCAAAACTCCGTCCGACGGTGCTCTCGGGTGCTTCGCTGAAAAACGGGGAAAACTATCTTCCGGGCGGCAGGGAACTTCTCGTTTTCGAGGGGTGCGAATACCGCGATTCCTTTCTGCGGTTTTCTCCGTCGTATCTTGTGCTTCTGAATCTCGAGTGGGATCACGCGGATTACTTTCCCGATCCCGCGGCGCTCGAGCGTTCGTTCCTCGCCGCCGCCGACAGGACGCGCCGCGCCGTGATCTATAACGCGGATGACGAGAGACTTTCGCGGCTGATGAAAAAATGCAAAACGAAGACTTATGCGGTCGGGAGAAGAATAGACGCCGATTTTTGCGTGGGGGACGTCACACTCACGGGCGGTTTTTGCCGTTACCGTCTTTCCCACGGGGGAAAAACGGTGGAACTTGCCCCCGGCGCTCCGGGCGCTTTCCAGGTGGAAAACAGCGCTTTGGCGGCGGCGTGCGGTTGGCTTCTCGGCGTTCCTTTCGACGTCCTCTCCTCTGCCGTCTGTGGCTTTCGCGGGATCGGGAGGCGTCTCGAGAGGCGGAACGTCGGCGGCAGACCGTGCATTTACGATTACGCCCACCATCCGACGGAGATCGCGGCGGGGATCGACACCGTTCGGCAGATGACGGGCGGGCGCGTATCCGTAGTGTTTTCGCCGCACACGTTTACGAGGACGGCGGCGTTTTTCGACGGGTTCGCCGCATCGCTCGGAAAAGCCGACGAAGTGTATCTGACAGAGATCTATCCCGCGCGGGAATCGCCGATCCTCGGTGTCACTTCACGGGCGCTCGCGGAGGCGATCGGAGAGAAAGCCCGCGTGATCACCCCGAGCGACCGGAAAGACGTGCTGAAAAACGCCGTCGGAACGCTCATTTTCATGGGTGCCGGTGATCTTTCCGCCTATCTTTGAAAAACGGAAAAACGGGTTGACAAACGCCATTTTGTGGACTACAATAAGATGAAAAAAGAAAAAGGAGGTCATACGGTCATGGACGATGCCACAGCCCGAAGTAGCGATACCCCGCACGAAAATAACGATTGTAAATGCCGTATGACGCCGCACCGCCATTGATTCCGGTCCTCGTCATGGCAGAGGAGGAATTATGGAAGAAAAAGAACGCGACCGTGAAGAATCGGCGCTTCTCACCGCGGAAAAGGCGACGGAACTGCTTTCGCAGCGCCGTTATGCCGAACTGAAAATACTGACCGAAAAAATGCCGCCGATCGACCTTGCCGAGATCCTCGAGGAACTCCCGACCGAGTACGTCACGCGCTTTTTCCGTCTTTTGACGAAAGAGGATGCGGCGGTCGTTTTCGTCGAGATCTCCCCCGAACAGCAGCAGCTGATCGTCGAGGCGTTCAACGACAAAGAACTCTCGGAAATGATACGGGAACTGTATCTTGACGACGCCGTGGACCTGATCGAAGAGATGCCGGCTTCGGTCGTCAAGCGTATCCTGCGCGCCGCCGATCCCAAGGACAGAGAGACGATCAACGAACTGTTGCGCTATCCCGAGGATTGTGCCGGATCCGTCATGACGACGGAGTACGTGCGCCTCAAGAAAAATATGACGGTGGAGGAGGCACTTTCCCATATCCGCTCTGTCGCGATCGACAAAGAGACGATCTATACCTGCTATGTCACCGAGCGGGACCGCACGCTCATCGGTATCGTCACGGGAAAACGGCTGATGCTCTCGGCACCGACCGACGTGATCGCCGATATTATGGAAGACACCGTCGTTTCCGTCGTGACGACGGACGATAAAGAGGACGTCGCGAGAAAATTCGACAAATACGGCTTCCTCGCCATGCCCGTCGTGGATTTTGAAAACCGTCTCGTCGGTATCATCACCGTCGATGACGCGTGGACGGTCTATCACGAAGAGACCGAAGAAGACTTCGCCAAAATGGCGGCGATCCGTCCGAGTGAAACGACGTATCTCAAAACCTCCGTCGGTTCCCTCTGGCTCGCCCGTATTCCGTGGCTTTTGATCCTGATGATCTCCGCCACGTTTTCGAGTATGATTTTGAGTTTCTTCGAAGCGGCGCTTCCCGTCGTTCTGATCCTGTTCGTCCCGATGCTGATGGACACCGGCGGAAACTCCGGCGGACAGACCTCCGTCACCGTGATCCGCGGACTTTCGACCGGGGAGATCTCACTTTCCGACGTGCCCGCCGTGATCTTCAAGGAACTGCGTGTCGCCCTGCTTTGCGGCGCCACTCTTGCCGCCGTCGCGTTCGGAAAGGTCATGCTCGTTGACCGTCTTTTGATGCAGAACGACGCCGTCACGCTGACCGTCGCGTTTTCCGTCGCGATCGCCATGTTCATCACGATCCTGGTCGCGAAGTTCATCGGCGGCGTTCTCCCCCTCGGTGCCAAACGCATCGGGCTCGACCCCGCCGTGATGGCGTCGCCTTTTATCACCACCATCGTGGACGTGATCTCGCTTTTGCTTTACTTCGGCGTTTCCCGTCTTCTGGGATTATAAGGAAAGGAAATACCGTGAAAGAATACCGACTTATCGCATTTGACCTTGACGGCACGCTGACAGAGCCGAAACGGGGACTGATACGCTCTTTCGTCCACGCCCTGTCGCGGATGGGCGTCGATTACGGCCCCGAGGAAAAAATGACGCGCTTCATCGGTCCGCCCCTTTACACCGAGTGGAAAGCCGAGTTCGGCTTTTCGGACGCCGAGGCAGACCGCGCACTTTCTTATTTTCACGAATATTTCGACAACCGCGGTTGGGCGGAAAACGAAGTGTACGAGGGTATCGAAGACGTCCTGAAAGGTCTGAAAGAGCAGGGAAAGATCCTTGTCCTCGCGACCTCGAAACCGCAGATCTTTGCCGAGAAGATCATGGCGCATTTCGGACTTGACGGCTATTTCGACTGTCTGTCCGGTGCCATGGACGATAAACGCGCGGACAAAAAGAGCGAAGTGCTGGCGGCGGCGCTTTCCCGTTTTCCCGACGTTGGGAAGTCCGACTGCATCCTCGTCGGAGACCGAAAATTCGATGCCGAGGGCGCCGCGATCTGCGGGATCGATTCGCTCGGCGTTCTCTACGGTCACGGCTCGCGCGAGGAGATCGCCGCCGCCGGATTCACGGCGATCGCAAAGACCGTCCCCGATCTACTGACGCTTTTGTCAAATACGGGAAAATAATATTCCGCAATCGTTTGGAGGGATCGACCGATCCCTCTTTTCTTTTTCCGAAAAGCCGGATGCGGATGTCTTGACAGATCGGCAGGGAAATGCTAAAATGAGGAAAAATGACAGTGGTGCCGGCATTCGCCGGACAAAGGACGGACGGTATGAAAAAGACAAAAGACCTTCTCGCGATCGGCGGGATCTATCTTCTTGCGTATCTTGTCGGAGGACTTTGCGGTTTTCGGATTTCGGATACGCTTCTTCGCTATTTCGTTTTTGACAGCGCGGCGACGGTCGCAGTCTTTGCTTTTTCCGTTCTGCTCAAGAATTCCAGCGTTTACGACGCGTATTGGTCGCTGACGCCGATGGTGATGGCGATCGTGCTTTTCATCGAAAAAAAGGCGTTTTCGCCGTTTCAGCTCGTCATTCTCGCGGTCTTTCTTATCTGGTCGCTTCGCCTTACGGTGAACTGGATTACGGTATTCACCGACTTTTCTTATGAGGACTGGCGCTACCGTCAATACCGTGAAAATACGCCGAAACCTTTTTGGCAGATCGTCAATTTTTTCGGCATCCATTATATGCCGACGTTTCTCGTTTTTCTCGGTATGACGCCGCTTTTCGTGATCGCAACGACCGGGATCGGCGCGTTTTCCCTGATCGGCGCGGCGGTGACACTCACCGGCGTCGGTTTTGAGTTCTTCGCCGACCGCGCGATGCACGCCCATCTGCGGGAAGATCGGGAAAAAGCCGTCTGCCGCAAGGGACTTTGGCGGTTTTCGCGCCATCCGAATTATCTCGGCGAGATCACCGTCTGGCTCGGCGTTTATCTCTCGATGCTCCCCTATGCGCCGGCATATTTTTACACCGGAATCGGTTTTGTCGGCATTGCCGTGCTTTTTAACGTCGTCTCGATTCCCTTGATGGAAAAGCGTCAGCTTGCCCGCCGCAAGGATTACGAAGAATACAGAAAAACGACCTCGCGCCTCTTGTTGCTTCCGCCACGCGCCACGCCCGCTCTGCGGGCGAACGATGTGTTCCGCTCGTGCGGAACGTGATGCGCAGCGCCGCCGGCGAGTGATGTGTTCCGCAAGCGGAACGTGATGCGCACTCCGTGCGTGATGTACGCCTGCGGCGAGTGATGTGCCTGCGGGCGTGGGTAGAACACATCTCATAACTTTGCGGTGGAACCGCAAACCATAACGGTGAGCAAAGCGAACCTCATAACTTTGAGCGGAGCGAGAATCATAACTTTGCGCTATGCGCAAACCATAACTGCGCCGCAGGCACACCATAACTTGCCCGAAAGGGCAACCATAACTTATTGAAAGGGCAGAAAGCCAAATTGACTTTCTGCCCTTGCTTTATTCTTTTTCGGGGGATTTGCCGAAGATATCCTCGTTATTTTGTTAAAAACAAACCGTTTTCGGCGGCTCGGTAAAGGAAGAAAATACGGCGGTTCCGTGCGTAAAACGGAATATTTCGGTATTGCCGTCGTCCTCGCTGTACATACCGCGCAGCTGCGGGTAGGCGTCGAGCATATGCTTGCGGGATTCGCGTCTGTCGTCTTCGCGGAGTTCTCCCGCGAGGCGGAGCCATCTCTGTCCGTCAAAGGCGCAGATCTCGACTGCGGGATTTTCGTGGATCTCGCGGCTCACCTGCTTGCATTTTCCGGTCTGGATACAAAGGCCGCCGTCAAAGATATCCACCGTTCCGAACGGGCGCACTTTCGGGCTTCCGTTTCCCACCGTCGCCAGGTAATACGTACCGACCTTTTTCAGAAATTCATATACTTCTTCCATTTTATTCTCCTTTTTCTTTGTATTCTTTTATTGAATGTTCTTGACAAAACGCTTATGAAATGATACAATAAACCCCGTGATATCTACCCGTAGCCCGTCGGGATAACGCGACAGACTCCGACTCTGTAGGTGCCGCGAAGCGGCGCGACGGTAGTGAATGACGCCGGTGGGCGTCAGAGCCGGAGCGTGACCGAGCCGCAGCGAGAACGAAGGTTCGAATCCGAAAGGATTTGAGAGTTTTATTAGTATTGTCACACAGTTTTTTCACAATTTCTATATCTACCCGTAGCCCAGCTGGATAGAGCGACAGACTCCGACTCTGTAGGCCGAAGGTTCGAATCCTTTCGGGTAGGCCATACGGCATCTATATAGATGCCGTTTTTCTATTATGCGACTCTGTAGGTAGCGAAGCGGCGCGACGGTAGTGAATGACGCCCGGTGGGCGTCAGAGCC
>JAZLLY010000018.1:0-7983 GCA_045598385.1 Eubacteriales bacterium | reverse complement strand
TCTCACAGACGGTCTCATTTGCTGTAGTAACAACGAACTGTGAGAAGTCAGCAGAAGCCATAGTACCGTGAAAACGGGAAGGGCTGAACAATTCAAAGCGTCAATTTGAAATGTATGTTCTGAACAGTGATCTTGACAGGGTGTGAAATCGAAGCGTAATTGAGAGGAAGCACCGCAAACATACGGAAATCTGTTTGGAAGCGGAAAGGAGAAGAGACGGAATATGTCGGAAATGCTTGAAAAGATACTGAGTGACGAGAACATCAAAGGCGCTTACAAAAGAGTTTATGCAAACAAAGGCGCGGGTGGTGTTGACGGCGTAACAGTAGAGGAACTTGAAGAATATCTGAAAGCGAACTGGAACAGTATCAAACAACAAATCCGAGAGAGGACTTACAAACCGCAACCGGTACTGCGGGTAGAAATACCCAAACCGAACGGCGGAGTAAGGAAACTCGGTATTCCCACGGTAGTTGACAGAGTAATAGAACAAGCGATAACACAAGTACTTACCCCGATATTTGAACCGATATTCAGTGACAACAGTTACGGTTTTCGCCCACACAGAAGATGTGAGCAGGCAATCGTAAAACTGCTTGAATATTTCAATGACGGATATGTATGGATAGTGGATATAGACCTTGAGAAATTCTTTGACAATGTACCGCAAGACAAGCTGATGAGTTATGTCGGCAGAGTAATCCACGACGGAGATACGGAAAGTCTGATACGGAAATATCTCAAAGCAGGGGTTATGGTGCGCGGCAGATACGAAGAAACGAATGTCGGAACTCCGCAAGGAGGAAACTTGTCACCATTGCTCAGCAATATTATGCTGAACGAACTTGACAGAGAACTTGAAAGCCGCGGACAAAGATTTACAAGATATGCAGATGACTGCGTAATTGTAGTAAAGAGCAAAGCGGCGGCGACAAGGGTAATGTACTCCATTACAAGTTGGATAGAAAGGAAACTCGGATTAAAGGTAAATGCAACTAAGACGCATATTACACCGCCGAGCAAACTGAAATATCTCGGCTTTGGTTTTTGGAAAGACAAAGACGGATGGAAAGCAAGACCGCACGAGGACTCTGTAACAAAATTTAAGAGGAAACTCAAAGCACTGTGCAAAAGAAGTTGGAGTATAGACCTGACATACCGAATTAAGAAGATTAACGAGGTAACAAGAGGGTGGGTAAACTACTTTCGTACAGGTTCTATGAAAACAAAACTTCAAAGCATTGATGAGCATTCAAGAACAATGCTCAGAGTGATAATTTGGAAGCAATGGAAGACGGCAAGTAAAAGAGAATGGGGACTACTAAAACTCGGAGTGCCGAAATGGATAGCACATAAGGTAGCAAATTGGGGAGACCATTACCAATTTGTTGCAACAAAATCCGTTTTGGCAAGAGCGATTTCCAAAGAAAAACTGACCAAGCGAGGCTTAGTCAGCGTTTTCGATTACTACCAAAAGGTACATATTTAATTTGAATTGAACCGCCGTGTGCCGAACGGCACGCACGGTGGTGTGAGAGGAGGGAGTAAATCCCTCCTACTCGATTTGGCAGGGGCAGGAGGATTCGAACCCGCGACCCACGGTTTTGGAGACCGGTACTCTACCAGCTGAGCTATACCCCTGTGTGCGGTCACTTTCGCAACCGTGTGTTATTCTATCACAAAATCTTGCGGATTGCAATACCTTTTTTGAAAAAAGAAAAAATATTTGCTTGACAAACGCGAAAAATTCTCCTAAAATAAAACTATCTTCGTAATAGAAAGTGCGGTTATGAAAATTCTGGCTCTCGGAGACGTCGTGGGTGGCGCGGCGCTCCTCTATCTCAAACAAAAACTGCCCTCGTTCCTTTCGTCGGAAAAGATCTCGTTCGTCGTGGCGAACGGTGAAAACGCGACCGATATCCACGGGCTTTCCGCCGACGACGCGCGGGCGCTTTGGGCGCTCGGTGTGGATGTGATCACGCTCGGCAATCACGCTTTTTCCCGCCGGGATCTCTACGATCTTCTCGACAACGATCCCCGCATCGTCCGTCCCGCCAATTATCCCGCGAAAGCCGCGGGGGCGGGGTACACGATCCGCGTGGCGGAGGGGTACCGTATCCTCGTTATGAACGTCATGGGCAACGTCTACCTGTCTACGCTCGACAATCCCTTCGACGCCGTGGAGAAGATCCTCGCGCGCGAGAGCGGGCATTACGATTTCGCCCTTCTTGACGTTCACGCGGAGGCGACGAGCGAGAAACTTGCCTTTCCGTACCTGTTCGACGGGCGGATCGCAGCGATCTTCGGGACGCACACGCACGTGCCGACGGCGGACGAGCGCGTTTTTCCCGCCGGGACGGGCTATATCACCGATCTCGGCATGACGGGACCCACGGACGGGATCCTCGGTACGCGTGCCGATCTCGTGATCGAGAAATTCCGCACGCAGATGCCCACGCGTTTCCTCGTCGCCGAGGGAGCCGTGCGCGCGATGGGCGCGGTCTTCGACGTGGACGAGACGACGGGGAAGACAGTCGCGGTGTCGCGCGTCACTTTTTGAATTTCGCATAAAAACGGGACTGCCGTATGGACGACAGCCCTGTTTTTGTGTATGAAATCCTTTATTTTTTGCTTGCTTTGAGGTAATGCGCGGCACGTTTCCGTTTGCGGATCGCAAAGAAGATCCCGCAACCGAGCGCACCGGCTACGATCAGGGCGCTGACGACATGGACCCAGGGTTCGATCGTGCTTTCGGTCATCAGACTTTCCCAAAGGGTATTCGTCAGATTTTGGATCTCGGGCGAAAAGCTATGGTAATACGGGTCGTAACCGTAGTTTTTGTTGAGTTCCTCCATTGAGGTCCCGTATAGGATTTCGTACGCTTCCTCTCCCATTTCTTCGAGGTAGTCCTCGCTGTTTTTCACGAGCGAGTTCGGCGAGGCGTAACCGATATAGACCGCGTTCGCGACTGCCGCTTCTTCGGAAAGCATGAAGTTGATGTATTCGATGGCGAGATCTTTGTGTTTCGCGTTCACGGGGATACACATGGCATCCACGAAAACGTTCGTCCCCTCGGTCGGCACATAGTAATTAAGGTTCTCGTTCTCGTCGCACATGGTGATGTAGTCGCCGAGATAATAGGCACCGATCGCCGCCGATTCGCTCGTCATTTTGTTGAAGATCTCGTCGGCAACGTAACCCTGTACGAGGGGTTTCTGCTCCAACATTTTTTCGTAGGTCTTCTGCCATACGTCGGGATCGGTCGCGTTGACGTCCAGATTGAGATAATATTGGGCGGTGCCGAAGCCGTCGCGGGGGTTGTTGAATTGCAGGATCTTGCCCTTGTACTTCGGATTCCAGAGAAGCCCCCAGCTTTCGTCCGCTACGTCCTCTTCGTCGACCATCGTTTCGTTATAGATGACGGCGGTGACGCCGCAGGAATAGGGAACCGAGTAAAGGTTGTCGGGGTCGTAGTAAAGCCCCTTGAATTCTTCCTCGATGTATTCGTAGTTTTCTACGGTATTCGCGGGGTCAAAGGCGTAGAGAAGTCCTTCCGCCGCCATGCGCTGGATCATATAGTCCGAGGGGACGATGACGTCGTAGGTACCGGCGTTGTTCGCGATCTTACTGTACATATCCTCGTTCGACGCATAGGTCGAATAGAGGACTTTGACCTTCCTTCCGGTCTTTTCGTAGTAGTATTTCTCAAACTCCGCGTTCGTGTCGTAGGTATCCTCCGCACCGTCCGAAATGTATTCGCCCCAGTTGTAAACGTTCAGCGTGATCGTTTTGCCGTCGTCCGCCGGTTGGTCGGGCGTTTCGCCGTTGGCACAGGAAACGAGAAAGAGGGCAAAGACGAGCGGGAAGAGGAGAAAAATAGACAACGCTCTTTTCATCGGCCGTCACCTCCCGCCGGGAGTTTGCCGCGCGTCTTCTTGCCGCTTTTGATATTCGAGAGAAGGAGAAGAACGAAGATCACGACGATGATGAGTGCCGAGAGCGCGTACATATCGGGGGTGACCTTTTTCTTCGTCATCGAATAGATGAGCAGGGGAAGCGTCTGGAAATTCGCGGAACCCACAAAATAGGAGATCACGAAATCGTCAAGCGAGAGCGTGAACGCCATGATAAAGCCCGAAAGGACACCGGGAAGCAGGTTCGGAAGTTCGACGCGGAAGAAAGAACGCAGAGGCGTGCAGCCGAGGTCCATCGCCGCCTCGGCGTAGGTCGTTCCGAGTTCACGTACGTGCGGCATGACCGAGAGAATGACGTAGGGCAAAGAGAAGGTGATGTGAGCGATCAGCATATGGATAAAGCCCATATCGTCGTAGGAAAGTCGGAGGATACCGACCACGGCGACGAAGAAGAGCATCATCGACATACCCGTCACGATATCGGGATTCATCATCGGGATATTCGTCACGGTCGTGACCGTTTTTTTGAGAAACTTGTTGCGCATCCGGTATAGACCTTCCGCCGCCGCCGTGCCGAGGATCGTCGCGAGAATCGACGACGAGAGCGCGAGCAGGATCGTGTTCCGCAGGGCGACAAAGGTATCGGGGGAGGAGAAGAGTTCCCGGTACCACTTGAAACTGAAACCCGTGAAGACCGCCGTGCCGCTTCCCTTATTGAAGGAGAAGAAGATCAGCGTCAGGATCGGAATATAGAGGATACCGAAAATCAGAAAGAGATAGATCCGGGAAACGTGTTTCATACGAGGATCCCTCCTTCTTCGGCATCGGTGTCGGTGAAGCGGTTCATGATCCCGAGCGAGATCAGAATGAGGATCATCATGACGAGCGAAAGCGCCGCGCCTGTGTTGCGCGCACCCGCGACGAACTGACGTTCGATCGTGTCGCCGATGAGTTCAAAGGTACCGCCGCCGAGTTTCTGGGAAATGTAGAACGTGCTGATCGAGGGGACGAGGACCATCGTCACGCCCGAAACGATCCCCGAGCGCGAAAGGGGCAGAATGACTTTCGTAAAGACGCGGACAGGGTGACAGCCGAGGTCGCTCGCCGCCTCCCACATCGTTTTGTCGATCTTGCAAAGACAGGTGTAGATCGGCAGGACCATGTAGGGCAGAAAGTCGTAGACCATACCGAAAATGACGGCACCTTTTGTCCCGATGATATGCATCTCGGTTCCGAGCAGACGGTTGAGCAATCCGCCGTCGTCAAGGATCGCCATGATGGAATAGGTGCGGATGAGGAGGTTCGTCCACATCGGCAACATAAGAAGCATAAGGAAAAAGCGCTGCTTACGCTCGTCCATACGGGAAATGATGTAGGCGAGGGGGTAAGCGACGAGCAGGCAGATGAAGGTCGCGATCACGGCAAGTTCGATCGAGAGCAGAAAGACTTTATAATAATTCGAGAGACCGAAAATGTTCTCCATGCTGAACCCGCCGTCCTCGCCGGTGAAAGCGAAGAAAACGACGATAAGGAGAGGGACGAGGATGAAGAGCAGGACCCAGATCATGTGCGGGAACGCCGCGATCGACTTCATAAGAGAAAATTTGCGTCTTCTGATTTTTACGTTGTCCACCGTTTATGCCTCCGTGACCGTCGCGTCGGACAACTGGTCGAATTCTTCGGAGTACGAGGAGTAGTCGCCGAACATACCGGAGAATTCGGATTTTTTCATGACGTGAATGGCGTCGGGTTCGATGTAAAGACCGATCTCGGTGTTCGGTGCCGCGTAGTCGGTCGTCTGGATCATCCATTTGAAGCCCTTGACGTCCACGATGATCTCGTAATGCACCCCTTTGAACGTGACCGAGGTGATCGTGCCCGAAAGCATACCTTTTTCGACGGGGACCACGTCCACGTCCTCGGGGCGAACGACCACATCCACGGGTTCGTTCTGCCCGAATCCTTCGTCCACGCAGTCGAAGACTTGTCCCGCGAACCGCACGCGGCGGTCGGCGAGCATCACGCCGTTCACGATATTGCTCTCCCCGATGAAGTCGGCGACGAACGCGTTTTTCGGCTCGTTGTACACGTCGGTCGGCGTGCCGATCTGCTGGATCTTACCGTTCGCCATGACGATCACGGTGTCGGACATCGAAAGCGCTTCTTCCTGGTCGTGGGTAACGTAGATAAACGTAATGCCCATACGCTTCTGGATATTTTTGAGTTCCACCTGCATATCCTTGCGGAGTTTGAGGTCGAGCGCGCCGAGCGGTTCGTCGAGCAGGAGAACGCGGGGGTCGTTGGCAAGCGCGCGCGCGATCGCCACCCGCTGTTGCTGACCGCCCGAGAGGGTCTTCACGTTGCGCTTCTCAAAGCCGACGAGGTTGACGACGCGAAGCATTTCCGTGACCTTTTTCCGGATCTCCGTCTCCTTCATCTTTTTGAGACGAAGACCGAACGCTACGTTTTCGTAAACGTTGAGATGGGGAAAGAGCGCGTATTTCTGGAAGATGGTGTTGATGGGACGCTTGTGAGGGGGCAGGGCGTCGATACGTTTGCCTTTTAAGAGAACTTCCCCTTCGTCGGGCGTTTCAAAACCGCCGAGAATACGAAGGGTCGTCGTTTTGCCGCATCCCGAGGGACCGAGCAGTGTGATGAATTCACAACTACGAATGTAGAAGGAAATGTCATCCAGGATTTTTTCACCGTCAAATTGTTTGGAAATACCGTGAAGTTCGATGAGTTTTTCACCCTTTGGCGATAAAAGTGTCGTTTCGTCCATTCCGCATAAATACTCCTTTAATCAAAAAAATATACGGGAAAGATCGAATTGGTGCCCTCGTTCGGAGGCAATTCTTATTCCATGGCACACATTGTAGCAGATACGCAAAAAAAATGCAATAGTTTTTTCAAAAAAAATGAAAAAAATCGTTAAATTTTGAGAAAAAGCCAAAAAAAACGGGAGGAAACGGGAAAAAACCGTGAAAATCTACGAAAAGCGCGGGAACCCTCCGCAATCCCTCCCGAATTCTCCGAAAATCTCACGCGGGATCACCGACGAAAAAACGGGTGAACAAAAGGCAGGAAAAAAGAAAGATCGAGAGCCCCGAACGGTCGCGCAGAAGAAGATAGGAGGAGAAAAGCCAGAGCAGAAGGACGAGTGTCAACGAGCATACGCGCAGGACGCCCTCCGCCGCCGCGTCGCCGAACAGCGAGGCACAGACCGAGCGCAGCATCCGCCCGCCGTCGAGGTCGCGGATCGGCAGGAGATTGAGAAGCGACAAAACGAGAGAAAAGGAAGAAAGGGGCAAAAGAAAGCGGGCAAAAAACGGGGACGTCCGCCCGTACGCCCACGGGAAGAGAAACGCGAAGGCGAGAAGCCCCGCCAGAGGTCCTCCCGCCGCCAGAAAGAACTCGTCGCGGTAGGAAAGCGTGCCGGGGACGCGGATCTGCGCCCCGCCGAGCCCCAGCGTAAGCCCGTCGATCGGGATGCCGCGCATACGCGCGACGAGCAGATGCCCGCCCTCGTGCAGAGCCACGGCGCAAAGCAGGGCAGGGATGCCCTCCGTGCGCAGAGCGAGCAGGAGAAAAAGCCAGAAAACCGACAGGGGTGAAACGCGGACGCGTTTTCTTCTTCGTTTCATGCGGTGACCTCCGTGAGCGGTAGAGATAAAGCATAATAAATTATGAAGAAAAGCGCCGGCGCATACCCCGGGGATGCACCCCGCGCAAAAAATTATTTGCAAAATATCACGAAAAAGGGCTTGACAACGAAGACGAATTCCATTATAATAAGGAAGTCGCAGGCAGAGGGCCATTAGCTCAGTTGGTCAGAGCTACCGGCTCATAACCGGTTGGTCCAAGGTTCGAGTCCTTGATGGCCCACCATAGCGCACCTGCGACGATGCCCCTTTCCTTTGGGCTTGTAGCTCAGCTGGGAGAGCGCCGCGTTCGCAACGCGGAGGTCATGGGTTCGAGCCCCACCAGGTCCACCAAAAAAGCACCGTCCCCCAAAGGGGACGGGGCTTTTTTGCCGCGCCTCCCGGCGCCGTGAACCCCCCCCACGGCG
>JAZLLY010000017.1:0-31087 GCA_045598385.1 Eubacteriales bacterium | reverse complement strand
AAAGTTTTGATTCTCGCTCCGCTCAAAGTTATGAGGTTCGCTTTGCTCACCGTTATGGTTTGCGGTTGCACCGCAAAGTTATGATGCGCGAAAGCGCGCAGTTATGGGGTGCCAAAGGCACCGTTATGGTTTGCGCAAGCGCAAAGTTATGATTCTCGCTCCGCTCAAAGTTATGAGGTTCGCTTTGCTCACCGTTATGGTTTGCGCAAGCGCAAAGTTATGGTTGCGCGGAGCGAACAGTTATGATTTGCGCAAGCGCAAAGTTATGAGATGTGTTCCGCGGGAACGCATCGTTCGCCCACAAGTGGCGAGGCACCGTTATGATTTGCGCGTGGCGCAAAGTTATGAGGTTCGCTTTGCTCACCGTTATGGTTTGCGGTTGCACCGCAAAGTTATGATGCGCGAAAGCGCAAAGTTATGATTCTCGCTTCGCTCAAAGTTATGAGGTTCGCTTTGCTCACCGTTATGGTTTGCGGTTGCACCGCAAAGTTATGAGATGTGTTCCGCACGGGAACACATCGTTCGCCTGCGGCGCAGGCACATCACTCGCCTGCGGCGCAGGCGCAGGCGCCGGCGAGCGGCGGAAAGAGGATCGGGAACAAAACCGCGTTCGTGAGGAGCTGCGCGAGATAGAAAGCCACCCCTGCGGCGTATTTTACCGCGAACACAAAGAGAAAGTTCTCACGGATACCGACCAACAGGACGATATCGAAAAACGTCGTCAGAACGCCGAAAAACGCCGTCAGAAGCAGGGCTGCCGCCGTGAGCAGCCATCGGCTTTTGATATTCTTTTTGCGAAGCAGGAAAAAGACGGCGCTGACGAGCGGCCAATAGAGAAGGTACGGAATGACCCAGGTGCCGACGCCGTAGAGAAACGGCTCGATACACGCGAAGAGAAACGAGGATAAAACGCCGTACCAACCGAACGCGTAGCCGTAAAGCGCCGAGAGAAGCGTCACGATCTCGACATTCGGGATCGACGAAAGCACGAATTTACCCGCCGTCAGCGTGGCGGTGCAGACCGCCGTCCGCACGAGAAGAAAGACGACGTTTTTTTGTTTTTGTTTGTCTGTCAATTCCCTTCACCCCCTTTTTTGGCACCTTGCCGTCCGCAAAAACGGCAAAGGCGCATTTACCATCCGTAAACCACCGTCCCGACGTAGAGCACCGTGCCGTCTTTCACGGTCATATCCTTGGCGCCGACGAGCGACGGGGAGAGCGTAAACTCACCGTAGGTACGGTCTTCGAGCCACCCGGAGGGGTCTTTGTCCGCTTCTGCCGTCGTATAGAGCACGACGTAAACGCCGCGGCTTGCGTCCTCTTTTACGTCTCCGACACTTGTGATAAACCCGCCGTTTTCGACGTATTCGATCCCGAGCGCGTCAAGGACGGAGAAAAGCCCCGCCCCGCCCGACACTTGTGAGAGATCCGCGCGGTACTCCTGCGGTTCTCCGTCTTCGGGCGCCAGGACGACGGTCACATATCCGGCAGTATCCGTTTCTCCCTTTTTGCCAAAGAGGGCAGAGAAATCAGGAAGGCAACAGGAAGAAAGGGAAAATGCCGCAATCAAACAAAGAAAAAACGCGATAAGTCTGTTTTTCATCAGCAAAATCCTCCTGAAAATAAAAAATCCGCCACTTCGGGCGGAAAAAGCGGGCAAAAAGCCCCTGCTTTGCGGCGGTCTCCTCTGCCCGAAACCCCAATCGCAAAGTAACAAACAGCAGGCCTTCCGACTCGTCGAGATTACGGTAATGGCTGTTGTCGCGGAATCGCACCGCACTTTCCCTGCTTGAAGACTTTCGTCTTATTGTTTGTCGATAATATGCCGCAGATGCCATGCCGCGGATGCCATGCCGCACTACGTGCGGATTCCATACCACCTGCGGTGGATGCCATGCCGCGCCCGACGGCAGGATTTTCCCGCATTAGGGCGCGGGGGTCAATACTTGGGGATTCGCCTGAATAAATTCGAACGTCTGATTGCAGGCGTTGCCGATCTGCACGACGGGAATGTCTCCTTGGAAGACCGTTTCGCCGCCGTTGTCCGGTGTGTAGCGAAGCAGATAGAAGAAAGAGGGAATCTCTCCGGAGGCGGGCGGTGCGAAGGCACTATCGTCCAGGACGTCGCCGAGGGTGAGCGTGTCCATCACGCCGCCGACGGTGCCCAGCTTTGCATCGGAAATTTTGTTCATGATTTTCGAGACGGGTTTTTCGTCTGTTTCCTTCTCGTACCACATGTTGTCATCCGGGTTTTTGTAATACCCCATCAACTCGCCGATCTTCGTTTCGTTGATCTTGTCCTGTACCTCGGAGATTTTCGAGTCGGCGAGGATCCCCATGATCCCGCTCGGTTTCTCGGTCATCGTGGCATCCGTGTACCACACGGACGGGTTTTTATCTTCGTAATAGCCCATGGCGTCGCCGATCTTCGCGTTCTTCACCGCGTTTGAAACCTTTTCGGAGTCGGACATCTCGTTGACCGTCAGGTCGGCAAAGTTGAGCATGATGCCGGAGGCGGGGACGACGGGATCGACGCTCGAGAGCCAATAACCGGGGTTCCCGTCCACGTAGGTCCAGCCGATGATCTCGCCGATCTTGATATCGTTCATCGCGGTGTTGAGTTCGTTGATCTTCTTGGGTGCTATGACCTTCTGGATACCGGTGAGCGGCGTCTTATCCGCGTCTTCGTACCACGCGCCGTCGTCGTCTTCGTAGAAGTTCATGGCGTCGCCGATGACCATTTCATCCATCACGGTGTTGAGTTCTTTGATCTTTTTGGGTGCTATGACTTTCTGGATACCGGTGAGCGGCGTCTTATCCGCGTCTTCGTACCACGCGCCGTCGTCGTCTTCGTAGAAGTTCATGGCGTCGCCGATCTTGATCTCATCGACGGCGGAGGACAGGTCGTTGATCGGCGCGTCCGTAAGGGATTTGAGAACGCCGGTCGCTTTCGTGGCGAAGTACACTTTTTCGCCGCCTGCCGTCGTTCCGATCTCGCCGCTGTAAACGTCGGTCTTTTCGGGATTGCCGGATCTCGGCGCCGAGAAATTGCCGGTCACGTCGCCGATTTTGAGCGTGGAGATGACCGAGGAGATCGTGTCGATGGAGCAAGACGCGATGGCACCGAGGATATGATCCGCCTCGGCTCCCGTCTTTTCATCAATCCATACGGTACGGGTGACGGGATCGCCGTCAGCATTCAAAAGCGGCGTATCGGAATCTTTCGGATATACCGTCAGTTCTTCGGAGCGAAGACCGAGGATCGAGGCGATCGAGATATCGTCCGTGCCGAGGTCGCCGTCCATGACGTCCGTGACGAGCTTGTCTGCCATGACGGCTTCGACACCCGTCAGTTTTTCACCGCCTTTTTCCCAGGAAACGTCGCCGGTGAGAGGATCAATGACGCGCTCGGCGTTCATCAGTTCGCCGATGTAGATACCTTCAAAAATCGCTTCGGGCGTCAGTCCGTCTCCCGATAGGACTTCGGCGGCGGTCATAAAGACGAGATTCCGGTAATAAGGCGCCACGGCGTCGCCGTACTGCGTCCAGCGGACGATATTGCCTTCGCTGTCGAACGTCGCTTCGCAGCCGAGCGCGTAGCCGAGATAATATCCGTCGAGGACGGCGGTATAATCGAAGGCGCCGAGACTGTCGATCTGTCCGAGATTGCAGAAGCAAAGACCGAGGATCGCGCCGGTCACGGGTGTGCCGCCGTCGGTCCAGCCGACGATGAACGTCGAGGGATCGCCGCCGTAATACACGGGCTCGTAACCGAGCAGGTCGCCGACCGTGCGGTTGGAGATCAGGGTAAAGACGTTGACGGAATATTCGCCGGTCGTCTCGTCCTTCACGATGATGTCGTTAAGCGTCCTGCCGTCGAGAATGCCGCCTATGATCGGGTTGGTCTCCGAGAGCGGGCCGAGCAGCTGCGAGATCAGCGCGTCGCCGATGTCTTCCGACACGACGGCGAGAAGATCACTCTGATTTTTGAGATTGACGAGAACTTCACCGACGCGCAGAGGCGCGAGCACCTCGAGGACGGTCGGATTCTGCGGATCGGCGTACTGTTCCACGTAAACGCCGTTTTCATAAGTATAAGTCACGCCGAGAGGGGCGAGAAGATAACCGAGTCTGACGTCGCCGAGCAGATATTCCAGGTCGTGGTCGATGATATCGCCGAAAGTCTTGTCGGAAAGCGCGTCTTTCGCGGCGGGAGAAAGGACACCGTCGGGGATCAGACCGTAGGTCATCGACACGGGGATGCCGTGCAATACTTCCAGGATCCCGTCACGGGTGAAGAGCGTCGAAAGCGGTGCCGAGCGGAGTGCTTCGGGCAGATAGGTGAGCACGTCGTCCGGGAGGACGAGACCGTAGCGCTCGATCAGAAAATCAATCGTGACTTCGGTACCGTAAGCCCTGACCTTCGATACTTCTTCTATGGCTTTCTCGATCGTCATGGACGTGAGCGACACTTCGGGGTTCTGTATCACCTCGTCGGTCGAGGGGAGCGCAATGCCCCAGGCGACCAGACGGTCGTAAGTCAATCCTTTATAAGCAAAGAGCCCGACGCCCAGAAGAACGCCGAAAAACGAGAAGAAGCCAAGCAAAAATACGAGCAAGAGAGAGAGCAGGCGCAAAATGCCTTCCGCCAGGTTTCCCATAACTGCCTCCTGATAATTATCTTTTTCCGATTACAGTATAGCATAAGCGGGCGCGCATTTCAAGCAAAATTATATTTTTCTCTTTACTTTTACAAAAAGTATGATATAATGGTTTGGATCAAAATCGTAAAAGGACGGATTATGTTGGGTTTTTTGGATGAAGTGATTCTCGACGGTCTACTCGACGTTCTGAAACTTCTGCCTTTTCTTTTCCTCACCTATCTTCTGATGGAATGGATCGAGCACAAAGGCGAAGAAAAGACCGTGGCGTTCATGAAAAAAACGGGGCGCATCGGACCTCTCTTGGGCGGTGCCATCGGCGTCGTACCGCAATGCGGTTTCTCTGCCGCCGCCGCAAACCTGTACACGGGGCGCGTCATTACGGTCGGAACGCTCGTCGCAGTCTTTCTTTCGACTTCGGACGAGATGCTCCCGATCCTTATCACGGACGGCACCGTGCCCCTGCGCGTCACGCTGACGCTCGTGGGTGTGAAAGCGGTCGTCGGTATCGGCGTCGGATTTCTTATAGACTTTCTCGTCACGCGCTTTTTCAAGGCGAAAACCGAAGTCGCCGACGGACCGTTTGACGGAGAAAACGTACATATTGCCATCGACGAGATCTGCGAGCACGATCACTGTCATTGCGAAAAGGGCGTGCTTCATTCCGCGATCCACCATACGCTGACCATTTCGGGCTTCATCCTGCTCGTCAATTATCTCATCGGTACTGCCGTCTTCTTCCTCGGGGAAGAGGCGATCGGTTCGGTCTTCGAGGGCAGACCGGTGCTCGGCATCGTTCTCTCGGTCCTCGTCGGTCTCGTGCCGAACTGTGCCGCTTCCGTCACGCTGACGGAACTGTACGCCGCCGGCGTGCTGTCGGGCGGTGCGCTCCTCGCCGGGCTTCTGCCGGGCGCGGGCGTCGGTATTCTCGTCCTCTTCCGCGTCAATCACCACAAAAAAGAAAACCTTTTGATTCTTGCCGCCCTCGTCCTGACGGGACTTCTCGTCGGCGGGCTCTTCGATCTGACGGGGCTTTCGGGCTTGCTCTTCTGACGGTACGGAAAACGAAGCGCAGGGGACGCCGCCCTCGTCCTGACGGGACTTCTCGTCGGCGAGCTCTTCGATCTGACGGGGCTTTCGGGCTTGCTCTTCTGACGGTACGGAAACGAAGCGCAGGGGACGCCGCCCTCCGACGCGGCGGATATCCCGCCCCGCGGGTTCGCTTTCGTCAAACGGCGCCGGCAGATCGCCCGGCGTCAAACGGGCGGGCTCTCGCCTGCCGTTTTGTATTTTGACTGTTTTGATTATTATTGTCCGATGATTCGGAAAAACTTTGAAAGGGGGTACGCGGTGCCCATTTCCAACGACCGTTTGCAAAACAAGAAAACGGCGGGGCGTGTGTCTTTGGTACTTGCCGCCGTCTTTTGGGGACTCGCCGGCGTGTGCGTCAAGTCGATTGATCCGTCGTGGGACGCGATGTGCAAGATCGCGGTGCGTTCCGTTCTGTCCCTCGTTATTCTCTTTATCATCAAAGGCGATTTTCATATTCATTTCGGAAAAACGAACATGATCGGCGCGGTCTTTTCGAGCGCGACGGGTATTCTCTACGTGGCGGCGATCCCTCTGACGACCGCCGGGACGGCGATCGTTTTGCAGTATATCGCGCCGATCCTCGTATTTCTGGTTGCCGTTTTCTTCGGACACCGAAAGGTCAGAATATCCGAGATTCTGATCACTTTGCTCGTGTTTTCCGGCATTGTGCTGTCTTTTGTTGACAGTTTAGACATGAAAAGCGTCGTCGGCAACCTTCTGGCATTGCTCTCCGGCTTCACTTTCGCCGGGCAGATCATCTATATGAACAAGGAAGACGCCGACGCCGGCGATTCGCTCATCATCAGCAATCTTCTGTGCCTTCTTGTCTCTTTGCCGTTCTTTTTCGTGAAGCTCGGCGGCGGAGCGCTCAGCTTCGATACCAAAAGTCTTCTCTGGCTTGGCGTCCTCGGACTTTTCCAATACGGCGCCGCGAACGCTCTGTTCGGCTACGGGATTCAGAAAGTCGATAACGTCGAAGCGTCGCTGATCCTGACGATCGAGCCGATCTTCAACCCCATCCCCGTCGCTCTCCTCGGGATCGAGAGCATGGGCGTCACGGCGATCGCGGGTTCCGCCATCGTCATTCTCGGCGTGACGGCGTTCACGCTTCTGCCGGTGATCGACGGGAAGATCAAGGCGCGGAAGACCGCTTCCCCGAAGAAAGAATAACTTTTTCGATTTTCTTTGAAAAAACACTTGATTTTTGTCACGGAATATGATAGAATACCTCTACCTGTGGTAATGTGCACAGCATTTTAGAACAGTCCTCTGCATAGCTCTGCACGAATGTTCGGTATGAAGGAGGCCCACGATGGAAAAGATCCAGGCTTTTGTTAATGAGCAGTTGAAGACCGATCTTCCGAGCTTCAACATCGGTGACGGCGTAAAAGTTTACGTGCGTATCACCGAAGGCGAGAAAGACAGAATCCAGATGTTCGACGGTACTGTCATCGCCAAACACGGAGGCGGAATCTCCGAGACCTTCACGGTAAGAAAGATCGCTTACGGTGTCGGTGTTGAAAAAACGTTCCCGATCCACTCTCCCAACGTAACCAAGGTGGAAGTCGTCCGCGAAGCGAAGGTTCGCCGCGCGAAACTCTACTACCTGCGTGACAGAGTCGGAAAAGCGGCTAAGGTCAAAGAAAAGATCTGAGCCCGCATAAAAAACAGCCCCTGCAAAAGCAGCGGCTGTTTTTTACTGTTTTCTTTTTCGGAAAAACGCGGCAAGGGGAGTGTTTTCCTATCGGACACAAGGCGTTTCCCTTTCGGGCGCGTTTCCCTTTCGGGGGTGCGTTTCCCTATTGTACGGCGCGATTCCTTTCGGGGGTGCGTTTCCCTTTTGTACGGCGCTATTCCTTTCGGGCGGCTTTTCAGCACATTTTTTCCGCGAGTTGTTCGCCGCCGAGAATATGAAAATGAATATGATGTACCGACTGGCAGGCGTCCTTACCGACGTTTGAGATCACGCGGTATCCTCCGGCGAGGCCGAGGGACGCGGCGATCTTCGGGATCGTCGCGAAAATATGCGAGACGACGCCGACGTTTTCCGCCGTCAGTTCATCCACCGAGCCGATATGTTCTTTCGGGATCACGAGCACGTGGACCTTCGCCTGCGGGTTGATGTCCCGGAAAGCGACGATACGGTCGTCCTCATATACCTTGGTTGACGGAATATTTCCCTGTGCGATGGCACAAAAAATGCAGTCCATATTGATTTCCTTTCCGATTTTTGATATGATAATTGTAGCATAAAAAACGCGCGCGTGCAAGAGGAGGCGGAAAAATGGCGGAAAAAACGAACGGTCTTTTTTCCCTGCCGGAGCGGGATTGGCTCTCGGTCTGTCTGGATAGCCGCCTGCCCCTCGTCGTGTACGGTATGGGAAACGGTGCCGACAAACTGGAGGATCGTCTGACGGCGGCGGGACTTTCCGTTTCCGATACGATCGCCTCGGACGGGTTCGTCAGAGGACAGTCCTTTCGCGGCCGCCGCGTTCTGACTTACCGGGAGGCGGAAGAGAAGTACGGCGATTTTCTGTTGCTCGTCGCTTTCGGTACCCGACTGCCCGAGGTTTTGTCGAATATCCGCGAAATGGCGATGGCGCACACCGTCCTGATCCCCGATATGCCGGTCGCGGGTGAGGCGTACTTTGACCTCCCGTTTGCGAAAGCACACGAGAGCAAACTTCGCGGGGCTTACGAAGCCCTTTCCGACGATACGTCCCGTGAAGTCTTCTTATCTCTCCTCTCGTCGAAGATCACGGGCGATTTTGACGAGCTTATGGCGAAAGTGCAAACAAAAGATAGCATTTTCAAGGAAATCCCGTGCGAAAATATCAAGGTTGCCGCCGATTTCGGCGCTTATAACGGCGATACCGTGAGAGAACTTTCCACCTTCGCCGACAATCTTTCCTGCGCGATCGCGGCGGAGCCGGATTCCCGTTCCTTCAAAAAACTGAAAGCGTACGCCGAAGAGGAATCGCGTTTTCGCGTCGTCCCCGTGCGTGCCGCCGTCGGCGGGGAGGGCGAAGCGTCCTTTTACGCCTCCGGCAACCGCAATTCCTCGCTCTTCCACGGCTCTTACGAGAACAAAAGCGACGCCGTCCCTCTGTTGTCCGTGGACGGGCTTCTCTCGGGGTACGGGGTGGATTATCTGAAAATGGACGTGGAGGGTGCGGAACTGTCCGCCCTTATGACCGCGAGAGATACGATCGCACGCTGCCGACCGATTCTGAAGATCGCCGTTTATCACAGAAGCGAGGACCTTTTCGCGATTCCTTTATATCTTCGACAAAATACGACAAACTATCGCCTGCTTTTACGGCGCACCCCCTGTATTCCCGCCTGGGAAGCGGACATTATCGCCATTCCGAACGAGGTAACGAAGTGAAAAGACCGGAACTGCTTGCCCCCGCGGGCAATTTTGAAAAAATGAAAGCCGCGATCCTTTACGGCGCCGACGCCGTATATCTGTCGGGACAGATCTTCGGGATGCGTGCCGCCGCCGACAATTTCTCGGTGGAAGAGTTGAAAGTTGCCGTGGAATACGCCCACGAAAGGGGGGTACGTGTTTATTTAACGGTCAACACGATGCCCCGTCAATACGAGTACGAAACGCTGAAACAATATCTTCTTGAGATCGCCGACATACCGATCGACGCGTATATCGTCGCGGACATCGGGGTGTTCATGCTGATCCGTAATTCGTTCCCCGAAAAAGAGATCCACGTTTCGACACAGGCGAACGCCGTCTCTGCCGCAGACTGCCTCGCGTGGTACGGGCTTGGCGCGAAGCGCGTCGTTCTGGCGCGTGAACTTACCCTTGACGAGATCCGGAGCATCCGCGCCGCCGTTCCTGCCGACTGCGAGATCGAGGCGTTTATCCACGGCTCCATGTGCGTGTCGTACAGCGGACGCTGTCTTTTGTCCAATCATATCACGGGGCGGGACGGCAACCGCGGAATGTGTGCCCAGCCCTGCCGCTGGAATTACACCATCCGCGGCTACGAGATCGTCGAGGAAAAACGCGAAAACGCGCCGATGCCCGTCGAGGAGGTCAACGGCGAGACCTTCATTCTCGCCAGCCGCGATACCTGCGTGATCGAACACTTACCGGAAATCATCGAAGCAGGCATTGATTCTTTCAAGATCGAGGGACGCATGAAATCGGCGTATTACGCCGCCGTCGTCACCAATACGTACAAGATGGCGCTCGATTCCTATGCCTCGGGGCATTACGTTTACGATCCCTTGTGGATGCGGGAGTTGGAGAGCGTAAGTCATCGTTCTTACGCCACGGGGTACTACTTCTCCGACTGTCATCTCGACGCCAACACCGCCGATTCCATCGGATATATCAAGGAACAGGCGTATCTTGCGACGGTTCTTTCCTACGATGAGGCGACGGGCGTCGCGACGTTTTCACAGCGCAATAAAACCTCCGTCGGAGAAAAGGCGGAGATCGTCACGCCGGGAAAGGTCGGAAGAACCCTTATCGTATCGGGGCTCCGAAACGAAAACGGCGAAGAGATCACCTCCACGCCGCACCCCTATATGACTTTCACGATGCCGGTACCGTTTTCTGTCAGACCCGGCGATATTCTCCGCGCGTTCGCGGGTTGATGCGTCTGTTGTATGCAAAATAACAAAGCGATCTTTTCGTCGATTTGAGAGAAATCGGCAAATAAGGTCGCTTTTTGCTAACTATAATAGGCAAAACCAAAAGTTTTGATAAGCGTTACGCTTCCGGGCAGAACCAGTCGATCTGCGGCTCGCCGTTCGCGGCGAGAAAGGCGTTGGCTTTTTTGAAATGCCCGCAGCCGAAGAATCCGTGATAAGCCGAGAGCGGTGAGGGATGGGCACATTCGAGGACGAGATGACGGGGGTTTTTGATCAGCGCGTGCTTGGCACGGGCGGGCGCGCCCCAGAGGAGAAAGACGATGGGCTCCTCTCTTTGATCCAACAGGGAAATGATCCTGTCGGTCAGGATCTCCCATCCCTGTCCGCGGTGACTGAGCGGTTGACCGCCCCGCACAGAGAGCGTCGTGTTGAGGAGCAGGACGCCCTGCTTTGCCCAGCCCGTCAGTTCGTAGGCGGCGGGCATCTTTCTTCCGTATTCTTCTTCGAGTTCTTTGTAGATGTTCTGCAAAGACGGCGGAGGGTTCGTCCCTTTCCGGACCGAGAAGCAAAGGCCGTGCGCCTGCCCCGCCCCGTGGTAGGGGTCCTGCCCTAAAATCACAACACGTGTGGCGGCATAGGGGGTATAAACGAGCGCGTTGAAGAGGTCGTACATCGAGGGATACACGGGGCCTTTCGCGTATTCGGTTTTCAGAAACTCCCGCAGCTTTTTGTAGTAGTCTTTTTCAAACTCTTCCAAAAGAAGCCCGTCCCAGTCGTTGCCCGTATGTACCATAGTCCACTCCCGTTTTTTCTTTATCATAGCACGAAAACGGGGATTTTGCAAGTCTAAAAAACCGTTTCGAGGACCCGCCCCGCCGTCGGGGGCGAATACCGCCACGCCTTGACGCTGTCGGTCACGAAAGGGTCGATGAAATAGGGCAGCGGCGTTTCGTCTCTTCGCACTCTCTGCGCGTCGATGATGATAAGTTTCACTTTCATTTTGTCGGGCAGTATGCTCTTGATATAAACGGCGGCGGTGTCCCCTACGTCCACCCCGTCCCGGTACTCCGCCAGTCCCGCGAGGTTCGGCTTGAGTTCCACGAATATGCCGTAATCCTCGACGCTGCGGACGATACCGCGCACCGTTTGTCCCTCCGAGAAGAGGGCGGCGTTTTCTTCCCACGTGCCGAGCAGTTCCCGCGTCGTGACGTAGATACGTCCTTTTTCGTCGATCTCTTTTACGAGGACATAGATCGTTTCCCCGACCTTGAGCCGCTCTCTCGGGTGGCTGATACGGGATACCGAAATGCAGTCGATCGAGAGCAGGGCGGGAATGCCGCAGCCGACGTCGAGAAAAGCGCCGAAGTTTTCGAGGTGCGTCACGCGGGCGGGGATGAGATCCCCCGGGCGGAGCGAGGCGATATAGTTTTCCGCGCACTCTTTCTGCACCGCGCGGCGGGAGAGGCGGGCGAGAAGTTCACCGCCGCTTTTTTCGAGCCCCGTTACGCGGAAGACGACGGGTTTTCCGACACGGGTCAGTACCGCGATATCCTTGATCTCATCGCCGTCGCCCTGCCAGAGGACGTCCTCTTTTTTCATGATGCCGTGGATGTGACTGTCAAAGGAAAAATGCAGATTCATATCGTGATCGCACAGGTACGGTGCCGCCTCCAGCATCGTCCCTTTTTCCATCGCCCGCTCCAGCCCCGCTCTTGACGCAAGACTGCCGAGCACCTCGGGCGCCGCGAAGAGCGTTCCCTCCGGCTGATATAGTCCGTTTTTCATACGTTTTCCTCCTTAAACTTCCGTTTGATTCAGTATATGAGGAAAACCGTCTGAAAAGAAGTCCTTATCCGAAATCCGGCGGACGGCGCTCCGTGAGCCCGAAACTGACGCCGATGGCGTTGTTGACGTTCGCCATTGTCAGGTCGTCGAGATGCCCCATCTTTTCGCGGAGGCGTTTTTTGTCGAGCGTGCGGATCTGTTCGAGCAGAATGACGCTGTCTCTCGACAGTCCGGTATCGCTCCCCGAAACGTCGATATGCGTCGGGAGCTTGGCTTTGTTGAGTTTTGAGGTGATCGCCGCCGCGATCACGGTCGGGCTGTAGCGATTGCCGACGTCGTTCTGTACGATGAGGACGGGGCGAAGCCCGCCTTGCTCGCTCCCGACGACGGGGGAGAGATCCGCATAATAAATATCACCGCGTTTTATGTTCATCTTTCCATACACGAAAATTTCTTTTCTTCTCCTATTTTGATGACAACGTTAGTATGGCAATTTTCCCCGGTTTCTTTCACGAAAACGAAAAATCGATATTTTAACGTCCGTTATCAGTTTATGAAAAAAGAGAAAAACGAGTTTTCCGCTCTTGCGTATTTTACCTTCGTATGCTATAATAATCTTAATAAAATTGAGAGGTTTGGCTATGAAAAAACTGTCCGCGGTCCTTTTGACCGTTATGCTTTTATGCACGGCGCTCTGTGCCGCCGCCTGCGACGTTCCCTACGCGGATGCGATCGGAGAAAAGGCACAGACGGTGTTCGACGACGTCCGTTACGATTTCACGGGAGAACACGAGTGCACCCCCGGGGCGTGGGAAACGCTGATCGAAGCCGAGAATTGTCAGAAAGACGGTTTTGCCTGCCGCTTTTGTACCCGTTGCTGTGCGATCTGCGAGATCAAACGCGTGGAAGCCGATCACGAGATGGGAGAGATCGCTTCGGGCGAGAATCTGACCTGCAAATACTGCGATTACAACTTCGGTACGGTGCCGTACTTATCCTTGTCCGAGGAAGAAGACGAGGCGTCCGTTTCGGGATTCGGGATCCTTTCGCTTCTGAACCGTTCGTCGTATAAATCCGTTTACGTTCCCGAGTTTTACGAGGAAGTACCCGTGACTGCCGTATCGGGCTACGCGTTCTACAGTTATTCCTCGATCACGACGGTGAGACTTCCCGCGACGCTGGAAGAGATCGGCGAGTCCGCTTTCGACGGATGCAAGCGTCTGACCGATATTTACTACGGCGGAACGCTGGAGAACTGGAACGCCGTTACGTTCGGTGAGAATTGGGACAACGGGACGACCTCTTATACCGTCCATTGCTCCGACGGCACGATCACGATCGGCCATTGACGGATCGGGAGAATCCCATCGGCGCACGATCGTTACTGACGGAAAAAACATGAAAAAGCCACCCCGTGGGGTGGCTTTTTCAGCGGTCAAAGGGTATTTACGCTTTGTAAACCTTTGCCGTGTGCTCTTCGTCTTTCCAGAACAGCATGGAAATGGAGATGAGGCCCGAGAGCGCGACGATGATATAAATGACGCGCGCCAGAGCGCTCATTGCGCCGCCCGAGATCCACGCCACGATGTCAAAGGCGAATAAACCGATCGAACCCCAGTTAAGGGCTCCGACGATCGCGATGAAAAGAGCGATTTTTTGAATGACTGTCATACTTTTCCTCCTCCGCAAAGCGGAAATTCGGCTGTTGCCTGTGGATAGTGTGCGCCGTTTTTTCCGCTTTATGCAGGAGGATCATCCGTCCGAGAGATCGGGGGCGTCTCCGAACGCCTCTTTCAGTTTTTTCAGGGCTTTTTTCTCGATACGCGACACGTAGGAACGCGAGATTTCGAGATGCTTTGCCACTTCTCTCTGCGTTCTCGGCTGAAAACCGTGAAGACCGTATCGCAGAACGATGATCTCCTTTTCGCGCGGCGAGAGCACGCTTTCCACGAGTTTTCGCGTTTTGTCGAGATAATCGCAAAGGTCGATATCTTCCGCCACGGTGTCGTCCACGCTGATGATGTCCAGGTACGTGAGCGGATTTCCGTCCCTGTCCACGTCGATCGTCTCGTGGATCGAGACTTCGTTCCCCGTCTTTTTCTGACTGCGGAAATACATGAGGATCTCGTTCTGGATGCACTTGGCGCCGTAGGTCGCGAAGCGCGTGCCGAAGTCCGCTTTGAAAGAATCCACCCCCTTGACGAGTCCCATGGAACCGATCGAAAGCAGTTCTTCCGGCGCCGGGTAAGAGCCGTAATATTTGCGGATGATATGGGATACGAGCCGCAGATTATGTTCGATCAGTTTGGAGCGCGCTTCCTCGTCCCCCTGCTTCATCTTCGCGAAAAGCGCTTCCTCTTCCGCCCTTGAGAGCGGCGGCGGAAAGTTCTGTCCCGTGCGGATGCCGAGCAGCAACGCCACGAAACGGAACAACAAATCAAAAATCGGCAAAAAATCACCTCCCGTCCAATATATGCGGGAGGCGATGCTTTTATTTTCCGCCGGCGGTCAATACCGTATCCGGCGCCGTGATCCGGTATCCCGCGTAATCGCGGTGCTCGGTCAGATTGCGCCCCGTCAGCGCGCGGAATTTCCGGTTGACGGCAGAGAGGTGGGTGCGCACGCTCGACTTGCCGGGCACCTTCTGCGGATTGAACGCGTATTCGAGAATCTCGTCTGCCGTGGCGGCGTCGGGATAAACGCGGATGAGAAATTGCAGGATCCGCATCTCGGTCTGCGTCAGCGGGAGGGCTTCGCCGCAGAATGTCGCGCATTCGCGGTCTGCCGAAACGTTCAGTCCCAAAAGACGGTAGTCACCGATCGCGGGCAAGCCGTGGTCGAGCGAAAAGGTCACCATATCCTTCGCGATGGAGGAGGACATCGTGCCGTAGGAGAATACTTTGGCGAACAGACAGGCGTCCGCCACCGAGAGGTGCCGGGCGGAGAGGGCGAAGACCGGCGTCAGTGCCGCCGTCCGCCGCAGAGAAGCGACGAAGCCCCGGATATCGGGGAAGGTCTCGGGATCGAGGATCAGAACGGCGCGATAGCGCGGCGAAAGTTCCCGCACCGCGTCCTGCGGCCGGCAGGAGTAGGCGAGCACGTTCATATAACGGAAGATCTCCCTGACGGCGTTTCCGTTCTTTTCGTTTTTGCGGATGATAAGAAGCATATGCGGCACCTCGATACGTATAGTATAATGAAATGACGGCGCGCCGTCAAGAGTTTCGGTTTATTCTTGACAGCGTCGTGTTTTGCGGGTATAATAACGGCATAAAGATAATGTGAGGTCGGAATATGAAAACGGTTTTGATCACGGGCGGATCCCGCGGGATCGGCGCCGAGACGGTGCGGACGTTTGCCGCCGCCGGGTACGGTGTCGCTTTCACCTATCGGAATTCGGAAAAAGAGGCGGAAAAACTTGCAAAAGAAACGGGCGCTTTTCCGATCCTTGCGGACGCGCAGGACGAAGGGCAGATCTACGCCTCCGTCGCCGCCGCGAAAGAACGCCTCGGGCATATCGACGTGCTCGTCAATAACGCCGGGATCTGCCGGGGGTCTCTTTTACAGGATCTTGAAAAACCCCTCTGGGACCGCATCCTCGCCGTCAATCTGACCGCCGCGTATCTGTACGCCAAGGCGGTTTTGCCGGAGATGATCGGGAGAAAATCCGGCAGGATCGTGAACGTCACGTCCGTCTTTGGCATCGTCGGTGCGTCGTACGAAGTCGCCTATTCCGCGTCCAAAGCGGGGCTGATCGGTTTTACGAAAGCCCTCGCCAAGGAGGTCGGTCCCTCCGGCATTACCGTAAACGCGGTGGCGCCCGGCGTGATTGATACCGATATGAACGCTTCGCTCTCGGAGGAGGATATGAAAGACCTGGCGGCACAAACGCCGATCCCGAAGATCGGTACCCCCCGCGAGGTCGCCGAAGCCGTTTTGTTCCTGGCGTCGGACGCCGCGTCTTTCATCACCGGAGAGAACCTCAGCGTCGGCGGCGGGTTCTGCCTTTGAAATTTTCAAAAGCACTTGAAAAAAGATAAAAACTTTGGTATAATATAAGCAAGATTTTCCTGTGTCGGGCGGAGCCATACCAGCCGGGGGAGTAGCGGGGCCTTGTACCTGAAGTCCGCTGTAGCAGGGGTTCATTCCCCTCCCGAGGGACGTCTTTGTGCAGTCTGCGCCGTTTCTTTCCGTGTTGAAAGACGGGTCTTGCGCAACACCGTGCTGTGAACCATGTCAGGTGGGGAACCAAGCAGCATTCAGCAGATTTCGGTGTGTGCCGCGAGGATGCCTGTCCGGAGCGGAGGGGGCGGTTTCCGTGTGTAAGGACGCTTTCGACGGAGGGGTGTATGGCTCTTTCCGACGCAGGAAAAGAAGAGGCGGGTTTTCGTGAGGGAAAGTTCCCCGGATGCTCGCCCGTTTTCTTAAGGGAGGCACTATGGGGGAATATCGCGCTTTGTACCGGAAATGGCGCCCCGTCGATTTTGACGACGTTTCGGGGCAAAAGGCCGTGACCGATATTCTGAAATACGAGGTCCGTGAGGGAAAGACGTCCCACGCCTATCTGTTCTGCGGCTCGCGCGGAACGGGAAAGACGAGCTGTGCCAAGATCCTGGCGAAAGCCGTCAACTGTCTGCATCCGAAAGACGGAAACCCCTGTAACGCCTGCGCGGCTTGCCTTGCCATCGACAGAGGTACCGCTACCGACGTCCTCGAAATGGACGCCGCGAGCAACAACGGCGTCGATAACGTCCGCGATCTGAAAGACGAGATCGCTTTCACCCCCGCGGAAATGCGTTACCGCGTCTATATCATCGACGAAGTCCACATGATGTCGGGATCGGCGTTCAACGCGCTGCTGAAAACGCTGGAAGAGCCGCCCTCGTACGTCATTTTCATTCTTGCGACGACGGAACTCTCGAAACTTCCCACGACCATCGTCTCGCGTTGTCAGCGCTTCGATTTCAAACGCATCGGCACCGAAACGATCATGAAGCGCCTTTTCCATATCGCGAAAGCCGAGGGCATTGACCTGACCGAGGACGGTGCGAGGATGCTCGCCCGGGCGGCGCAGGGCGGTATGCGCGACGCCGTCAGTCTTCTCGAACTCTGTGCCGGGACGGGTGAGGTCGTGGACGAAGCGCTCGTCTCCCGTATGGTGGGAGCCGGGAACCGCGGGGCGGCTTACCGTATGTTGCGGGCGATCGCCGACGCCGATTACGCCGGGATGTACCGGCTCGTCGGGGAAACGGTACGCGCCGGTTCGGATATTCCGGCGTTCTGGCAGGAGCTGATGAACGCCTACCGCGATATGTGTGTCGTCAAAAAATCCGCAATCGCCAAAGAGTATCTCGATCTGACGGACGCGGAATACGAAACGCTGAAAGAACTCGCCGCCGTCTTTTCCGACGCGGCGATGCATTACCATATTTCGCTTTTGTCCGAGGCGCTCTCGGATATGCAGCGCTCGGCGGAAGCCGGAAGAAGTATCGCCGAGATGACCTTGACGAGGATGTGCGATCCGAAAAACAGCGTGTCGGCGGAAGCGCTGGCGCTGCGCCTTGAAAATCTGGAAAAAGAAGTCTCTCTGTTCCGCCTCAGCGGCGGTGCGGTATCGGGAAAAGCCCCGGCGGAAAAGCCGGAAGAAAAAACGGCGCCGGCGCAAAAGACGCCCGCCGCTCCTCTGACAAATCCGCAAAAACCGACCGCGTCCCCCGCGTCGGAAGCCAAAAACGCCGCCCCGTACCCCAAGTGGGGACGCGTGATCGAACGTATCGGAGACGTCAAACCGCCGCTCTCCGTTCAGTTTATGGGTTCGCAGGCGACGACGGCGGACAACCGCCGCTTCACCGCGTACGTCACGGCGTTTTTCGCCGATAAACTCAAAAACAGCGAGGCGGATCTCTCGATCGTGCGCGGCATTCTGTCCGAGATCGAGGGGGTCGCCCCGGAAGCCGTCACGCTGACGGTCGAAGCCAAACCGAACGCCGCCCGCGTCAATTTCGCGGACGATTTCGACTAATAAAAAGGAGAAGATCATGAAAGTCAGAATCCCGCAGGGAATGGGCGGCGGTCCGTCCAATATGCAGTCCATGCTCAAACAGGCGCAGAAGATGCAGGAAGATATGCAGAATAAGCAGGAAGAACTCGAGGCCTGCGAATACGAAGTTTCTTCCGGCGGCGGCGTCGTGACGGTGAAGATCAACGGTAAAAAAGAGATCCTTTCCGTCAAGATCGACAAAGAGGTCATCGACCCCGACGATCCCGAGACGCTCGAGGATCTGATTACCGCGGCGGTCAACGAAGCGATCAAGAAAGTGGAATCCGTCTCCGCCGACGAAATGCAGAAGATCACAGGCGCCATGGGCCTGCCCGGGATGTTCTGAAATGAAAGGTTATATAGCACCCGTCGAAAGACTGATCGACGCGTTCCGCCGCCTCCCCGGTGTCGGGTATAAGACGGCGGTACGGTATGCTTTTTCGGCTCTGAAATTCACGGAAGACGAGGCGACGTCCTTTGCCGACGCGGTGATCGGCGCGGTGCGCGACGTGCGCACCTGTTCCGTCTGCTGCGGCTTTTCCGACGGCGAGGTCTGCGACGTCTGTTCCGATCCCGAACGTGACCGCGGTCTGATCTGCGTCGTGGAGGAAGCCAAGGACGTCTCGGTCATGGAAAAAGTGCGGGGGTACAGAGGTACCTATCACGTCCTCGGCGGCGCTCTCGCCCCCCTCGACAACGTGACGCCCGATAAACTCCATATCGAGGAACTGATAACCCGTGTCAAGGCGGGCGGCGTCAGGGAGATCATCCTTGCCACCAACCCGACGCCGAACGGCGATACCACCGCGGCGTATCTCGCCCGCGTCCTCGAACCCTACGGCGTGAAGATTTCGCGTCTCGCCTACGGTATCCCCGTCGGCGGCGATATCGAGTATGCCGACGAAGTCACGCTTTACCGCGCCCTCGAAGGGCGGTCGGAGCTGCGCGATCGCTGACGGACAAAAAGAGATCCCCGGACGTCTTTTCCGATAAAAAGAGTCAACACCCGCCGCGCAGTTTTCGCGGCGGGTTTTCTTTTACCGTTTCATTTCTGCCGGTACCCACCGCGCACAAATGATCGGAAAATGCCACCCCGTGGCGGGACTTTGCCCGAAAAACGGCGCCTTACGCGCCGAAAGCGCACTTGTATTTGAGCCGCAGGTTGTCCGCGATCATGGCGATGAACTCACTGTTGGTCGGTTTGCCCTTCGAGTTCTGAATGGTATATCCGAAATACGAGTTGAGTGTGTCCACATCGCCTCTGTCCCACGCCACTTCGATCGCGTGACGGATGGCGCGTTCCACCCGCGATGTCGTGGTGGCGTATTTCTTTGCCACGGTGGGATAGAGCACTTTCGTCACCGCGTTGATACATTCGCTGTCATCCACCGTCATCATGATGGCGGTGCGCAGATACTGATACCCCTTGATATGCGCCGGCACGCCGATTTCGTGGATGATCCGCGTCACCTGCGCTTCCAGATCGGACGGGAGGGAGAAGATCCCTTTGCCGTCCTTTTCTTTTCCTCTCGTTTTGAGCAGAGCGCTGACGTGAGAGAGAAGAGACGGGGTGTCAAAGGGCTTCAGAAGACAGATATCGGCGCCCGCTTCGGTCGCTTCCATCAGCAGACTCTGCTTGTGAATGGCAGACATAAATATAAAGGAAGGACGTACCCCGCCGCGCAGGGCGGAATAACGGCGGATGATGCCGATCCCGTCGATGCCGGAGAGCCAGAGATCCACGATCGCGAGATCGACGTTTTCCCGCTCCAGTATCTGCGACGCCTCGTTTCCGTTTGCCGCTTCGCTCACGGCGCCGTAACCTGCCTCACGCAGGGAGGACAAAAGGCGCGCTCTTTCGTCGGCGTTTTCCACACACAGTAAAATCTTTGCTTGTTCCATGATTTTCTCCAATCTTTTGTTTTCAAAATTGCCAATATTTGGTAACCGATCACATTTTACCATATTTTACCATATAATGCAAGTGCCGAACCTCGAAAATAATATACAAAATTTTCCAATTTTCTCTGTCAACATTTACCAAAATTAACCATTTTTAGCAAAAAACGGGAAAAACGGAACGCGCGCCGGCGGGCATTCGGAAAAGAAGCCGCAATTTGCGGCAAAAAAGCGACTTTTTTATCGGTTTTCGCTCTTGCATTTGCAAAAAGTCGTGATATAATATATCTGTGGAAAGTTGGGATTTCCGCAGAATAACGCTTTCATAACCACAAGGAGATATAGAAAAAATGAAGACCAACGTAACGAATAACCGTTTTGTTGACGCTTGGATCGCCGATATGGCGGCTCTTGTCGAGCCCTCCGACGTGATCCTGATCGACGGCTCCGAAGCACAGGCGGAGGCACTCCGTGCTCAGGCGATCGCTTCGGGCGAGATGATCAAGCTCAACGAAGAAAAACTGCCGAACTGCTATCTTCACAGGACCGCCGTCAACGACGTTGCCCGCGTGGAGGGACGCACCTTCATCTGCACCGGCAAAAAGGAAGACGCCGGCAACATCAACAACTGGATGGACCCGAAGGAGTGTTACGCGAAACTCTCCAAACTGTTCAAGGGCTCCTATAAGGGCAAACCCATGTACGTCATCCCCTATTCCATGTCCGTCGTCGGTTCCGACTTTGCCAAATACGGCATTGAACTGACCGACTCCATCTACGTCGTCTTGAATATGCTCATCATGACGCGCGTCGGTATGAACGTGCTGGAAGCACTCGGCGACAGCGGCGATTTCATCAAAGGACTTCACGCCTGCGCCGACGTCGATGAGGAAAACCGTTACATCTGCCACTTCCCCGAGGACAATACCATCTGGTCGGTCAACTCCGCGTACGGCGGAAACGTCCTGCTCGGCAAGAAGTGCTTTGCGCTCCGTATCGCTTCTTACCTCGGCAGAAAAGAGGGCTGGATGGCGGAGCATATGCTCATCCTCGGCATCGAGGGTCCCGACGGTGAGGTCCGTTACGTATCCGCCGCGTTCCCCTCTGCCTGCGGAAAAACCAACCTCGCGATGCTCATTCCCCCCGAAGTCTATAAGAAACAGGGCTACAAGACCTGGTGCGTCGGCGACGATATCGCATGGCTCCGCGTCGGAAAAGACGGCAGACTCTGGGCGGTCAACCCCGAGAACGGCTTCTTCGGCGTTGCCCCCGGTACGAACGAGCACTCGAACCCGAACGCCCTGCATACCGCTATGCGTGACACGATCTTCACGAACGTGGCACACAACCTCGCCGACAATACCGTGTGGTGGGAGGGCATGAACGACGACCTGCCGACCGATTGCATCGACTGGCGCGGCAACAAGTGGGATCCGTCGAAATTCGACAAGAAAGATAAGTCCACCTGCGCCGCTCATCCGAACTCCCGTTTCACCGCGATGGCGAAGAACTGCCCCTGCCTCTCCGATAAGTTCAACGATCCCGCCGGCGTTCCGATCTCCGCGATCATCTTCGGCGGCCGCCGCGCCAAGACCGCGCCCCTGGTTTACCAGTCCCGCGATTGGCAGAACGGCGTGTTCGTAGGATCCATCATGGCTTCCGAGACCACGGCTGCCGCTTCCGGTGCCGTCGGCGTTGTCCGCCGCGATCCTATGGCGATGCGTCCTTTCGTCGGCTACGATATGGGCGACTACTGGGCACATTGGCTCGATATGGGCAAGATGATCAAGAATCCTCCGAAGATCTTCCACGTCAACTGGTTCCGTACCGACGACGAGGGACACTTTGTATGGCCCGGCTTCGGCGACAATATGCGCGTCGTGATGTGGATCCTCGACCGTTGCGAAGGCAAAGTCGGCGCGAAAGAGACCGCGATCGGTTACGTTCCGAACGCGGAGGATATCAATATCGAAGGTCTCGATATCAACGTCGATACCGTCAGATCTCTTCTCGACGTGGACAACGCCGTATGGCTTGAGGATTGCAAAGGCATCCGCGAGTTCTACGCACAGGTCGGCGAGCGCGTTCCCGCCGAGCTTTACGAAGAGCTGGCAGCGCTGGAAGCCAGACTCAAGTGATCGCCGAAGAAAAGATTATCAAAAAAGAGCACGCAAACCTGTAAAATCACAGTGTTTCCAAAAACAAAAAACAAGGGCAAAGAACCGATCGGTTCTTTGCCCTTGTTGCGTATAGCGTCTTGCGGCTTTGCCGAAAAGGGAGAAACGTGTTCCGCCGCCCGCGCCGCAGGCAAGTCACGTGCGCTGACAGGGGAGAAGTTCACTTTTGATCCTTCATCACTTTCATAAAAGAGAGGATCCATTGTTTTTCTTTGGGCGACAGGGAACGGAACAGTTCGGCGAATTCTTCTTCCAGATACGCGGGGGATTCGTTCGCGCTTCCCGTGACGAGTTCGGCGATATCGCAGATGAGTTCGGCACAGATCCGAGCCAAAAGATCCAGACTGATTTTCGTAATGCCCCGCTCGACCTGGCTGACGTATCCGATGGAAACGTCCAACCGCTCCGCGAGCTTGTCCTGCGTCAGTCCTTTTTCCTTCCTTTTTTGCCGTATGCGATCTCCGATCAGTTTGTAATCCATGTTCATAGCATCACCTCACAACCATCATACCGTAGTTCTGACTATAATTAAAGAAACCTATAACTATAATTTTAGTTATAGATATTGACAACGTGCGGTACAGATGTTATAATGCTCCTGTAAGCCACGGCTTAAACATATTATAAAAGGAGAAGAAAAATGAAAACAGTAGGCAATATTCTTTGGTTGCTTCTGACGGGATTGGTATCTGCGATCGGATTCGTTTTGACGGGCGCTTTGCTTTGCATCACGATCATCGGCATCCCGTTCGGAATGCAGTGCTTCAAACTTGCGAAATTCGTTCTGTTGCCTTTCGGGAAAACGGCGACGACGAACTTCGGCGCGCATCCGGTCGCAAACATTCTGTGGGCGGTCTTCTTCGGCGTCGAATTCGCACTCGGATATCTCGTTGAGGGTGTGCTTTGGTGCATCACGATCATCGGCATCCCGTTCGGAAAACAGTGCTTCAAACTCGCGCCTCTCGCTTTCATTCCTTTCGGTGCAGAGTTCTGATCCCCCGCAATACTCCCGTCAAAAAACGCATCGGTCATCCCGATGCGTTTTTTCGTCGGTCTTCGCCGCTCGACGTAGTTATGATTGCCCTTCGGGCAAGTTATGATGCTCGCAATGCTCACAGTTATGATTTGCGGCTTTGCCGCAAAGTTATGAGATGCGTTTCGTGTGCGAAACGCATCGTTCGCCGCAAGCGGCGAGGCGAGGGCGTTTTGCATAAACCGTTCACGGGCGGCATACGATGAAGCAAGAAACCGCGGAGGGTATTTTCATGTTCATCATTTCCGTTCGCGCATCGCGCGTGAAATTTTTTGCCGTGCTGGGGCTTGTCGTCGTGCTTTCGCTCGGATTTTTGCTGCTCGGAGGGAGCGACGCGGTCGCCGCTATGAGCGACGGCGTGCCGGAGTACCGCTATTCCGGCATCAAAACGGCGGAGGACCGAGCCGCGTTCTTCGCGCAGTTCGGTATCGAGGTCGAGGGTGAGGGAGAATGCGAAGCGTTCACGATGCCCGAGAACTTTGACCGCGTTATGCTCGGTTATAACGAGATCCAGAAAGAGCAGGGGCTCGATATCGCCAAATACGCCAAAAAGAAAGTGGAAAGATACACCTATTCCGTGAAAAACGCGCCCGAGGGCGCGGAACCTCTGAATGTCACCGTACTGGTCTATCGCCACCGCGTGATCGCCGGAGATATCACCTGCCTCGGCGACGTGAAATTCGTCAAGCCCCTGACCTCGTTTTCTTCGCTCGCCGAAAACCGGGAGTCTGCCGAGCCCTGATGCCGCCACCCTTGACAAAAACTTCCTTTTGTTGTATAGTGTTGATATAGTCAAAGATCGGGAAAGGAAGTGACGGCGTGAACATTCAGGAATCCGGCGAAATGTATCTCGAAACCATCCTCGTTCTGTCAAAAAGTCTCGCGGCGGTTCGTTCCGTTGACGTGGCGGCGAGTCTCGGATTTTCCAAACCGAGTGTCTGCCGCGCGGTCGGTCTCCTCAAAGACGGGGAATTCATCGACGTGAATGCCCACGGGCATATCACGCTGACCGACGCGGGGCGCGAGCTCGCCGAGCGCATTTACGAACGGCACACGGTCCTTTCCGAAGCGCTCGAACGCCTCGGCGTGCCGAAAGAACAGGCGACCGCCGACGCCTGCAAGATGGAACACGATATCAGCGACGTCTCATTCTCGGCGATTAAAAACTATTTCAAGCTTTGAAAATCGGAAATGCCGAAAAAGAACACAAAAAAGAGCGTGAAAATCACGCTCTTTTCGTTTGCCCGAAACAAAAATCAAAAAAGGCCAACCGAAAACGTGATGATTTTTGATGCAGATTTGCCGAGCTTCGCCCGAAGGCGTATATTCATACGTCGAGCGGCGAAGACCGACGAAAAAAGAGCCGGGGAAAGTCCGGCTCTTTGGTCTGCGCAAAAAGCGCACGTTTTCAAGCGCAAAAAGCGCACGTTTTCCCAACCCCGTTTTTTCCCAAAATATACTATTGCAATAGCAATAACTGTATGTTATAATAAAAATAACCAACATACTATTCCCGAAAATTAAAAGATATCGCGGAGCGCAGATCAAAAGATTTCGGGAAACGAAAGCCGGTTGCTTTCCAAAAAAGGAGTACTTATGAAAAACGTGAAAAGAACCCTTGTCGCTTTGCTTTTGCTTTTCTCGCTTTGCCTTTCGGCTTGTTCGCTTTCCGACCTGCCGTTTTTCGGCAAAGATCCGGGGAACGACACGCCGGATCCGCAGGAGCCGGATGATCCCGTGATCACGACGGATCCGATCGACGCCGTCATCGTGCCGGAGGACAATATCTCGACGTGCTATTACGTCGTGTATAACTCGGCGAACTCCAAGATCATGGCGAAATTCATCCCCGAGATGAGAGCCGTTTACGGTCTGCAACCTTACTATTTCATTGACACCGATCACGAGGAAACGAGATACGAGATCCTGCTCGGCAATACCAACCGTGCGCTCTCGGCGGAACTGATGGCGGCGGTAAACGCCCTCGCCGACGAGGAAGGCGGTCTCACCTGGGGCTATGCCTGCCGCGGCGGGCAGCTCGCGATCTACGCGACCTCGGCAAAAGCGTTTGACGGTTCGACGTCGTGGGACTATTGCATCACGAATCTCAAACGGGCGTATATGCGCGCCAACAGTTTCATCGTCGAAGACGGCACCTGGGACATCCGGAATCTTTCGGCGGCGGCGCTTGCCGTAAAAGAAGCGGAAGCGATCGAAGCCCAGTACGTGCGGAACGCCGAAGAGATCGCCCAACTTCAGAAAACGATCAACCAAAACATGGGTAAAGTGACGAGCGATGCCGCTACCCAAAGAAATTACAAAAACAATTTCGGTACGGTACTGAACGTCTCGAAAAACGTGAAAGCCACCCCGACGGCGTATCCCGCCGCGAACACGCACCCCCGTCTCGGACTGAATACGAGCCGCGTCGCGGAGCTGAATACCGAGATCACGTCCGGCACGCAAACCCTGAAACTTTACCAGTACGGCGAAGACAACCAGGTGTACCGCGCACTCGTCAAAATGACGGATGACTCCAAAACGCAATCCGCCACGTTCGGCACTCTCGACGATCCCGCGGGCAAAACGGACAACAACAATTTCTCCGCTTCGCTTCTCGAATACATCGAGGCGTGCGCGTTCCGTTACGCGCTCGAGCATGAGGAGGGCAACAACAGAGACGCCGCGACGATCTACGGTTACCGGGCTATCAACGGTTTGATCAACTACCTGAAAACCATCGACGTCGGCGATTATTCCCTGAAATACCGCATCGCCGGCGAAGTCATGTTCATCGCGGCGGAAGTTTACGACTGGTGCTACGATCTTCTGACGGACGATATGAAGACGAACATCATCAGCGCCGTTACCTCCAAGATGGCGCCGGAACTGGAAATCAGCAAGAACTCGACCGACATCACGCCGTCGAATCAAGGCACGTTCGCGGGACACGGAGCGGAGGCGCAGCTTCTGCGCGACTGGCTCGCTTTCTCGATCGCCGTTTACGACGAATACCCCGAATATTATAACTACGTGGCGGGCAGGATCACCGCCGACTACGTCCCCTACCGCAACGCCTACTATCAGGGCGAGACGCAGGGACAGGGCAACAGTTACGGCATCTACCGTTTCAATTTTGAAGTGGACTCGGCGCTCTTCTACGAGGCGATGCAATGCACGGACGATCCCATTCCGCTCTACGATTTCAGCATCGAAAAAGTGGCGCTCGGTTTCGTCTATAACACCCGTCCCGACAGCCAGCTTCTGCACATCGGCGACGATATCAACGAGAGAAACACCGTCGGCTCCACGAATCCGCAGTATCTGATGAACGACTATGCGAGAACGCTGTTCTACGCGTCGGCCTATACGGGCAATTCGGTACTTAAAGCCGAATCGTACCGCTATCTCAACGGCTTCTCCACCTTTACGAACAACGACAACTTCCTGACGCGGACGCAGTTTTTGATCTACAACGATCCGACGCTCGACCGCACGAGCAAGAGCACGCTCCCGCTCACCCATTACTTTGACTCTCCCTCCGGGATCCTCATCACGAGAAACGCCTGGAACTCCGACGCCGCCATGGTCTATATGAAGATCGGCGAGCGGTACACCGGCGGTCACGAACACGCCGACGGCGGTTCTTTCCAGATCTACTACCACGGTATGCTCGCCATCGACGCCGGCTTCTACGACGACTACGGCAGTGCCGTCCACAGTCACAACAAGTCCACCCTGGCACATAACGCCCTGCTCATCGACGGCAAGGGACAGGATAACTCCGGCGGTGAGCCGAAAACCTTTGAGACCACGCAAAGCGGCGGTACCGTCATCGGCGAAGCCGTCCTCGAAGACGAAAACGGGCAACCGCTCTACGCCTACCTTGCCGGCGATATCACCGACAATTACTATAACGCGGGCGCCAAGGAAGTCGGACGCTATATGCTCGCCGTTTACAATTACGATGAAGACGGCAATCCCACGGACACCCCGCTCTGCTTCTTCGTCTTTGACGACGTGAAGACGAAAGTTTCCAAGACCACCTCGTACCTCCTCCAGCCCATGACGGAGCCGACCATCAGCGGCAACGTCGTCGCCATCGTGAACGACCTTTATATCCAAAACGTCTGGGACAGCTATCAGGCGGACGGCGTTCTCGTCGATCAGGCGTTCTCGGACAGCGGCGAGATCACGATCGTCGGACTTGAGGGACGCTACGGCACCGAAAATCCGAAGACGGACGGCAGATGGAGAGAAGACATCAATACGCTGGAAGCCGGCTGGGGACGCGTTGAGATCCAAGTGACCGGGACGGAAACGAAGATGCTCAACGTCATATACGTCACCGACACCGCAACCAACGACGAGCAGGGACTGCTCGAAGCCGTCATGTACGGCAACGCCGATATTCTCGGCGCCTCGGTCCCCGCGCTCGGCGTCGCCTCGTTCTTCAATAAGAACGTCGAAAAGATCGATGCCGCCACCGTCAAAGGCGAGGGCAACGGCGATATCCGCTACGCCGTTTGCGGACTTTCCGCCGGCACCTACACCGTCAAAAACGCAAGCAGCGCCACCGTTGCCACGGTCAACGTGACCGAGGAGAGCGGTATGCTCACGTTCACGGCTCCCGCCGGTACGTACACGATCTCCAAATAATACAAAAGCCATTCAAAAAAGAGCACGGATTTCCGTGCTCTTTTCGTTGTTTGCCGAAGCACGGCTTTTGTACTGCGCATCTATTTTTCGACCTGAGTGGTCAGGATTTTGGACGTACATAGGCGGATTTTGCCGCGATCTTTTCCCGGTTCCGCGCCATGAGCTCCATCAGCTCCTTGTACTCTGGACCTCCGCTACCGACCGCCTCCATCGGGTCGATGTTCCCGTACCATAATTCCTCAATAATTTTGTGCATAATGTGTCGCCTCCTTTTCAGCACAACACAATATCACAGAAGGACGGGAAAGTCCAGATAACATTTTGTTAACTTTGGGCCAACGAACAGATTGTTTTTTGAGCCAAAGTTCTTAATTTCCATCCTAAAATATGCGAAATTTCAATTTCACAGTATCCTAAAATATGCACAAATTGCTTTTTTGGATATTCTAAAATATGCATAAACTGTTGACAAGACGGGAATACTATACTATAATGGGAATGAAATCGAGGTGATTTTGATGCTGAAACGCAAAATGTATGACGTCTTTCTCGCATGGAAGAATCAAACGAAAAAAGAGTGCCTGCTGGTCAAAGGGGCGCGACAGGTCGGAAAGACCTATCTGATCCGCGCGTTCGGCAAAGCCGAATACGAAAGTTTCGTGGAAATCAATTTTCACGAGCAGAAAAGTCTGAAAATCATTTTTGAGGGCGATAAAACGGCAGAAGAAATTTATAAAAGACTGACCGCTAATATTCCCGGTGTTAGACTGATCCCCGGAAAGACGCTCATTTTTCTTGACGAGATCCAAAAGTGTGCGGATGCCCGTACCGCTTTGAAATTCCTTGCCGAAGACGGTCGTTATGACGTGATCGCTTCCGGTTCGCTGCTCGGATTGTCATACGGAAAAGACGACGACGATGAGGTGGAACAGGTCGAGTCCATTCCCGTCGGCTATGAAAAACCGGTAACCATGTACTCTATGGACTTTGAAGAATTCCTTTGGGCATACGGTTATAACGACGATACGATCGCGTATCTGAAAAGTTTTTATACGAAGAATGAAAAAGTCCCGCCCGAGATCTGCGACAAATTCGAATCGCTCGTGCGGGAATATCTGGTGGTCGGAGGAATGCCCGAGGTCGTTGCCGATTTCGTTCGGAACAAGGACTTTACAAGAGTTCAGACGATCCAGGATAAGATTTTGGAATCCTATGCCGATGATATTGCGGGGCACACCAAAGGTGCCGAAAAGGTGAAAGTACGCGCCTGCTATGACAGTATTCCGAGACAGCTTGCCAAAGACAATAAAAAATTCAAGTATTCCGAGGTGGAGCACAAAGCCACCGCCCGGAAATACAAGGACAGCGTTCAATGGCTCAGAGATGCCAATATGGCATATATCTGCTATAACACCACAACCGCACTCCTGCCCTTGAAAGCATATGAAAAAGATAACGAATTCAAACTCTATATCGCGGATACCGGGCTTCTTTTGTCCATGTTCGGATTTGAAACAAAAAAAGCGTTGCTGAACGGCAATCTGAAAGGATTTGCCAAGGGAGGCATTTATGAGAATTTCGTTGCCGAAACGCTGGTCAAGAACGGCTATACGCTTCATTACTACAAGCCGGACGACAGTATGGAATTGGAGTTTATCATCGAAAAAGACGGCGAAGTCATGCCGATCGAAGTGAAAGCCGGAAACACCGCAACAAAATCGCTTGACGCGTTTATCAGGGAATTTGCGCCGACCGTCGCTTTCAAACTGATTTGTGGAAACGTGGGACTTGTCGACAGCAAACTGACGCTTCCTCATTTTCTTGCGATGTTCCTATAAAAGCTTTCGGATAGCGAACAGAGCTTATTTCGTGCCAAAACTCTTGATTTTCCTGCTCTTTTATGCTATACTGTAAGCAAAGAAATGGGCGGTGTGCGCGAGGGCTTCACCGAGGGGACGCTACCATCAGGTTTATACGGCTACAGTGTTGAGAATCGGAACACGCCCTATATTATCAAAATCTTCAATATTGCCAATAAAAATGCACATAGAACTCATCTCTGAATTCTGTGTGCTTTTTCGGCACTCTCATTCGGCTCTTTCCATAATATTCTTACGAGAAGTTGCCTTTGCGTGCTCTTTTCGTTTGCCCGACAGGGCAATCATATTCATCCGTGCCTTGCACGGTATGGCACCCGGCGTAGCCGTGTATGGAATCCGTGCCTTGCACGGTATGGAATCCGCGCTCTGTACGGTATAATCCGCTCGCCGAGCGGAGTGGCAGTATTTGCCCTCGTCCGCCTGCGGTCTATGACGTCCGACACGGACGCCGAGGGCAATGTTCCGAACTGCCTACGGCAGTCCTCCGGCTGCTGTGCAGCCGCTACACAAAAAGGGACACCGGATGGTGTCCCTTTTTGTGTGGTGAAGCAAGACAGATAATATCCGAACTATGATTTGCGGCGGCGATGATCTCGTCAAGCGTCGTTTGCACCGGCTCGTTGCGGTAATTGAACGTGATGATCAGGCGTCCGTCACCGTAAAGGATGATGCTTCCGATCAGATCATCGACGATCTTCTCGCGGTTTCGCTGAACGGAAACGTCAAGATGCGCGTATTTGCCGAGGAAGAAACGGAGTTGCTCCTCGGTCAATGTCGGCGTGGAAACGCGTTCGCGCTCGATGTCCTTTTTCAGTTTGTCTTCCTCGGCTTCGAGTTCTTCCAACCGCGCTTTCGTCGATCTCGTGCAAACACCCATTGTTATGCTTTTGAATGATAATGAATATCTGAAAATCGTCGAGCAGATCAAGAGCGAGATTGCGCGGGCGCAGTACAAAGCAACGCTCGCGGTCAACAAAGAACTGATCCTGCTCTATTACAACATCGGCAAGGTCATCAACGAAAACAAAACGTGGGGCAACAAGTTTATCGACAACCTCGCCAAGGACATCAAACTGTCCTATCCGAACAGCACCGGTTATTCAGTCCGAAATCTGAAATATATGGCAAAACTTGCGGAAAATTATCCCGATGAAGAATTTGTGCAACAGGTCGTTGCACAAATTCCGTGGGGACATAATGTGATCCTATTGGACAAATTTTCCGACAATATCTACCGGGAATGG
>JAZLLY010000016.1:0-311786 GCA_045598385.1 Eubacteriales bacterium | reverse complement strand
ATTGATAGGTCATGGGTGTAAGCACAGTAATGTGTTTAGCTGAATGATACTAATTGACCGAGGGCTTGAACTGCTATCCAAAGGATAAGGCAGTTCGGCAACTACTTACTTGAACTTCCGTTTCTGATTTATTCGGTTTTCTATGGATATGAAAATATTCATATTCCTCCTTAGCTCAGTCGGTAGAGCGCATGACTGTTAATCATGATGTCGCTGGTTCGAGCCCAGCAGGGGGAGCCAGAAAAAAGACGGTTACGAAAGTAACCGTCTTTTTTCAACGATGTGTTCCGCAAGCGGAACGTGATGTTTCCTGCGGAAGTGATGTGCGTTTCGCGCGTGAAGTGTGCCTTCGGCACGTGATTAGGAACACATCACATCACTGCGAACAGAGTGAGCAACATCACTATGCGAAGCATAACATCACTTTGGCGTAGCCAAAACTTCACTAAAACCTCAAAGCCCTTGATTTCGGGGGATTTCGTGTTTTTAGGGGCAAAAAGCATCCCTCTTTCACTGTCGCACCTTTTCTTGAACCTTTTGGACTTGAACCTGCGACTTTATGATAACGTATTGAATTTATAGAGCTTTTGTGATATAATATGATAAAGAAAGGCGGTGGATTCGTGAAAAAATCTCGATTGCTATTGTGCTTAGTGATTATTTTGGGGGCTGTTTTATCTTCTTGCTCGCTATATACTCTTGATTCAGATAACGTTAATTTTCAATACTTTTGGTGGGAGGATGATAATGCCTACTATATAAAATCAACGAATGTAGAAGGAAAGACACTTGAAGATAATTGGGAAATGATAGATGTTGTAATCCCCACTGAATATAATGGTCATCCTGTGACAGTAATTGGCTGGGACTCGTTTCGTGGTTGCCAAATATTGCGCAGTGTCACTATCCCAGAAGGTATAACGGCAATTCATTCTTTTGCATTTTTTGATTGCAATAATCTTGAAAGTGTTCACTTGCCCAAAAGCATGAAAAACTTTTGGGGCGGTTGCTTTGCAAGCTGTAATTCTCTCAAGGCGGTTACGGTTGATCCCGATAACCCGTGGTTTTGCTCTATTGATGGTGTTGTTTACACAAAAGATCAGAAGGAGCTTGTTTTTTATCCCCCGGGTAAAGCAGATGAGGAGTTTGCAATCCCTGAAGGATGTTCGATTATTGGTCGGCATGCGTTTGCATATTGTGAAAATCTTAAGCGAATAGTTATTTCGAGTGCCGTAAACGATATTTCGTACGAATCAATCCATTCTTGTAAAGGATTGGAAGGGGTAGAGGTTGATGAAGGCAACCAAACGTTTTTATCTATTGACGGCAATCTCTACAGTAAGGACGGAAAGAAATTTTTGCGTTTATGTGTTTCTACAGAAAACATGAGCATAACAATTCCCGAAGGGGTTGTTGAGATTGTTGACTATGCAGCTTACGCTTGTCATCAACTGATTGATATAAACCTCCCAAGGTCGCTCACTTCTATAGGGAAATATTCGTTTTTAGATTGTGATAATCTAACAAATATAACGATTACCGAAAATGTAGCTTTGATTGGCAGTTATGCATTTTTAAGGTGTGATAAAATGACAAGTGTTGTTTTTGAGCAGGCAACAGGGTGGAGCGTATCCTCCCAAGGCGGCAAATTTACTCCGCCGAAAAATTTGAATATATCGCAGCTTGATTCTCCAACAACAGCGGCTGAATATCTTTTGGACACCTATGCTTCTTGGGAGTGGCATAAAGATGATTAGGAAAAACAAAGGTTCAAAATTGTTGGGGTAACACAAAAAATTCCGTTCACGCAAGTGAGCGGAATTTTTTACTTATTACTTCTTACCTCTTCACTCTTCACTAATTCGGTGTGAACGGAATTTAAGTAATAGGTAATAGTGAATAGTGAAGAAGTGGGAAAAACCATATAGGTTCTCTCCCGTACTCGAAACCATAGTCGTCTTACATCGGCTCGCCGATTGATGCTCTTTGCTTCTTGTCGGAGCAACGCCGAAAAGGTGGGAATGAAAAAAACAGCGGTTTTCTCTTGACAAATCGGGAAATAAAGAGTATAACATAAGCAATACGATTTCACCGAACGAGGCAAACTTCTATGGCAGAATATTTATACGAATGTCACTTGCATACCCGCATTTCATCAAAATGCGGCAGACTCTCGCCGGAGGAGGTCGTGCGCTTATATACGACGCTGGGTTATGCCGGCGTTTTCGTCACCGACCATTTTCTCAACGGCAATACGTGCGTCGATAAAACGCTGCCTTGGGCGGAGAAAATCAACCTTTACGCTGAGAGTTACCGGCAGGTCAAAGCGGCGGCGGAGGGCACGGGACTGGACGTCTTTTTCGGTGTCGAGTTCGGCGTCGGCAACGCCGCGGAAGTCCTCCTCTTCGGTGCCACCCCCGAATGGTTCATCGAGCACGAGGAAGTCATGTCCATGAAAGCAAAGGACGCTCTTACCTACCTGCGCGATAACGGGATCCTCGTCTATCAGGCACATCCCATGCGTATCCGTGACTATTCGCCTTTCATCTCGCTGTTTCCTTACTGGGTGGACGGTATTGAAGTCTATAACGTCGCCAATCAGCCGGTCGAGAATGAATTTGCCGCCGATTACGCCAAGCGTTACGGTCTTTCCACCATCTGCGGCTCGGACATTCACACGTTTACCCCGCATCATCTGGCAGCGCTCGTTTCGCCGTTCCGCTTCACCGACGCAAAGGATATCAAAAAGGTCGCCGAACTCGAAGGCGAAAAGATCCGTATCATCGACAACCCCTTTGCCGTCAACAATGAATCGTAAAGCGCCCGGCGAATTTCTGTTCGGCGCAACGACGTACAAGGTTACAATGTCCCGTGAAAACGGGCAAATACAAAAGCCGCGGGAAATGATTTTTCGCGGCTTTCTTTTATCTGTCTTTATCGTTACATCTTTTTTGCTCGTTTTTCCGTAAAGCCGATTTTTGACCGGGTTCGACTTTCTCCGGTCAAAAAGGATTGCAAAACGCTCCCGGAAGTGATAGAATAGAAGAGGAAAGTAAAATGGCAAAAAAGCAAAGCGTCGAGCGTTTTCCAAACGGTGGATATACGCAGACCGATTTCGCTTAATTATACTTAAAATGAAAAGAAAACATTACATTTGAGGTGCTTATGAAAGAAAACACGATCCCCGGAAAAGACGGAAACGTTTACGTTCCTTACGAAAAACGGGACGGCGATTGCGCCGTCGTATATTTCACCCGCGACCTTTCGGCGGCGGGACTTTTGAAAATCTACGACAGGATCTCGTCCGTTCTCACGGGGGAAGTTGCCGTAAAAGTACATACGGGAGAGGCGGAGGGACCGAACATTTTGCCCCGTCCTTGGGTAAAATCGCTCCTGTCCGACAGACTCAAGGGGGCGACGGTCGTCGAGACGAATACTTATTACAGGGGCAGCCGCTTTACGACGGAGGATCACAGAAAGACCCTCGCCTGCAACGGCTGGGATTTCTGCGACGTCGATATTCTCGACGAGGACGGCACCGCCGTCTTCCCGATCAAAGGCGGAAAATGGCTCGACGGCATCCACGTCGGCTCTCATCTTGAAAATTACGATTCGTTGCTCGCTCTGACGCATTTCAAGGGGCATACCATGGGCGGCTTCGGCGGATCGAATAAGAATATCGGCATCGGTTGTGCCGACGGCAGGATCGGAAAAGCCGAGATCCATACGACGCCCGGTTCCGCCAATATGTGGGATATTCACGAAGAAGAATTCATGGAGCGGATGACCGAGTCCACAAAAGGCACCGTCGATCATTTCGCCGGGAAGTGCGCTTTTATCAACGTGCTTCGCAATATTTCGGTTTCCTGCGACTGCGAGGGGAAAAACGCCGAACCCGTCGTCACGCCCGACGTCGGTATTCTCGCGAGTCTTGATCTCCTTGCCGTCGATGCCTGCGCGGTGGATCTGCTTTACGCTCTGCCCGGCGCGGGCGGACGCGCGATGATCGAGCGCATGGAGACCCGCCACGGTCTGCGTCAGCTTTCTTATATGAAAGAGTGCGGCATGGGACACGACCGTTATACGCTTATCGACATTGACAACGGTGACGCCGTTCTGAACGCGAAAACAGCGACGGCGGATATCGCCCCCGAGTGGCGCCCCGACGTCTATAATACCTTTCCCGGCAGAAACCGTAAGGGCAATGAACAATGAGCAAAAAATCATGTGAGAAAGCGCATCGCAAAAAACTCTTTTCTTTTCGGAAAGGTCTTTTAGCCGTCTTGTGCGCCGCGTTCTTTTTCGGCGCGGAAGTGCTTTTGTGCCGTTTCGGCGGCGTTCTTGCCTGTGTCCTCTTTCCACTCATTATTCTCGTTTTTTCGGTGTTCCCGCTGAACGCGAAAAATGCCTTGAACGCTCTGTCCGAAGCGTCGGCGGAAGTGCGCGGTGCTTTGGAGAACGGGCTCGAATTATCGCTGCCGAAAGGTTTTCTGACACGGCATTTTATCATGGCGTTTTTGCCGTTCTGGTGTATCGTTCCCGCTTTTTTGCTGTTGCCGGGTGCCGTCGGTCTGATTCCGGTCATTCCGGGACTTGCGATCGCCTGCCTCCGCACGGAAAAAACATATCCTCTTTTTGAGGATCTGGGGGTCAGAAAAAAGACATACGTCCTTTCACAGACTCTCGCGTATCTTGTGACGTTTTCCGCCTTTTTCGCGCTCAAAATGATCCTGAAACTCTGACGCTTACGCGGACATCATTTTGTTTTTCAAAAAAAAGTCGAATTGATTGACAAATTGTCATTTTTGGATTACAATAAGAATAACATCAAAACAGAGGAGAAATACCATGGGATTGTTCAGTATTTTCAAAAAGAAAGACAAGAAAAAGGACGTCGAGACGGAAAAAACCGTTGCGGTTGAAAATACGCCCGCTCCCGAAGAAGCGTCGAAAGCAGAGAAGCCCGCCGAGAAGAAAGCGGAGGCGCCGAAAGCGGAGAAACCCGCCGAGAAGAAAGAGGCAGCACCGAAAGCGGAGAAGACCGCCGAGAAGAAAGCGCCTGCCAAGAAAGCCGCCGCTCCCAAAGCGGAAGAAAAAAAGGAAGAAAAAGCGGAACCCGAAAAGGCCGACGGCGCACAGCCGATCACCGGCAGATTTGAGATCAAGAAATCCAAGGACGACCGTTACGTTTTCAATCTTTACGCCGCCAATAAAGTCATCGTCGCGACCTCGCAGATCTATTCGTCTGCCCGCGCCGCCGTGCAGGGCATCCAGTCGGTCATCAACAATTCCGCCACGGCGCCCGTGGAAGATCAGACGATCGCCGGATTTGAGCCCAAAACCAACCCGAAATGGGAGATCTATAAGGATAAGGGCAACCAGTTCCGTTTCCGTCTGAACGCCGCGAACGGCCAGACGATCTGCCATTCTCAGGGCTACACGACCAAGGCAAGCTGCAAAAACGGGATCGACAGCATCATCCGCAGTTCGAGAAACGCGGAGATTGATAAAGCATATCTGGATGCCTGACAGGTGTCCGCGCGGTTTTTTCGCGCAAAAAAAGTGTTCGGAACGCGATACGTTCCGAACACTTTTATTTTTATGATCACGCGTTTTCCGTTTCTTTTTTGTCCCGTTTGAAAACCGTGAGAAGACAACCGAGAACGGCGATCGCGATCCAGGCGATGATCAGCTGCGTCCAGCCGGGATTGTCGGGATCTCCCGCAATCAGAGAGAAGACCTCGTTGGCAAGTGCGGCGAAGAGATAGCCGGCGCAGTCAAGAACGCCGTTGGCACCGGAGACGTGCCCGGAACTGCCGAGACTGGGGATATAGATCGACCAGAGCGTCGATGACACGATACCCGTGAGGATCATCGCGATCAGAAAGACGAAAAGGCGGATCCAGAGATCGGAAATCGGGAGCATAAGTGCAAAGCAGACCGCCGATACTGCAAAAAGAATGAAAATGACGAGTTTGACTTTCCCTTTGCAAAGGCGGTAAAGCACGAGCGCGAGGAACGAGGAAACCGAGGTAATGAGGGCGATCGCGGAGGTCACGACTTTGGAGAAATCCTCCGTCTGCCCGAGAAATCCGTGGATGAAAGACGGCATCCAGTAAGAAAGCGTTGTGCCGAAAATCTCGCAGATACCGCCGATAAAGAGGAAGTAAACAAAATTCGGGAGCGTAAATACTTTCAGTATTTCCCGCACGGAGATCTTCTTTGCCTCTTCGGGTTCGGGAAGATCGAACGCCTTTTTCTTTTCCATCACGGAAATGAAGACAAAGAGAAAAGCCGCGAACGCGAGAATGAGAATACCGGAAACGAGAAATGCGTATTTCCAACCGAGGAGCATGATGAAGAACGTGGCGATAAAGGTCGAGAACGAACAGAAAAAACTGAAAAACGCGCAGATCGTACGGGCGTACTGCGGCTCGACCGAGGCGGTGATGAGCTTCATCATCGGACCGCGGAGCATCGAGAGTCCGTATCCGAACACGGCGAAGCAAAGGACCGAGATCCAGAAGACTTCCGTGAGAGGGAAGACGACGATGGCAGCGCCGGAGAGAATAAATCCGATCGTGATCATCCGTTTCGGCGGAGCGAAATCGCCGATAATGCCGTTGACGAGTTGCCCCGCCGCGTACATGACGAGATACACCGACTGCATGGTATCGAGTTGCCCCGCGCCAAAGAGTCCGAGCCCGAGAATGGTATCGCGGGACAGACCGAGCAGTTTTCTGACGTAATAACTGAGCATATAGGCAAAACAGAAGATAAAGCCGATGAGAAGGGCTTTTTTGAGTGCCGTTTTTCTTGTGTTTTCCATAGCGACCTCACATAATTTTTACCGCCACATTATACCACGGCGCGCAGGTAAAGTCAATGTAAAATCAAAAAAGGTGCGCAAATTTTTCGGGAAGAGAAAGATCACGGAAAAAACGAAGAGCACCCGTGGTTTTTTGTCCGTACTGCGGGTAAAAACAAGAATAACGGCAAACAATAGAATGAATATAACCGGAATGATACAGCACGATAATTCTCTGAAAAAGCGCCAAAATGTAAACTATTATTACCTTTTTGTATCTTTTTATCGGGATAAATTGCAATTCGTCCTGATATGTGCTATGATCGATAACTGTCTATGAGAGGAGAAAATGATGATCGACGCCGTTTTTACGAGTATATTTTGCATTGCCGTCCTCGCTTCTTTGGTGATAAGCGTTCTCCTTTCCAAAGATCCGCCCGACCGTTCGGAGCGCGCGTTCAACGAACTGTCTCTGACTGCCGCCGTTTTTATCGTGATCAATCTTCTGGCATTTCTGTTTGACGGGAACCCCGCTTTCCGGGCTTTTCTGTTTGTTTTGAATCTTCTCGGCTTCCTTTCGATCGACGTTCTTCTTATCGTTTTTTCGCGCTATCTGGAGATTTTGATCCACAAGGACGAAAAAGAAGAGAAGTTTCCCATAAACGCCGCCGTCCTCCTTTCGCTATGCCGCTCCTTTTTGACTCTCGTACTCACGCTTTCGGGCGAGGTGTTCACGATCGACGCTGACGGCTTTTACCGCCCTGCACGCCTCTTTTTTGTTCCTTACCTGTTTTCCGGCATCATTATGCTCGTGCTTCTCGTTTACGTCAATTTCGGAAAAACAAGGTTGCCGAAAGATGAAAACGCCGTCGTCAATCTCTATCTTCTGACGCCGATTCCCGCTGTGATCGTGGAAATGTTTTACGACGCTTATTTTCTGACCGGGATGTTTCTGACGCTCTCGATCCTGCTTCTTTATCTTCTGATTCAGGGGAAGATCATCCGCAATGCGAAGATCCGGGAAAATCTCCTCGAAGAACTGTCTTCGAAAGATCAGCTGACGGGACTTTTCAATCGTCGGGCATACTATCAAAGACTGACTTGCGCGGCGAAAGAAGAAAACGTCGGGATCCTTTTCTGCGATATCAACGGTCTGAAGCACACGAACGATACCGTCGGGCACGCGGCGGGGGACCGTCTGATCCTCCGTTTTTCCGAAATGCTGAAAGACGTGTTTGAGAGCGACGATATTTTCAGGATCAGCGGTGATGAATTCGTGGTTCTCGTCGCGCAAACCGAAGAAAAGGCGATGAAAGAAAAAGTCGATGCTCTCCACGCGCTTGTCTTCCTCGCCGATTCGATCGCGGCGATCGGTTTTTCTTTCGGAAAGGGGGATGACCTCGAATTTCTGATCGCTGACGCGGAAGCGAAAATGTATGCGGAAAAGCGAACGCAGTACGAGAGCGGGATCGTCGTGAACGAAAGATCCGGCAAAAAAATGTGAACCTGTTTTTGACTCCAAAAAGCATGAAAAAAACTGCCATTTCCGCAAAAATCTTTGAAATTTACCGTTTTTTGCGTTTTTGAAAAACCTCGTTGTATCCGCCGCCTGTTGCGGCGGATTTTTTCTTTTTCTTTTTTTTCGGTGTTTTGCGATTTTCCTTTCCGCCGACCTTGATTTTTCGCGGTTTTTATGCTAAAATATAATCTAAAATCAATAAAAAATAAACCGGAGGCCACATTATGAATATCACGAAAACGAAAGAAGACGCCGCTCTTACCGTCGCACTTGAGGGCAGACTCGATACTTCGACGGCACCTATGCTCGAAAGTCTTGTAAACGGAGAACTCGACGGCGTTACATCTCTTTGCTTCGATCTTGCCGCTCTCGAGTACATCTCTTCGGCAGGTCTGCGCGTTCTTCTGTCCGCACAGAAGATCATGAACAAGCAGGGCAAAATGACGGTAAAGAACGCGAATGAAGCGATTCTTGAGATCTTTGAGATCACCGGATTTTCCGACATTCTGACACTTGCTTGATTTTTAGGAGATATCCATGAACGTTTGGCTGAAAATGGCAGCGGCGGCGCTCGCGCCGGTTTTGCTCGCCAATCTTTTTTACGTGCTGGAAGCCGGGACGAAGTTCGGTAAACTGAAATATTATTACAAGCAACTGATCATCGGCGTCGCTTTCGGCGCTCTGGCTTGTCTTGCCACGCAGTTCGGCATTCCGCATGAAAACTACATGATGAACGTCAGGAGCGCCGCGCCTCTGACGGCGGGACTTGTCTTCGGCGGACCTGCCGGTGTGATCGCCGGTGTGATCGGCGGTGTTTACCGCTGGATCAGCGTTTACTGGGGCGTTTCCCGTTATACGCGGGTCGCCTGCTCGGTCGCCACGGTCCTTGCCGGTTTGATCGCCGCCGTTTGCCGCAAATTTATGTTCAACGGCAAAAAGACCTCGTGGTTTTACGGCGTGTTCATCGCTATTGCCACCGAAGTCTTCCATATGCTTCTCGTCTTTTTGACGCACATGGACGACATTATGACGGCGTTTGCCGTCGTGAAAAGCACGGCGATCCCGATGATCGTTTTCAACGCGCTTTCGCTTTTCATGACCTTGCTTTTCGTTTCCCTCGTTTCGAGGGGCTTCGTGAAAAAGAAGATCCGCGGAAAGGAAGTGTACGTGCCGCTTCCGGTCAACTTTTCAAAATATGAAAAAGGTAACCGGACGATCACGCAGACGTTTTCTTTGCATCTTCTCATCAGCGTCTTCTTCGCGTTTTTTGCGACGATCGGTTTCACGTTCTATTTGCAGAACAACGTCTCGGATTATGAGGTCAACGATCTTCTTTCCATCAATATTGAAGACGTGGAGTCCGACATCAGTGCCACTGTCGATAAAGCACTTTTGGATAAAACCAGAACATTGGCTAATATGGTGTCGCGAGACAGTAATTTCACAAAGGATAAAACAGGTCTGAGTCCGGAGGAACAGGAACAACTGTTGAAGAATCAGCAGGAGTATCTGAAAGGTTTTGCGTCAGGTCATGATGTGACCGAGATCAATATTGTCGGAGAGGACGGAATCATTCAACTCAGCTCCGATCCGCAATACATCGGTTTCAATATGCAAACGGGAGGGCAGGCGCAAGAGTTTTTGTGCCTGCTTGACGAAACCTATGAAAGCGATACTTACGTTCAGGCGTACGGACCGATGGATTCCGATCCGAATCAGTATCGAAAATTTGCCGGTATGAAGATACAGTTCGCTGATTTTACGGGCTTTATCCAGGTCGGCGCCGACGCCAATTGCTTCCAGCAGAAGCTCTACGATACCATGGCGGATGCCGCTACGAACCGCCACGTCGGACAAAGCGGCTTTATGTTCATCATCAACCCCGCCAATAAATCCAATCCCGTCATCAGCGCCCCGGAGGGTACGGTCTCGGCTTCGGATGTTTCCGCCTTTGCTTCTACGCTCGCCGGCTTGGAGAATAATAAGGTATTGCCGTATTCGACAGAGGACGGAACATCCTATTACTACATGAAAGACGAGGTCGAGGGCTACGTTGTCATCGCCTGTATTCCTGCCTCGGAAGCCGATTTTTCCCGTGACATCTCGGTTTATATCGGCGCGTTCATGCAACTGATCGTCTTCTTCGCGCTGTTCCTCGTTGTATTCTTCCTCATCAAGAATATCGTCATCGACAACATCCACAAGATCAACTCGTCCCTCGCGCGTATCACGAACGGCGACCTCACGACGCGCGTGGACGTCCACGAAAACGAGGAATTCGCGAGTTTGTCCGACGACATCAATACCACGGTCGCCCGTCTGAAAGAGTATATCTCCGAAGCGGAGAAGCGCATCGACCAGGAACTCGCCTACGCCAAGACGATCCAGCACTCGGCGCTCCCGTCGGTTTTTCCGCCGTATCCCGACCGCACGGAATTTGATATTTACGCCTTGATGGATACCGCGAAAGAAGTCGGCGGAGACTTCTACGATTTCTATCTTCTCGGCAGTGACCGCCTCGCGTTTCTGATCGCTGACGTTTCGGGCAAAGGTATCCCCGCCGCCATGTTCATGATGACGGCGAAAACGATGCTGAAAAGCTATACCGAAACGGGTATCGGCGTCGCGGAAGTCTTTACTCTCGTCAACCAAAAACTCTGCGAATCCAACGAAGCCGGAATGTTCGTTACCGCCTGGATGGGTATTCTCGACCTGAATTCCGGCGTCCTGGAATACGCGAACGCGGGACACAACCCGCCGCTTCTCAAACGGAAAGACGGCAGTTTTGAATATCTGAAATCCAGACCGGGACTTGTGCTCGCCGGTATGGATGGCATGAAATACCGCGAAAACGAAATGATGCTGGAACCGGGAGATGAGATCTTCCTTTACACCGACGGTGTGACCGAAGCTACGAACGCCGAAACCGTTCTTTTCGGGGAAGACAATCTCAGGAAAACGCTGAATGAATGTAAAGTCCGTTCGGCGAAAGGCCGTTGCGACGCCGTGATCGGCGCGGTGGACGCTTTCGTCGGCGAAGCGCCGCAGTTTGACGACATCACGATGCTGTCGCTGCGTTATCGGGATACGGAAAAAGGAGATGATAAAAACGTGAAAGAAATGACCATCGAGGCAAAGATCGAGAACATCGAAGCGGTGACCGAATTCGTGGACACCGAGCTGGAAAGTCTCGACTGCTCCCCGCGTGCGCTGATGCAGATCAACGTCGCCATCGACGAACTGTTCGGCAATATCGCGAACTACGCATACCATCCGGGACACGGTCCCGCGACCGTCAGAGTTGAAGTCATCGAGGATCCGCTTTCCGTCGTCATCACCTTTATTGACGCCGGACAGCCGTTCGATCCTCTGACCAAAGAGGATCCCGATATCAAGGCGGGAGCGGATGAGCGGCAGATCGGCGGTCTCGGCATCTTCATGGTGAAGAAGACCATGGACGAGATCGGCTACGAGTACACAGACGGCAAAAACATTCTGACCATCAAGAAAAAACTGAATTAACGGAGAAACGCTATGTTAAAGATCACAGGTGAAATCCAAAACGAAACGGTCACGGTCAAAGTCGAGGGAAGAGTCGATTCCACAAACGCCGGGATTTTCGATGCCGAAATCGAAAAACTCGATACGAAGGAGAAACTGATCCTCGATATCGAGAAACTTGAGTACATATCAAGTGCCGGCCTGCGTGTCATTCTCAAATACAGAAAGAAGCACGAAAATCTCGAACTCATCAACGCGTCGAGCGAGGTGTACGAAATCTTCGATATGACGGGATTCACCGAGATGATGACCGTCAAGCGCGCTTACCGCCGCGTATCCGTCGAGGGATGCGAGGCGATCGGGCAGGGTGCGAACGGAAAGGTGTACAGGATCGATCCCGATACGGTCGTGAAAGTGTATCTCAATCCCGATTCTCTCGCCGACATCGAGCATGAAAGAGACGTCGCGAGAAAAGCCCTCGTGCTCGGTATTCCGACGGCGATCTCCTACGACGTCGTCAAGGTGGACGATCACTACGCCTCCATGTTCGAGATGCTCAACGCGAAATCGTTCTCAAAACTCATCGCGGCGGATCCCGCCAATCTTGACAAATACGCCGTCATGTACGTGGATCTTCTGAAACTGATCCATTCGACGGACGTCCCGGCGGGACAGCTTCCCGACCAGCACGAAGTGCTGATGGGTTGGGTTTCGGATCTTTCGGGCGTACTGCCGGCAGAAACGCACGAAAAACTTGCCCGTATGTGCGGGGAGATCCCCTTTGATTCCCATATGATCCACGGCGATTATCATACCAAAAACATCATGCTCCAGAACGACGAGGTCATCCTCATTGATATGGACACCCTCGCCGTCGGTCATCCCGTGCTGGAATTCGCGTCGATCTATAACGCGTATCTCGGCTTCGGTGCTCTGCATCCCGAGAACATCTCGGCGTTCCTCGGCTTTGATTACGCGATCGGCGTGGAACTCTGGAAAAAGACGCAGAAGCTGTACTACGGCACCGAGGATGAAGCGGTACTGTCAATGCGGGAAAAACAGGCGAAATGCGTCGGTCTGATCCGTCTGCTTCGCCGCACCATCCGCAGAAACGGCGATCCCGAATTCATGGATTACTGCAAAAATGAACTGATCACTCTCGCGAAAGAACTGGATACGCTGATCTGATCAATTGCCGAAAAAACGAAAGAGAAAAGAAATGTATCAGAATCCCGACTTCCATATGCACTCTTCTTTTTCCGACGGCAGCGATACGCCGGCGGAACTGATCGAAAACGTCAAACGCGCGGGCATTGATATTTTTTCCCTGACCGATCACGATACCTATGACGGATGCGCCGAGGTGAAAAAACGTCTGCGTCCCGGCGATCCCGTGTTTCTCGGGGGAATCGAACTTTCCTGCGAAGACGATCTCGGAAAATATCACGTGCTCGGGTATTGCTACGACGTCAAAAAGGAATCCATCCGAAACGCCGTGCAGATCACCCACGAGGCAAGACGCAGAAAAGCCAAAAACCGCATTCTGTACCTCGAGGACGTCTGTCATTTTTATCTGACGGAAGAAGAAAAAGAAGAAATTTTGCATCACGAGAATCCCGGCAAACCGCATTTTGCCGCGCTGATGGTAGAAAAAGGTTTCGTCAAGGATAAGAAAGAAGCGTTCGAGATCCTCGGCGGTTATCACGAGAAAGAACGCCGTCTGACGCCTGCCGAGGCGATCGACGCCGTCCTGTCCGCCGACGGGATCCCCGTCCTTGCGCACGGCATACTGGCGGACGGTTCGAAAAATCTCACCGAGGCAGAGATCCGGCAAAGGATAGAACGCCTCAAGCCCTACGGTCTGATGGGACTGGAATGTTATTATTCCACCTTTACCGAAGAACAAAAAGAGATCATGCTCCGTCTCGCCGACGAATACCACCTACTGGTCACGGCGGGTAGTGATTATCACGGGAAGAACAAGACGATCCCCCTCGGGACGACGAATTCCCCCGATCCCGAAAGAATGACGAAGTTTTACCGCGCGATCGAGTTTCTTCTCGGCATCGACGGGTAAAACCCGTTTTTCTCCGAAAAATTCACGATTTGACTACTTTTGTTTGCATTTAATACTACAATATAAGAGGGAAAAAATGACTGAAACCGAAAATAAAACCAAAGGACTCAGTTTAAGCGCAAAATCTTTTCTCACCGCCATCGCCGTGATCTTTGCCCTGATGGTCGTGACCTACGTTCTGACGTTCGTCATTCCCGGCGGCGTCTATGACCGTGTCGTAACGGAGGGAAAATCCGTCCTCGTCGAAGACAGTTACAGGGAGGTGGAGGGCGGTATCCCGTTTTATCGCTGGATCCTTTCGCCGTTTCTCGTGCTCGGCGCGGAGGGCTCCGGGACGCTGATCGCCGTCATCGCCTTTCTTCTCGTCATCGGCGGCGTTTTCAACGCGCTCGGCGAACACGGATTGATGGAATATATGCTCGGCGCCATCACGTCGAAATTCGGCAAACAGCGGTATAAACTTCTGTTCGTCACGTCTTTCTTCTTTATGGCGATGGGTGCCGCCATCGGTTCTTTTGAGGAGTGCGTTCCTCTCGTGCCGATCGTCGTCGCGCTTTCGCTCTCGCTCGGCTGGGACGCTCTGACCGGTATGGGCATCAGTCTGCTTGCCGTCGGTTGCGGTTTTGCCTCCGGCGTGTGCAATCCCTTTACCGTCGGTGTGGCACAGCATCTCGCCGGGCTCCCGATGTTTTCCGGTGTGTGGCTCCGTCTTCTCGGCTTCGTTCTGATCTACGCCTTGCTTGCGGCGTTTTTGTATCTTCACGCGAAAAAAGTCGAAAAACCGATCGACGGAGAAATCGCTGACAATTTCCGCAAGGACCCACGTATGGAGAAGGGCTTGTGGTCTTTCGCCGGTATTGTCGGTTTCGGTATTCTTATCGTCCTTTCTTCGAGTTTTCTGACGTTTCTTCAGGATTATACCATGATCATCGTCGCCGTCATGTTCCTCGTCGGCGGCGTGGTCTCCACGCTCGTCTCCGGTATGGGTGTCAAAGCGTTCGGAAAATCTTTCGGAAAAGGCGTCTTCGGCATTTGTCCCGCCGTTCTCATGATCCTGATGGCGTCCTCGATCAAGTTCACGCTCGAGGAAGCACAGGTTCTCGACACCATTCTTCACGGCGCGGTCGATCTTTCGTCGGGAATGCCGAAATGGGTCATCATCCTCTTCGTGTATCTCATCGTCCTCGTCATGAACTTCTTTATCGGTTCGGGCAGCGCGAAAGCGTTCATGCTCATTCCCCTGATCGTACCGCTGGCGGCACAGTTCGGCATCAGCGCACAGCTTTGCATTGTGGCGTTCGCTTTCGGCGACGGATTTTCCAACGTGTTTTATCCGACCAACGCCGCGCTGCTTATCAGTCTCGGGCTCGCCGACGTGAATTACGCCGACTGGGTGAAATGGAGTTATAAGTTCCAACTTCTGAACCTCGTTTTGACCTCGCTGCTGCTTTTGTTCGGATTGGCGGTCGGGTATTGATCCTACTGTTTTCAAAAAGCGTTACGGCGCTTTACGTATTTTGGATAAAAGGAAAATCGGGTGTGAAACTTTTCGGTTTCGCACCCTTTTTTACGCGGGCGGTTTTGCCGCCGTCATGAAAAAGCGGCGATTTTGCTTTCCTTTTCTTGACATTTTTCGCGCACGCGTGTATAATAAGTGCGTTTGAAAAAAGAAAGAAGAAACGGTATGAATCAGGATCTGACGGTCGGGAAACCGGGCAAAGTGCTTTTCCGCTATTGCCTGCCGCTGTTTGCCAGCGTGATTTTTCAACAACTTTATAATATAGCCGACAGTTTCGTCTGCGGAAAATTCGTCGGAAACGACGCTCTGGCGGCGGTGGGGAACAGCTACGAGATCACGCTTATCTTCATCGCCTTTGCTTTCGGTTGCAACATCGGTTGTTCCGTGGTGGTCGCCCGTCTGTTCGGCGCCCGGGACTATCGGGAAATGAAGACTGCCGTCACGACCTCGCTGATCGCGATCGGCGTTCTTTGCGCCGTGCTGATGACGGTAGGGCTTCTGTTCTGTGAGCCGTTTCTGCGGCTGATCCATACGCCCGACAATATCATGGCGGATTCCGCCCTGTATCTGCGGATCTATCTTTTCGGTCTGCCTTTCGTCTTTTTCTACCATATCGCGACCGGCATTTTCTCGGCGCTCGGCGATTCAAAGACGCCTTTTTGGTTTCTCGCCTGTTCCTCGCTTGCCAATATCGGGATGGATATCCTGTTCGTCAAGTCGTTCGGACTCGGTGTCGCCGGGGTGGCTTACGCGACGTTTATCTGTCAGGGCGTCAGCTGCGTTCTCGCTCTTTTCGTGATTTTCCGCCGCCTGCGGGGGATTGAAACGGACGGAAGACCAGACGTTTTTTCAAAAGCGTTGCTTCTTGATTTTCTCCGCGTCGCGGTGCCGAGTTCGTTGCAGCAGAGTTTTATCTCGGTCGGCAATATCATCATCCAGGACGTGATCAACGGGTTCGGCTCGGAGGTCATCGCCGGTTACGCCGCCGCCATTAAACTCAACAATATGGCGATCGGTGCCATCCTCACGTTCGGAAACGGTATGTCGAATTACGTCGCGCAGAATATCGGGGCAGAGAAACCGTACCGCCTGCGGGAGGGATTTCTTGCCGCCTGGCGGATGGTATGGGCGATCTGCCTGCCCATTGCGCTTCTGTTCTATTTCGGTGCGACGCCGCTGATCTGTCTGTTTCTCGAAGATCCGAGCGGGGAAGCGCTTTTGACCGGCGTAACGTTTTTGCATATCGTCGGACCGTTCTATTTTCTCGTTTCTCTGAAACTGTTGTCGGACGGCGTTCTTCGCGGCACCGAGAGGATGCGGGCGTTTATGGTCGCCACGTTCTCCGATCTGATCATCCGCGTCGTGCTTGCCGAGATCCTTTCCCGGACATCCCTCGGCGTCAGCGGCGTATTTCTCCCGTGGCCGATCGGCTGGGTGTTCGGCGTCGGACTTTCGCTTTTGTTCTCCTCGAAGAACGTAGGACGGAAGACGAAAACGGCAGGAGAAGTACCGACTTTTTCCGACAGCAATTGACACGGTACATAATTCGTGGTAAAATAAATACAAAGGTATAATAATTTACGAGGTGATCTTATGTTTGCTAAACTGAAATCTCTGGCATGGGGATATTTCCTCTTCGCTCTGCTTCTGTGCGGTCTCGGAACGATCTTTCTCGTCTTCTGCAAAGAACAATTGCTCGAAAAAACCGTTCTCGTCATCGGCGCGCTTCTCGCTGTTTTTGCGATCGTTTTTGCCGTTTTGACGTTGTCAAAGAAAACGCGCGGGGCTTCCTTTTTCTTCCGTATGACGTTCTCCGTCCTCGCTCTCATCGGCGGTATCGTCACGATGGTGATGCGGCAGGGCGCGATCGACACGGTCGTTACGCTCATCGGGCTTTTGCTCGTGATCGACGGATCGTTCAAGTTGCAGACTACCGTTCGTATGAAGACCTTTTTCAATCCGATCTGGTGGATCATGCTCGTCATTTCCGTGCTTTCCATCGGCGGCGGTTTCTTCCTGACGAAGTATTTTGATTCCGCCGATTCCACGACGCTTCTTTCGGTGCTTCTCGGTCTGACGCTCATCATCGACGGTATCGGAAATCTGATCTCGATGTTCGCCGTCCCCGCAAATGCCGAGGCGGAAAAAGCCGAGATTCTCGCGGAAAATGCCGAGGATATCGCCGGGATCGCAAATGAACTTGCCGAAGAGATCCCCGGGAGCGAAGAGACCACTCCCGAAGAAAACGCCTGAATGACAAATGTGAATCACGGTCAGCGGTCCACGCTCTCCGTGATCAAAAAAACGGTAGCCGGCTTTTGCCGGGCTACCGTTTTTTTATGGATTCCAGAGTATTATTGTTTTTTCAGCGTTTTGGTTGCGGTTACGTCCTTGCGGATCTTCGGGATCGCCACGACGACGGGATACTCTTTTCCGTCATCGGCGGTATAAGTCGCAACTTCGCCTTTTTCAAAAGTCGCGCCGTCAAGGCGGAACCAGTAGATTTTCCACGAACGTTTTGGGAAGAAGACGCCGATGACGTCGTCACCGTTCTGATCTTCCGGAACGTCGAATGCGACGGTTTCCAGATACGCTTTTGCTTCGTTGATCCAAGCCGATTTCCGTTTTTATTCCGCCGTAAGAAAAATGAAAAGATCCTATCGGAATAAACCTGACAAATTTGGTATAACCGATTCTTGCCGCACGTAGGATGTAACACGAACGGGAGGAAGAACGATGGAAAAAGAAAACGGGATTTACCGCTTTGCCGTATATCACGAGGGCAGACGGATCGGTGTACGTGAGACCATGGAGCAAGCCCATCGGCTCGCCGATGAGCACGCCGTTTCCATTAAGCGTCCCGCCGTCAACCCGAGTGATCTCTTCGGTGCCGAAAGTTACACGATCCGCATGATCCGGACGCCGAAAGGGCAGAAAAAGTCCGAGACCGTGGCGACCGAGATTTACACGACGCGCATCGTCATGCGCCGCTGACGCAATCTATGTAACCATAAAGAAAAACTCCTCCCCGAACCGAGTCCGGAGAGGAGTCTTTTGGTGCGGGTAACAGGTAGCGAAGCGTCCGAGGAGTGTCAGAAAACCTTCCGGTGGATGGTTTTCCCTCCGAGGTGACCGAGCCGCAGCGAGAGCGAACCTGCACAACCTTGCGATCACAAGAACCTGATGGTAGCGTCCCCTCGGTGAAACCCCTCAAGTTCCGTTCATTTAACTGCTTACAGTATAGCATAAAGAGCAGAAAAATCAAGAGTTTTGACACAAATAGAATGCTCTGGTACTGTGCTTCGGCAAGCGACAACAAAGTGGCGGGGCTTTTCAGCCCCGCCACTTTCAGAGATTATTCCTTATCGTCTTTTTTCTTGAAGAGTGCGTTGTTGATCGCCTTATAGGAAGGTTCAAGGAAACCGAGGAACGCGAGCGCGTCGGGAAGCTCCTCTTTCTTCTTCCATACAAAGAAGAAGACAACGTAGAGAACAATCAGAAGTCCCAGAACGCCGAGCAGGATCCAGAGCCACGTGAGGTTTGCGCCCTTCTTCGCGGTGTAGGTGCCGTTCACTTCTTCGCTCATCGTATCGTGCGTGGTGACAGAAATTACTTTGTCGTTATCATCCAGCGTGAAGGTCACTCTTTTCGTGTGAGAAGAGCCGCCGTGAATCACGTAAACGACGTTATCCACGCGGTAGAATTTCAGTTCGTTCACACCGTAGAGGGCTTCGCCGTTTTTGGACACCATCTCGTCGGCGGAAGCAAAATCAAGCGTGCCGGTGTCAAGCTCATACACGCCTTTGACAAGGGCGAGCGCCGCGTCTTTTTCCAGCTGATACTGCGGGTCCATATCGTGGCAGCGCGTGCAGCGGTGATCCGCGCCGAACTCGTGTCCGAGTGCCGGAACGGCGCCCTTGCCGGTCTTCCATGCTTCCAGCGCGGCATCGTTGCCGATCTCTTTGGTGCACGCTTCGTCTTCAAAGTAGAGCCCGCAATCGCACTTGTAATAATCGTTCCAGCCGGTATCCGTGTCGGTCGCCGCGCGTCCTTCCTGCTTTACGCCGGCGTCGTGGGTGTGCGGCGCTTTATAGGCATACGTGCCGTCGTAATCGTCCAGCGTATCTTGCGTGACGGTGATGGCAGTGAGAACACCATCCGTCAGGCGGAACAGAATGGTGATGCCGTCGCCTTCGTAAAGGAAGCCATCCGTGACCTCGGTAAGAGGCTCGGAGCAGTTCTTGGAGAAGAAATTGTCGGCATTTTCAAGGAAATACAGTTTGTCATAGGAATCGGTCTTGCGGCGCGCGCAGAAGAAACCGTTTTCATTCACCCAAGCGCCCTCGGGAATACCGCTTCCCTCGGTGGTCGGGAAGCTGTCCAGCGCCTCAAGCAGGTCGGCAACCGTGGTGGGTTTGATCGCCACTTCAAACGTAGCGGTGACGGTGACTTCCTTTGCGGGCATCACGAAGGTGTATTTCGTCGGGTCTTCGAGATCCTTCGTCACCTCTACTTCCTCGCCGTCCGCGTCAACGACCGTGAGGGTATCTAACATATAATTTGCCTCGGGGCTGACCGTGACCGTTACGGTATCATTCTCTGCGGCAGAGGTCTTGTCAAACGAAATGGAACCGTTTGCGTCCTGTGCCGTGCCGTCGGTGACGGTGAAGGAGGCGGGAGTTGCCTCTACCTTGCCGGTGCCGCCGCAGGTTGCGCAGTCGTTGCAGTCGTTGCATTTTTTTGTTCCGCCGCATTCGAAGCACTTACCGTCACCGTCGCAAAGCCAACAAATTGGATCCCGCATATCTCCTTTGCCGGTGCCGCCACACTCCTTGCATTTGCCACTACCACTACAGGTATAACATATGCCGGTGCCACCGCACCTATTGCACTGCCTGCCGGTGCCTCCGCAATCGGGGCAATCGACCAATTCCGGCTCTGCAAACGCAGTGATCGACAAAATCGTGACGGTTGATAAGACCATCAACATTGCCAACAACAAACTTACTACTTTCTTTTTCATGTTTCTACCTCTTTATGTTTTATTTTTTATTGAATCAATAAATTGTTTCCGGTTGATAAATAGTGAAGCTTTTCACCCATCGTTTCCGCCATATCGAAAAACAGATCTTGGCTTGTGCAATGACAGGTGTGAAAACTCATGTCATATTCGTTCAGCATTTCCGCGAGCTTCTTCACAAACGCTTTGTCTTCCGCTTTGTGTCCGACAGGATTGAACAAATGAAAACCGCCGATCACGTTGGTCAGAACACGGTCGCTGTATCCGAATTTTTTCGAATAGCGATCCAGAATATTGATGATCCCCTTATGGGAGCATCCGGTCACAAGGACGCGGCTGTAATAGTCCGAGATGATCAGATACTGCTCGTGTTCAAACCGGTCGGGTTCCAAACGGTGTGCCGGCTTTGAAAACAGACTTTCGTTTGCAAGACGGGAACACATAGAGTGGCTTTGCACACCGGAGAACACGGTCAGTTCATCATCGATCACCGTGCAGTCCTCCGTAAAGACGAAACGCGGATCATTTTCATATTTCCGGTCAAGACCGATGTAATGCGGAATGATCTTGCCGATCTTTACGTAATACTTTTGAAATGCCGATTTTTTGATATAGATCTTTGCTTTGTCGTTCAGTTTAAGGAACGTGCCGAGACCGCCGCCGTGGTCGGAATGTCCGTGAGAGATGATCACGGTGTCCACAGCGGAAATATCAATGCCGAGTTCCCTGGCGTTTTTGGCGTTCGGTCCTTCGTTATTTGAAAAAATGCAAAAACCGAAAGAGCCGTGCAAAAAGCCCGTATGACTCGAGGACGATCGCGTGATCTTGAGTTAAAGTCGATAAGTTATACACTATCTTATCATTTACTGTTATTTTATCATCCGGAAGTTTTCTTGTCAAGATTTGGAGCGAAAAAGGCGAAAAAAGAGAACGTCGTTTATGCACGCAAAGAAACGAAAGCGTCCGCAAACGAAACCGCTTGCCGATTTGAATGCGGTATTGGAAGTTTTTGAGGTCGGAAAGTCCTTTCCTTTTTTCCAAATCATACGCTGTTGATCCCGATCGGACTCTGCATATAACTCACGGCGCGCGCGTACGATGAAACGCACGCAAAGGAGGTGAATACGTGGAGAAGAAAGAAGGAAAGGAAGAAAAAAGAGCCGTTTACTTATACGCAGTATATTTCGGCGGAAAAAGACTCGGAGTTTTTTGATTCCGCCAATGCCGCACGTCTTTTTGCGGATGAACACGCTGTATCGATCCGCCGTCCCGTCGTTCATCCGAGCGACGCTTTGGGAGCGGAGAGTTATGAGATCCGTATGCTTTGTGCGCTCCCCGGAGAAAAGAAATACAAAACGGTTTCCGTCGAGATATATACGACGCGCATCGTGCTGCGGCGCTGATCTTTTGCGAAAAAACCGAAAGATGCTTTGACCGTTCTTTTTCCGAAAAGAAAAAACTCAGTCAGCAAATGACTGGACTGTTTTCCCCACGAGGTGACCGAGCCGCAGCGAGAACTGCCGGTTCCGCCAAAAAACAATAAAAAAAGCGCCTTGCATAAAACAAAGCGCCTGGTGCGGGTAACAGGAATCGTTCTCGCGCGACCTACGCGCTCGGTCTTCCGCGGCTCTGACAAACCACCGGGTTGTCATTCAGTACCGCTCCCCTTCGATTCCGTTCCCCGAAAAAACTCCTCCCCGAACCGAGTCCGGAGAGGAGTCTTTTGGTGCGGGTAACAGGAATCGAACCTGCACAACCTTGCGATCACAAGAACCTGAATCTTGCGCGTCTGCCAGTTCCGCCATACCCGCATATTAAGTTTGATCATTAATTTTTACTCGGAGCGATCACTCCGAGGTGACCGAGCCCGCAGGCGAGACCTGCCAGTTCCGCCATACCCGCGTATGATATGCCGTTTTGTTTCTGCGGCAACACGAGCATTTTAGCACAAAAAAACGAATAAGTCAAGGGCTTTTGAAAGTTTTTTCGCCGCAAATCTCTTTTTGACGTTTTCCCTTGACTTCACACGCGATATTTAGTATAATGAGGTATCAAAAATCGAGGAGAATTCCTATGAAATACCGCAATGACCGCGTACTCGGCTATGATCTCGGCAGTTTGCCGGAAGCACCCGTCGAAGCGTTGGAAACGCTGTCCCTCCGTGCCGCGACGGACGGCATCGTTCTGCTGAAGAACGACGGGGACGTCCTGCCTTTCAAAAAAGGTGAAAAAATCGCCGTTTTCGGCAGGATCGCGAGAGAATATTATAAGAGCGGTACCGGCTCGGGCGGTATGGTGAACGTCAAGTACGTGACCAACATTCTCGACGCTCTGAATCGGCGCGATACCGTAAAAACGGATGCGATGCTCAACGCGTACTACGACGCGTGGCTGAAAGATCATCCTTTTGATAAAGGCGCCGGCTGGGCGCAGGAGCCCTGGTGCCAGCCGGAACTCAATCTCCCCCGCGAGACCGTGAACGCCGCGGCGTCCCGCACCGACGTCGCACTTGTCGTGATCGGCAGAACGGCAGGCGAGGATAAAGACAATTCCGCGAATGAGGGCAGTTATCTGCTCACGCATGAGGAAGAAGAACTCTTAAGAAAGGTCTCCCTTGAGTTCTCCCGCGTCGTCGTTGTTCTCAACGTCGGAAACGTCATGGATATGACTTTCGTCGAAAAATATAACGTGTCGTCCGTGCTTTACGTCTGGCAGGGCGGAATGTGCGGCGGAGAAGCCGCGGCGCGGGTGCTTCTCGGCGAAGTATCTCCGTCCGGCAAACTTTCCGATACTATCGTGAAGAACATCGCCGATTATCCCTCCATGAAAGACTTCGGCAGCGACGACCGCCTCGTTTACACCGAGGATATCTATGTCGGCTACCGTTATTTTGAAACGTTCGCCAAGGACAGGGTCCTTTATCCTTTCGGTTTCGGACTTTCCTATACGACTTTCCGCACCGACGCAAAACTGTCGGTCACGTCCGACCGCTATACCGTCGAAGCCGCCGTGACGAACACCGGCGACCGCCCCGGCAGGGAAGTCGTCGAAGTTTACGTCGAAGCCCCGCAGGGCAAACTCGGAAAACCCGCCCGCGTCCTCGTCGCGTTCGCGAAAACGAAAACGCTGGATCCCGGGAAGAGCGAAACCCTCACTTTGACCTTTGAAAACAAACGCTTCGCCTCTTACGACGACGCGGGGAAGACCGGGCACAAGAGCGCTTTCGTTCTGGAAGCCGGAAACTACGGCGTTTACGCCGGCAGCGACGTCCGCACGGCACCGAAGATCGGTTCGTTCACACTCCCCGATACCGTCGTCGAGCAGTCGGAGGAAGCCCTGTCTCCCGTCACGCCCTTTGACCGTATGATCAATGAAAACGGCAGTATCGGCTACGAGCCGGCACCGCTGCGCACCTACGATATGGCAGAGCGGATGAAAGAGAGACGCCCCGATGATCTGCCCTATACCGGCGACCGCGGCTTCAAGCTGAAAGACGTCGCGGACGGAAAATGCACGATGCGTGATTTCCTTTCCCAACTTTCCAACGAGGACTTTGCCTGCCTCGTCCGCGGTGAGGGTATGAACAGCCCGAAAGTCACCCCCGGAACGGGAAGCTGCTTCGGCGCCGTCACCGATTCGCTGATCGGCTTCGGCATTCCGATCGCCTGCACGACCGACGGTCCCTCCGGCATCCGTATGGACTGCGGCGCCAAGGCGACCAGTCTCCCGAACGGCACCTGTCTCGCCTGCTCGTTTGACACCGATCTCGTCCACGAACTGTACGAGCTTGAGGGCGTCGAAATGACCGCCTATAAGATCGACATTATTCTCGCGCCGGGCATCAATATCCACAGAACGCCCCTGAACGGCAGAAACTTCGAGTATTTCTCGGAGGATCCTCTTCTGACGGGACTGATGGCGGTTTCGGTCGCCGAGGGCGTCAGAGTCACGGATACCGCCTGCACGGTCAAGCATTTTGTCGCCAACAACCAGGAGCATAAGCGCCACGATTACGACTCCGTCGTCTCGGAACGCGCGATCCGCGAGATCTACGCGAAACCTTTTGAGATCGCCGTCAGAGAGGGAAAGGCGAGAGCCCTGATGACTTCCTATAACCTCATCAACGGACTTCATGCCTCCACCTGCTACGATCTTACCGCGACGCTGCTCCGCGGCGCATGGGGTTATGACGGCTTCGTCATGAGTGACTGGTTCGCCAAGACCTCCGGATGTGACGGGAAGATCTCGAAAGGGTATCTTGCCGAAATGGTCAAGGCGCAGAACGACGTTTATATGTGCGTCGTTTCCTCGAAGAAGAACGAGGACAATCTGCTTTCCTCCCTCGAAAACGGATTTCTTTCCCGCGGCGAGATCGCCGTATGCGCGGAGAATCTTCTGAATCATCTTCTCAAAACGCACGCGTACGAGCGCTTCGGCGCGAACGGCTATACCTACGATATCCGTGACGTCGATATCTCGTCTCTCGAAAAGGCGATCTCTTTCACCGACGTGAAGCCCGGCGAGCCCTGCGATATTTCGGCGCTGAAGCCCGGCAAATACGTCCTCGAGATCGGGATGTCCTCTCCTATGTCGGATCTGGCGCAGATCCCCGTTGACGTCGCCGTCGGCGTCAGGGAGGCCACCACGATCGGCGCGCACGGCACCAACGGAAAAACCGAGAAGTTTACGACGATCCTTTACGTTTCCGGCATCCGTGACGCCGGCACGGAACTGATCTTCACCTCTTTGGCGGAGATCTCGATATCTTCCGTCGCTATGTACAAATTATGATAAAAAGTCCCCGGGGCAGAACGGCTGCTCCGGGGATCTTTTTATCTCACAAAACCGGTCTTGATCGGCGCTTCCGCCTGCGGCAGACCGTATTTTTCCTTGCCGAGCGCGATACTCTTCATCAGAAATACCATATTCCGCGCGAGGATCCTCGCGGTCTGCATGCCCTCCGCGTCTTCTGCGGCTTCGCCGGGTTTGGCGCCGTGCAGATTGTTCCAGTACCGCGCCGTGGCGATCGGCATACTGCTGATGGAAAAATATTTCTGAAGTTCATCCACCGTGGCGGTGAGACCGCTGCGGCGCGCGACGGCGAAAGCGGCGCCGACTTTCATCGTCTTGTCAAAAGACGAACTGTAAAAAAGACGGTCGAGCAGGGCGATGAGCGTCGCGTTCGCGGACGCAAAATAGACGGGTGACGCGATTAAAAGACCGTCCGCCTCTCTGAACTTATCGGCGATCACGTTGACGGTATCGTCAAAAACGCATTTTCCGAGTTCTCGGCATTTGAGACAAGCCACGCAGCCGCGGATATCTTCCTGCCCGACGTTGATGATCTCACAGGCGACGTCCTCCGCGTCGAAGATCTTTTTCATTTCCGCGATGGCGAGGGCGGTATTGCCGTTCGGTCTCGGGCTTCCGTTCAATACGAGGATTTTCATTTTTTCTCCCTTTCTCCCGTTTCGGGAAAGGCGCGTGCCATGAGAACGCGTCCGTTGTCTTTGAGCCATTTGCGGGGCTCTTTATAATATGGTAGGATCTTTTCGATTTCCTGATAAAAGCGTGCCGAGTGATTCATCTCCCTGCGGTGGGCAAGTTCGTGTACGACGACGTAGTCATAGACCTCCACCGGCACCGCGCCGAGCAGAGCGTTGAATGAGAGATCCCCACACTTGGTGCAGCTGCCCCAAAGCGACCGCATATAGCGGACGCGTATTTTTCCGTAGGAAACGCCCATCTTTTCCGCGTAACTCTGCACTTTCTTTTCGATCTTTTCTTTGACTTCGTTAAAAAACGCGGCTTTTTCTTCTTCCGTAAAGGGAACGGCAAGCGCTGTGAGCGCCCGCCTTTTTTTCTGCGTTTTCCGGATCCACGGCAGTTTTGAGAGAACGAATCTTTCCGCCTCTTCCATCGGAAAGCGCGTCGGCATCAGGACGCGGACGGAACCGTCCCCCGTCACTTGGATGGCGAGCGTTCTGCGGGCGGATCTTTTGTATTCGATTTCCACGTCATCACCTCGTTTCCCCGATTTTAGCACAATTTTGCTCAAAAAGCAAGAAAAAGATGGGGCTTCCTTGTGCAAGATAGAGGAAATCGGAAAAAATCGAAAAAAGTCTTTACATTTGAAAACCGCTGTGCTATAATAAATCCGGAAAACAGAAATCTTTAAGTGCGGTACAGAGATGCCGACAAGATTCAAAATACCTTTCTGCTATAGAGTATTATAGCGGGGGGACGTTGTATTCTTGCCGACGGCAAGATTTTTTTTTGCCCTTGCGGCAGGAGATTTCTTTTTCACAATAAAAAATCGGAGGAAAGAAAATGCAACTCGTTTACAATGTCAAAGACAAACCCTCGTTCAAGCAGATCCTCGTTTTCGCCCTGCAGCAGCTTCTGGCTATCCTCGCTGCTACCATCGCCGTTCCCGCCATCATCGGTAACGGTATGAGCGCTTCCGCCGCCCTGTTCGGTGCCGGCGTCGGTACTCTCGTTTACCTCCTCTTCACGAAATTTGAGAGCCCCGTGTTCCTCGGATCCTCGTTCGCGTTCCTCGGCTCCATGAGCACGGCGTTCGCCGGTGCGTACGCAAACTCCGTCGCGGGTTTTGCCGGCCTTCTTCTCGGCGCGGTATTCGCCGGTCTCGTTTACGTGGCGCTTTCCTTTATCGTCAAATTCTGCGGTGTTAAATGGATCGCAAAACTGATGCCCGCCGTCGTCATCGGCCCGACCGTCGCTATCATCGGCCTTTCCCTCGCGGGTAACGCCGTCAAAGACGCTGTCGGCGGCAACGCCGGTGTCCTCTATGACGGTGACAATTCTGCTTACGTCATGGGCGCCAAAGGTCTTGTTTGCTTCCTTTGCGGTCTGGTTACTCTCGCAACCGTCATCGTTTGCTCGGTTTACGGTAAAAAAATGGTCAAAATGATCCCGTTCGTTATCGGTATCGGTGCCGGCTACGTTCTGGCTACGATCTTCACCGTCATCGGTATCCTCGCGAAAGTTGACGATCTTAAGATCATCGACTTCACGGCGTTCAACGCTCTCTCCGATATCAAGAGCTGGTATCCCGATTTCACCTTTATCAAAGCTTTCAAGGGTTTCGGAAGTGACCTCTTCACTGGTCAGTACGTCGGTACCATCGCGGTTGCTTATATCCCCGTTGCGTTCGTCGTCTTCGCCGAACACATCGCAGACCACAAGAACCTTTCCTCCATCATTGAAAAAGACCTTCTCGAAGATCCCGGTCTTGACAAGACTCTCCTCGGTGACGGTGTCGGCTCCATCGCCGGCGCGTTCTTCGGCGGTTGCCCCAACACCACTTACGGTGAATCCGTCGGTTGCGTCGCAATCTCCGGAAACGCTTCCGTCGTGACCATCTTCACGACGGCACTGATGGCGATCGTTGCGTCCTTCCTCGCTCCTTTCACCATCCTGCTTTCGTCCATCCCCTCTTGTGTCATGGGCGGCGTTTGCATCTCCCTTTACGGTTTCATCGCCGTATCCGGTCTTAAGATGATCCAGGGCGTCGATCTCGGCGACAACAAGAACCTTTTCCCGGTATCCGTTATCCTCATCACCGGTATCGGCGGTATGGCTCTCCTCTTCGGTAAGATCAAACTCACCGCTATCGCCGTTGCTCTGATTCTCGGTATCCTGACGAACTTGCTCGTTCACGCTTTCGATAAGAAAGAGACCAAGGAATAATCAAAAAATATCATAGCGTATGCCCGTCACTCCGGTGGCGGGCTTTTCTTGACAAAAGGGACGTTTTGCGGTATAATTTCAAGGAAAGGAGAGCGCTATGGAAAACGAAAAAAACGAAATACTGAAATCCGCGGTATCGCGCCTCCTTCTTTGGTACCCCGATAACAAGAAAGAACTTCCGTGGCGGGAAACCGTTTCCCCTTACGGTGTTTTTATCTCCGAGAGTATGCTCCAGCAGACGCGCACCGCCGCCGTGATCCCGTATTACGAGCGGTTTATGAAGGCGCTCCCGACGCTGTCCGATCTGGCGGCGGTCGATGACGATACGCTCATGAAACTCTGGCAGGGACTCGGCTATTACAGCCGCGCCCGGCATCTCAAAGAAGCCGCCGTGATCCTCGTCCGCGATTTTGACGGCAGGTTTCCGAAAACCGCGAAAGAACTGCAAAAACTGCCCGGCATCGGGGAATATACCGCCGGCGCCATCGCTTCCATCGCGTTCGGAGAGCCGTCGCCCGCCGTGGACGGAAACGTCCTGCGCGTCGTGACGCGGCTTCTGACGATCCCGGAGGACGTCCTTGTCCCGGCGACAAAGTCACACGTCACCGATCTTTTGCGGACGGTCTATCCCGACGGAGAAGCGGCGTCGCTCCTGACGCAGGCATGGATGGAGCTCGGCGAAAACGTCTGTATCCCGAACGGAAAGGCACATTGTACGGCGTGTCCCCTTTCGGATATCTGTCTTGCGAATCGCGGAAACCTCGTGCCGCTTTTCCCGTACCGTTCGCCGAAAAAGCCGAGGAAGATCCTCGATCTAACCGTATTTCTGTTGGAAAATGACGGAAAATACGCCATCCGCAAACGCCCGGAAAAAGGACTGCTCGCGGGGCTTTATGAATTTCCGAATTGCGTCGGCGCGCTTTCGCCGGACGACGCCCGCAGATTTCTCACCGAGCAGGGGGCGTCCCCCGTCCTCGTCACGCCGATAGGAAACGCGACGCACGTTTTCACTCACGTGGAGTGGCACATGACGGGCTACGCCGTCAGACTGTCCGCACCCGGCGATTTCCTTTTCGCGTCGAAAGAGGAGATCAAAAAGACCTACGCCGTTCCGTCGGCGTTCCGCTTTTTCCTCGAGTATCTCGAAAAGCGGTAGTACCGTTTTACCGACGCGCACAACCGCAAAAAACGCTCTTGCCCCGTTTTTCGCGGGGTTAAAATTGCCGGATCATACCCGGCAATTTTTGTTTTTCTTTTAACCAAAAAGCACGGGAATTATGTTAAAGATTTTTGAGCGTTACACAAAAATATTTAACGTAGGTTTTTCGGGATGAAAAAAGAAAAAGACTTGCCGGACAATCCCCGGCAAGTCTTTTTATCGTTTTTACATTATTTCTGTTTGGCTTCAATATCCGCCATCATACCGACGCGGATCGCGTGGCGGCCGCCCTGATAGTCGTTCGAGAGAAACGCGTCCACGATATCGAGCGCGAGGCAGGAACCGATGACGCGTGCGCCCATACAGAGTACGTTGGCGTCGTTGTGCTGACGCGTCATTTTCGCGGAATAGGTATCTCCGCAGACGGCGGCGCGGATGCCGTTGTATTTGTTGGCGCACATGGACATACCGATGCCGGTGCCGCAGATGAGGATGCCGAAGGAGCCCTCGGGATCTTTCTGTACATTTTCGCTGACGGCGGAAGCAAAGATCGGATAGTGGCAGGACGCCTCGGAGTCCGTGCCGCAGTCGATCGTTTCGTATCCTTTTTCGGTCAGATATTTTTTGACTTCTTCTTTCAGAAGAAAGCCCGCGCTGTCGGCGCCGATGAAGATTTTACGCATGATATAGTTTCCTTTCGGTTATGAATTCGATTTCAGACGCTCGAGGCGTTCACGTTCCGCCTGCGGAAGACGGAGATAAGAGGGGGAGAGAAGAACGTCGGTCGTCGCGTTTCCTTTGCGGTATTCGAGAAGGGCGACGCGGGCGGTGGAAACGGCGTTTTCGGGACGCAATGCCTCCGGGGTGTTTTCGATCGGAAGCCCGGAGTCGGAAAACGCGTCCATGACGGGCTGATAGCCGTCGCCGACAAAATAGATCGGACGGATATCCTGCTTTTCGATGAGGGCGAAGAGGTCGGAAAAGCCGATCGCCGTATCTTCCGTCAGCCGCGTGATCCCGTCTTTATCACCCCGGAAAAGCGCGGTATAGACTTCGCCGCGTCTCGCGTCCATAACGGGGACGATAAGTCCCTCAAAGCCGTGCAGGTTTTCGGCAAGGGAAGAGAGCGTGGAGATCCCGACGCAGGGCACGTTCCTGCCGAACGCCAGCCCCTTGACCGTGGCGACACCGATCCTGACACCCGTGAAAGAGCCGGGGCCTCTCGTGACCGCGAAAAGTTCGATATCGGAGATCGAAAGGTGTGCGGCGGCGAGCAGACGCTCGACCGCGGGGAGCAGGACCTCGCTTTGGGTAAAGCAGCCGTCGGAGGTTTCGGCGGCGAGGACGTTTTCGTCGTCGGTGACGGCGACGGAGGCGACTTTTGCCGTGCTTTCCAGTGCGAGTATTTTCATAGGCAAGCCCCCTCAATGCTGATATTTCTTTCGTTGGAATCGCCCACCCGACGGATCGTCACGGTGACGGCGTCGCCCGGCAGATTGCCGTCGATGTTTTCGCTCCATTCGATAAGGCAGAAACCGTCGCGGGAAAGATAGTCGAAGAAGCCGACGGAATACAGATCGTCATCCCCCGTGATGCGGTACATATCGAAATGGAACAGGGGAAGCGGAGTGCCCTTGTATTCATTGACGACGGTATATGTCGGGCTCTTGACGCTTTTGATACCGAGAGCCGCCGCGAATCCGCGGGCGAACGCCGTCTTCCCGACGCCCATCTCTCCGCGCATCGCGACGACGGCGCGCGTCTTTCCCTGACCGAGCAGTTCGCGCGCCAGCGCTTCGCCGATTTTTTCGGTTTCGCTTGCGTCAGTCGTGTGATAAAAAGAATCCATAATCCACCAAAATGTAAAGAATAATAGTCAAATAATGCCTTTCAGATAGGCGGAAGCACCGTCCCCGAGCAGGAAACGCAGCGTGTCTTCATATTCCTTTTGTGCCGCTTCATCCCGACTTTTCGTTTTGAAAGCGCGGATGAGGGTGTTCTTCGGCGTGTCCGTCGGATCGGTCAGTTCCACGACGGAAACGGAATATCCCGCGGCTTTGAGACGCAGGGCGCGCAGGGCGTCGGTCGCCGCTTCGGCGAGTTTCCCCGAAAGATGCGGGTACTTCGTGATGAAAGACAATTCGGCAGAGGTGATCTTTCCCGTCAGATAGCGGTGACAGCAGGGCGTCGAAAAAATGACGGGCGCGCCGAGTCTTACCGCGTTGTCGAGGACGATATCCGTCGCCGTATCGCAGGCGTGCAGAGAAATGACCATATCCGGCGTTTCTCCCTTTGGCGTTTTACGGATGTCCGACGCCTCAAAACGCATTCCGGAAAATCCCGACGCGTCGGCGACTTTCTGACAGTACCGTATCACGTCCTCCTTGAGGTCGATGCCGAGCAGTCTGACGTCCCGGCGCTTTTTCTCGGTCAGATAGTAATAGACGGCAAAACTGAGATAACTTTTGCCGCAGCAAAGGTCGTAAATCAGAAGCGGTTTATCCGCCGGCAGTTTCGGGTAGGCGTCTTCGATATGTTCGAGAAAACGGTTGATCTGCCGGAACTTGCCCTGCATTTTGTCGTGCACTCTGCCGGCGGCGTCGCTGATGCCGAGAGCAAAGAGAAAGGGCTCGTCCCCGCGCAATAGATAGTTCTTCTTTCGGTCGATATCGTCAAACGCGGCGGCGATCCCCCCGTCCGACTGCAGTTTCGTCAACAGAGCGGAAAGCCCGGGATAGACTTCCTTTCCTCCTTTGACGACGCGGAACTCCGCGTCACCGAGAGAGGTGAGAAGATCGACCTGCGTGAAGCCGTCGAAAAGCGGCGTAAGAACTTCAAAAAACGCGCTCGGCGTGACGTTTTTCTGCGAAACGGTGGAAGAGGGAAGCAGGGACTCGAGGACCAGAAGGTCGCGGTTGCCGTTTTTCTTCGGCTTACCCGTGATCTTCTTCGGGAAGCCGTCGTTCGGCTTTGAAAAAACGATCATCCGCAACACGCCGCGCGAAAACGCGTCCGTTACGGCAGATAGAAAATCGGTCTTCTTTTTCACGCCGGAACCTCCCCTCCGAAAATGCCTGTTTTACCGCTACCATTATAGCCCCGACGGCGGTTTTTGTCAAGGAAAATGACAATAACTTTTTGCGAAAGTCCTTGACTTACGGTGCATTTTGGGTTATAATCCCTTATAATAGATATTTATGTGCATTAAAGGAGCGGTCTTTGTCTATGCGAAACAAAATATCCCTGGCAGGAGAACTCGGGAGCGGAAAAAGCACCGTCGCGGCGCTTCTCCGAGAGCAGATCGGAGCCGAGATCTATTCGACGGGAACGATCGTCAGGACCGTGGCACAGCGCCGGGGAATGACCGTTACCGAACTTAACGTCTATATGGAGACGCACCCCGAGATCGACAAAGAGATCGACGACGGGCTCGTCGCGCTTTCCGCCGATCCGAGGACGCTCATCATAGATTCCCGTATGGCGTGGCATTTTACCGCGGACACCTTCCGCGTCTATCTCGCCACCGATCCCGAAGAGGCGGCGAAACGCATCATGGAGGCAAACCGCGTCGGCGAACACGCATCGACGCTTTCCGATACGCTGGAAGAGACGAAGGCCCGCCGCGCCAGCGAGAAAAAAAGATATTCGGAACGGTACGGCGTCGATATCAAGGACCTTTTCAACTACGATCTCGTGATTGACACCACGTTTGCCAAGCCCGAAGAGATCGCGGCGCGCATCCTTTCCGGTTATGAAAAATGGCAGAAAGGCAAGTGGAAAAAGGAGGTCCTCCTTTGCCCGAAGCGCCTCTATCTTCCGAGCAACGTCAGAATGACGTTTTTCCGCACGAAGATCCGCGTTTTTGAGCGCGACGGCGATTTTTATCTGACCGACGGCTTTTCGTCGTTCCTGCGGGCGATCGCCAAAGACGTGACTTTCGTTTCCGTGATCCTTGAACGCGGCGAGCCCGATCTTTCCGCGTACGATAAAACCGACAGAGGGATTTTATGTTAATTTTCAAAAAACGACTGGCAGAGAAGATCGAAGAAGCCGTTTCTTCCTGCTTTCCCGGCGCCGCCCTGACGGCGGACGAGATCTTCGCGATGCTCGAATATCCGCCGGATACCGCGATGGGCGACGTGGCGTTGCCCTGTTTCCGCCTATCCAAGACGCTCCGCCGTTCCCCCGCGGATATTGCCGGGGCACTCGCCGGCGCGATCGCGTCCGATGAGATCAAAGAGGTCAACACGGCGGGCGGTTATCTCAATTTCAAGATCGCGAAAACGGCTTTCGCCGCCCGCGTCGTCGGTGCCGTGAAAGAGCAGGGTGAAAAATACGGTTCTCCCATGACGGGAGAGGGAAAGACCGTCGTTTTCGACTATTCTTCCCCCAACGTCGCCAAACCTTTTCATATCGGGCATCTCGGTACGACCGTGATCGGCCATTCGCTGAAACTGCTCCACGAGTTCGCGGGATACCGCTGCGTCGGTATCAACTACCTCGGTGACTGGGGCACCCAGTTCGGAAAACTGATCGTCGCCTACAAGAAGTGGGGCGATCCCGAGGCGATCGAAAACGGCGGCGTGGACGCCCTCGTTGCGCTCTACGTCCGTATCAATAACGAGATCAAATCCGAGGAAGAAGCGAGCGTCGCGGGACTCTCCCCCGAGGAAGCCGAAAAGAAGAAGCACTCCGACCTTGCCGACGCCTCCCGCGAAGAATTTGCGAAACTGGAGCACGGAAACGAGGAGAACCTCGCGCTCTGGCGCCGGTTCGTGGATATCAGTCTCAGGGAATATCAGAAGACCTACCGGCTTTTAGGCATCGAATTCGACAGTTACAAAGGCGAGTCATTCTATACCGACAAGATGCCGGCGCAGGTGCAGAAACTCCGTGATATGGGACTTCTGACGCTTGACGACGGCGCCTCCATCGTCAACCTCGACGCTTACGGAATGCCCGTCTGCCTGATCCTGAAGCGGGACGGCAGTACCCTGTATCCGACGCGTGACATCGCGGCCGCCGTTTACCGGCAGGAAACGTATCATTTCGACAAAGCCGTTTACGTCACGAGCGCCGCGCAGTCGCTCCATTTCGCGCAGTGGTTCAAGGTCGTGGAACTGATGGGCTACGACTGGTACGATAAACTCGTTCACGTCCCGTACGGCACCGTCAGTATCAACGGTGCGAAACTCGCGACGAGGACGGGAAACGTGATTTTGCTTAAAGATCTGTTCGCCGAGGCGATCAGCCGCGTTTACGATATCACGGCGGAGAAGCACAAGGATCCCGAGGAATGCCGTGCCATCGCCGAAAAAGTCGGTGTCGGCGCGATCGTCTTCTACTACCTTTCCAATAACCGAATGCGCGACATCAATTTCATGATGGGAGACGCGCTTTCCTTTGACGGAAACACCGGGCCTTACGCCCAGTACACCTTCGCGCGGACGTGCTCCCTCCTCGAAAAAACCGAGGGAGAGCATCGCGTGACGGACGCCGTGCTGACGGACGCGGATTTTGAACTCGCGAAGACAATCTCGCTCTTCCCGGAGCGCGTTTGTCAGGCGCTTTCCGATTACGAGCCGAGCGTCGTCACCCGTTATATTCTCGATCTTTGCGCGGCGTATAACGCGTTTTATCACGATTGCAAGATCCTCACCTGTGAGGACGAAAAACTCCGACAGAGCCGTATCGCGCTCACCGAGGCGACCAACCGCGTGCTGAAAACCGCGCTGCGTCTGATCTGTATGCAGACACCCGAAAAAATATGAGATTTCCGTAGAACGGAACAAGGAGGATTTATGTCAGGACATTCCAAGTGGAACAACATCAAACACAAGAAAGAAAAATCCGATGCCGCGAAGGCGAAGATCTTTACCAAAATCGGTAAAGAGATGGCGGTAGCCATCAAAGCCGGCGGCCCCGATCCCACCGTCAACGGAAAACTCCGTGACCTCATCGCGAAAGCCAAGGCGAACAACGTGCCGAACGAAAACATTCAGCGCACGATCAAGAAGTTCTCCGAGAACAACGATATCGTTTACGAGGAGATCAGCTACGAGGGTTACGGTCCCTCGGGCGTCGCCATCATCGTCGAGACTTCGACCGATAACAGAAACCGCACCGCCGGAAACGTCCGCGCGTGGTTCAATAAGTACGGCGGCAATATGGGACAGAACGGCTCCGTCAGCTTCATGTTTGAGGAAAAAGGCGTCATCACCATCCTGGACGAGGACGGCGAGATCGACGAAGATACGATCATGGAGGACGCGCTCGACTGCGGCGCCGAGGACATCAAGTGCGATGAGGGCGAGTACACCATTTACACCGCGCCCGCCGATCTTGACGCCGTCAGAGACGCGATCATGGAGAAGAAATACAAGATCGACACCGCCGACCTCGCGAAGGTGCCCTCCACCTACGTGGAACTCACCAATCCCGACGATATCGAGAACATGGAAAAAATGCTCGATAAGTTCAACGAGGACGACGACGTGAACGCCGTTTACACCAACTGGGACAACTGATCCCCGCTTTTCCCGTGGGGAAGATCCAAAAAACAGCGAAAGTACGAAAAACCGTACCGACGCTGTTTTTTCTTTGCCAAAGCGGCGTTTTTATTCGTTTTCTCCGAGAATCGCGACGGCGGAAAGGTCTGAAAAAAGGATCTTTTCTTTTCCGATCATAAGATACGAGAAGACGGGATCAATCGCCGTGACGGTGCCCTCTGCCGTCCGATAGCAAAAGTCCTTGTAATACGTGACTTTGACGGTCGCGCCTTTTTGGATTTTTCCGAGTTCTTCCGAGATGGCGGCGATGACATCTTCCGAGAGTTCGCGGCGCGCTTCTTTGATTTTCAGATTTTCCGCGATCAGCGCGTCAAATCCTTTGAGGGCGTCGAACGCCGAGAATTGCACGGCACGGCTCGCCGGAGTCGTTCTTTCATTCACGCCTTGTGACCTCCTATCATTTCGTTTCTGTCGCGCAGCGTCGCACAGGGGGCAAAGTCGCGTCCGCGCAGAATACTGTTTTTGCCGTATCGGTCGTGCAGTTTTATCACCGCGCGCATGAGGGCTTGTTCCTTGTCCTCTTCCTCGCGGGAGGAGAACATTTCGAACTGACCGATCCCCTCGGACGTCAGTTTCCCCATGGAAATACAAAGACGGCGGATCGGCATGTTTGTTTTCACGATCTCGCGGTACGCCGATTCGAAGAGGGCGTCGAGTCTTTTATAGGACTGTGTCGGTTCACGCAGTTTTAAGGACTTCGAGGCGGGCTCGGCGCGGTCGGCGGAATAACCGACGAAAAGACCGATCTGCGCCGTCTGTTGTTTACGGCGGACAAGATCGAGCGTCATGGTTTCCACCATTTCCGAAAGGACGAGCAGCGCCTCGTCGAAGCCGTAGTCACGGAAAAGGATCTGACTGCCCGAGAGGGAAGTGCTCTTCGGTACGTACGCCTTGATCTCGGCGATCGTACAGGGTTCGACGCCGTTCGCGTGGTCGATGAGAAATCGCGCGTTCACCCCGAAAGCGTGAAAAAGCGCCGCTTCCGGCAGAGTGGTCACACCGTGAAGATCATAGACGCCGAGGTGTGCGAGCCGCTTTGCCGTCCCAGGTCCGATGTTCCAGAAATCCGTCAGAGGACGGTGATGCCAGAGCGTCGCCTTGAAACGCTCTTCGTCGAGAACGCCGATGTGATCCGGCACGTGCTTCGCCACGATATCGAGGGCGACTTTGGCGAGAAAAAGATTGGTTCCGATCCCCGCCGTCGCGCAGATCCCCGTCCTTTCGTAAACCGCGCCGCGAAGCATTTCGGCAAAGCCCTTTTCCGTCGTTTTGTAAAGCGAAAGATACGGCGTCGCGTCGATGAAACATTCGTCGATCGAATAGACGTGCAGATCGTCCGGGCTCACAAATTGCAAATAAGTGCTTACAATTTCGGCGGATTTTTGCAGATATAACTGCATTCTCGGCGGTGCTTTGATATATTTTATGTTTTTCGGGATCTCGAAAACGCGACAGCGTCCCGGGACGCCGAGGGCTTTCATCGCCGGCGAAACGGCGAGACAGATCGTCCCCTCCCCACGTTCGGGATCGGCGACGACGAGATTGACTTTGAACGGGTCGAGCCCGCGTTCCACGCACTCCACGGACGCGTAAAAACTTTTCAGATCAATACAGAGATAAGATTTGGTTTTCATAACGGTTTTTGTGAGTTTCAAAATAAAAAAAGGTGAGGCAAAAACGCAAAGACGTCTTTGACACTCACCCGCGTTTCCCGTTTTCACCGACGGGAGGATGGCTCACTTTTCCTTTGATAAATTATAAATATTTTTCGACGGCGGAGAATACTTTGCCGATCGAGTCGCGGATCCCGATATCTTGACCGGGACGCAGAAGGACGTTGACGGGATCGCGGTTGATGATGGCGAGGTGCTTCCCGCCGAAATAACCGATATACGAAGCGGCGGGGTAAACGGTCAGGGAAGTGCCGCCGATGATCAGCATATCAGCGCTGCGGATCGCTCTGATCGCTCCCTCGACTGCCGCCGCCGGCAGTTGCTCTTCGTAGAGTGTCACGTCACAGCGCACGACACCGCCGCAGGCGCATCGCGGAACGCTCTCGTCCGACGTGAAAATAAAGTCGCCGGGATAGGATTTTCCGCACGCGGAGCAGTAGTTGCGCATCGTCGTGCCGTGGATCTCGTAAACCGTTTTGCTTCCGGCGCGCTGATGCAGACCGTCGATATTCTGCGTCACGACGGCTTTCAGTTTTCCCCGGCGTTCCAGTTCCGCGAGAAAACGGTGCGCGGCGTTCGGCTCGACGTTCCGCGTGTCCATTTTCTGACGGTAAAACTCGAAAAACACCTCCGGCTCTTCGGCAAGACAGGTATGGCTGAGCAGATATTCCGGCGTGTATCCCTCAAACCCGACGTTTTTCCGGTTGTAAAGTCCGTCTTTGCTCCGGAAATCGGGCACGCCGCTCTCGGTGGAAACGCCGGCACCTCCGAAAAAAATGATGTTTTCCGATTCTTCGATATATGCCGCGAGGGTTCTGATGGCGTTTTCCATATTGGTATCCTTTCCCGGATCGGTCGTTCTTATGACGTCCGTTTTCCCGTTGCTTTCAGAAATCGGCGTTCACGATGGGAACGCGGGTCACGTCTTTTGCCGCTTTCGGCTTTTCGATGATGGCGAGCATGGTCTTGCACTTGGCGCAAAGCACGGTTCTTCCGTGATAATCTGCCGTCGCCTCGCAAAGACTCACGTTCTTTTTGTCCCTCGGATCGTCCGAGTAAACGATCGTCCGCCCGCACTTCGGGCACTTGGCAATCGGATATTTACAGTCGGTCACCCCGGGACACCTCACTTCATTTTGCATTCAGAATATGGATATTGTTTTTCTTCAGGAAATACGCATACGCCACGCCAACGATACGGTGTTTTTTGCTTTACGCCGCTATCCGGCGTTGTCCGTGATCAATCGCGCTTTCCGTCCAGCCATTGTTTCTCGGAAAGCCGCGAAAGCAGAACGTTTCTTGCCGCTGCTTGTCCTTCGATGGCGGCAAGAAGACTTTTTTTGTACATCGTGTCACCGTTTTTTACCATATCGTAGAGGAAAGTCTCGGCTTTTTGAAAACAAATCAGGGCAGATTTTGCGTCTTTTTCCGTCCCTTTTCCGTCAAGATAACACCGAGCCAAACGGAGAAAAACGGGGCCTGCCACGATCGGTGCCGCCGCGTCCGTCATGCTGTGGATACAATGCTCGTAGATCAGGAAAGCCTCTTTTTCGTTCTTTTGCACATAATATCCGGCGGCGTACATATCACCGATTTTGTAAAGAGAAATCAAATGACCTTCGAACGCGCCGAGTGCAAAATAATGGAACGCCTTTTCGTAATCCACCGGCATATTCCTGCCGTAATAATAGCAATATCCGAGATTCTCCTGCGCCTGCCGGCTCCCGTTTTCCGCCGCGAGTTCGTAACAACGGACGGCTTTTGAAAAATCCTGCTCAAAGCCGCGGGATCCGTCGTAATACTGTGCCCCGAGATCGTTCATGGCTTCCGCGTTACCCGCGTCGAATGCGTCCTCGAAGAGTTCCACGATGAAATCCCGGATGAACGGGGGAAGGAGAGACGGCTTATCGCACAAAAGGATCCGATTGGCTAATTCATACGCATCCTCCGTAACGCCGCGCACTTCATCCGTGACGGAATCCAGATATGCGCAAAGTTCCGGAAACTCGTCGGCGTCAAGCATGGCACAGACGTCCATGATCTTTTCAAGCAATTCAAAATTTTCCATTTTTCTCACCTTTGTCAATTTTCTCGTACGGTGTCATGATTTTTCTTCCTTTTGCTCTTTCGTCGGCGGGAAACGGCATTTTCCGCAAAGCGTCACGCAATATCCTTGATGATTTTCAGCGCGATGCCCTGTATTTCAAGCCGCTTCGGGCGGATAATCCGCTTTTCGGGCTGATACGTCCGGTTTTCGGCGCGCAAAATCGGCTTGCCGTCTTCGTAATCCAGACGCTTGAGCGTGTTGCCGTCCTCGGTCAGCGCGACGATTATCTGTCCCTTTTGCGCCTCGTTCGTTTTTTTCACGAGGACGAGATCGCCCGCGCCGACGCCGACGTCCGCCATGGAATCGCCTTTCGCGCGGAGCAGAAAGCAGTCGCCCTCCACCCATTCTTCGGGAACGGCGAGGTATCCCTCGTTATACTGTTCTTCCTCCTCCGGCGTGCCGCAGATGATCCTGCCGAAGATCGGGAGGCGGATCGAGTGGTATTTTTTCTGCGAATTGTTCTTGTCGGGAAGATCGAGGGTGCCTTTTCCGTTGTAGCGCACGACGCCTTTTTCATCCAGCAGGAGAAGATAGCGGTACGCCGTCGCCTTGGAAAGACGCTGCGCCTCCATGATCTCGGAAAGCGCGGGCATATCGCCGTTGTTTTCAAAAGCGTATTCCCGGATATAATCCGCGAGCTTTTCGAGTTTATCGAGATTGATCGGTCTCATGCGGCACCTCTTTTGAAGAAACTTGCGGTTTCATTATATCACAAGCCCGTTTCTTTGTCAATAAAAAAACACGGAAAAATTCCGTGTCTTTTGAAAGGTCAGGGGTTCTTTGCCGCATCTTTTCTTTGCGCGAGATATTTTTTGTGTACCCGCGTGAGAAATTCCTGCACGAGCGGGCTCTGATAATCGCGGTAGGTCCAGGGCAACTTGTTCCATACGCCGCGCCCGTAAAAGAGCGTCAGTTCGGTGTAGATACCGTCCGCGAGGGGAATACGGAAATACGCGGGCTTCGTCGTCGCGAGCATGACGCGTCCGATGTTGAGAAATCCGGGATCGAGATTGATCTTCCGATCCTCTCCGACCGAGAGTTCTTTTTCCATCGCGTTGGTCAAAGTCTTGATCTCTGCCTGCCTTGCGGGATCGACGAGCGTCTCGAAACTGTAAATGCGGCGGAAGCCCTCCCCGCCGATCTCATCGTCGTAATAGGTGGAAAAATCGCGGGAAAAGGAGAATTCCTCGGTGACGTCGTCGGTGGGACCGAAAGCGTCCGTGAGCATCGAAAGTCCCCGCTCCAGAACGGCGGGATCGTGATAGATGACGCCGACGATCAGTTTTTCTTTTTCGAAGGTGTGAAGTTTTCCCATAATTCCTCCTTGGAGAAAAGGCGTGAGCGAAGAAGCAGACGGTCGAGCAAAGTACCGAGAATAAGTGCGCAAAGACATTCACCGGCGCATACGGTCGCGGCAAAAGTCAGATACGCGACGGGCGTAAACGGCGTTTTTGCCATCAGAAGAAGTACGGCGGGAATGAAAATCGTATTGGCAAGTACGGTGGGGAGCGGGAGCAGGACGCGGTACCGGACACGGCGCAGAAGCCGCGTGCCGACGGCGCCGATCAGCGTCGCCGCGCTGCCGATCAGAATATCAAAGATATTGCCGGAAAGAAGATTCGACAGAAGACAACCGAGAAAAAGTCCCGGGACCGCCTCCGGCAAAAAGGCGGGCAGAATGCACAGCGCTTCCGAAAGCCGGCATTGGATCGCCCCGCTCGAAAGCCCGAAAAGAGAGGACAAAAGCGTCAGGGCGAAATAGAGCGCGGCGATCGCGGCGCCGCAGGTGAGAAATCGGATTTTTTTGCGGTTCATGGCGTTTCCTTTAGTTTTGTTTTTGTTGCCGTACGGCACGGTGAGGAAGGTCTCGAACTCACCGTTCTGTGACAGGTCGCGGGGAAGATCGTATAATAGAATGATAAGGAGAGAATATGCGGTATCTTATCATTTCCGATCACAAAATGAAAATCACGCTGGATGCGAAAGACATGGCGTACTACGGACTCACGTCCGAAAGGACGGATTACGACGATCCGAAGTACCGGAAGATCTTTTGGAAGATCCTCGACGAAGCCAAAGCCGAAAAACGGTTTGACGTCGGGGAAGAACGCGTATTGTTGCAGATGTATCCGAAAACGGACGGCGGCGGGGAACTCTTCGTCACAAAACTCGGAAAACTGTCCCCCGCCGGCGTCAGAAAAATCGAGGAGAGTGACAGGGTGACGACGCTTAAAACCGAGCGGTTGACCTATCGTTTTTCCGACCTCGATTTGCTGAAAATGGCGGCCCGGACGGTCCTTGCCTCGGGAGGCAGGGAAGAGAGCGACGTTTATCTCGGGGAGGACGGCAGTTATTATCTTACGGTCCTGAAAAGAGAGGACAAAAAGGCGGATTATCTCTGTCTGTGCGAATACGGCGACAGCGTGCCGAAAAGTCTTTTTCCCTGCATCCGGGAACACGCGGAAAAACTGACCGAAAAAGACGGGATCGAAAGGTTCGCCGCGTTATGATTTCCGCGCGTTTTCCGCGCCGCGTGCGATTCCGACCGCGATCTTCTGAACGGGGAAGAAAAACGCGAAAATGAGAGGGATCACACAACCGATATAGAGGATCTCCGAGAGAGAGTAAGAGTCAAAATAACGGCAGAGGAAAATAGCGGTGCTGACGATCTCGTAAAGCAGAGTGCCGAGCGTATAGACGGCGTTGATCACCCCGACGGAAAACGGCACTTTTTTTCCGAAATCGAAAGCGCTGCCCCCGTCCGCGTCTTCCTTTTTCACGCGGGAAAGGAGAAAGCGCAACAGCAGAAGAGCAAGGAAAACCAAAAGCCCGACGAAAAACGCGTAAAGAACGGACAGACAAAGACTGATGAGCAAGGCACCGCCCGTCGAAAATCCGTAATCGAAAACGTCGAGATAGCCGGACAAAAGCGTGTAAGCCGTAATCGGCAGAGAAAACAAAAACGAGAATAAGAAAAGATGCCGCGGCTTTTCTTCATAGGCGCGGGGCAACAGGAGCGCCGCCGTCCCGACCGGGACGAGCAGGATCACGAAGCGCTGAAAAAAGTCGGCAAAATAGAAAAAGAACCCGGATCCGGCAAAATAGGGCAAAAGGAAAGCGAGAAAATAAAAAAGGGATGAAAAAACGAGAAACCGTGCCGCAATGCTCTTTTTCATAGGACCTCCGCGCGCTTGGAATACCGATATTGTAGCACAAAAATCCCGATAATGCAAGAGAAAGCGCCCTCCGGCGCCTTTATTTTTCATTTCCGGAATCCAATTTGTGAACTTTTTGTAAATTATTTATTTTTCACCTGCAAAACCGTTGCAATTTCACGCGCGCTTATGTATAATACATGAGTCCGCTTGCGCGGAAAAATAAATCTCACACGACGTTTGGCTTTGTTGCCGGTGCTCAAAAGAGTCGCAGCAATGGACGCCGTGGCGGAAAAAACCAAGGAGGAACATGAAAAATGTTCGAAATCACGATCAAGCAGTTGCTTGAAGCAGGCGTTCACTTCGGTCACCCGACCAAGAAGTGGAATCCGAAGATGGCAGAGTACATCTTCACCCAGAGAAACGGTATTCATATCGTTGACCTTCAGAAGACCGTAAAGAAGTTCGAGGAAGCGTACAATTTCGTTTCTTCCGTTGCCGCCGAGAACGGCACCGTTCTTTTCATCGGTACGAAGAAGCAGGCAGCGGAGACCATCCGCGAAGAAGCACAGAGATGCGGTATGTACTACGTCAATGTGCGTTGGCCGGGCGGTATGCTCACCAACTTCCACACCATCCGTAAATCCATCAAGCGCCTCAAGGATCTTGAGAAAATGCAGCTTGACGGAACCTTCGATCTTCTTCCCAAGAAAGAAGTCGCGAAGAAACAGAAAGAGATCGCCGATCTGGAAAAAGCATACGGCGGTATCAAAGAGATGGACGCTCTTCCTTCCTGCGTATTCATCGTTGACACGCACAAGGAAAGAAACGCCGTTCTGGAAGCAAAGAAACTCGGTATTCCCGTCGTGGCTATCGTCGATACCAACTGCGATCCCGACGACGCCGATTATATCATCCCCGGTAACGATGACGCCATCCGCGCCATCAAACTGATCAGCGGCGCGCTTGCCGATGCCGTGATCGCCGCACACGGCGGTGTACAGGAAGAAGTTCCCGCTGCCGAAGCGACCGAGGAAGCACCCGCGGAAGAAGTCGCGGCTGCCGACGCCGAATAATAGAATAAAAGGAGAACGAAAAATGGCTGAATTTTCCGCTAAAGACGTAGCCGAGCTCAGAAAACAGACCGGTTGCGGTATGATGGACTGCAAAAACGCTCTCAAAGACGCGAACGGCGATTTTGAAGCCGCTGTCAAGATCCTCCGTGAAAAAGGTATGGCTGCCACCGCGAAAAAGGCAAACCGTATCGCCGCAGAGGGACTTGTCGATATCATGACGGTCGGTGATACGACCGCGATCATCGAAGTCAACTCCGAAACCGACTTCGTCGCGAAGAACGCCGTGTTCCAGGAATTTGTCAAAGACATCCTGAAAACCGTCATCGCGAACAAACCTGCCGACGTTGACGCCCTGATGGACTGCAACATGGCAAACGGAGAGGGCACCGTGAAAGACGCCCTTGCCGAAAAAACCTACAAGATCGGTGAAAAACTTTCGATCCGCCGTTTCACGGTCGTCGAAGGCACCGTATCCACTTACATCCACGGCCTCGGTCAGACCGGCGTCATCATTTCCTTTGACACCGACCTCGCCGGCAAGGACGGCTTTGCCGAGTGCGCGAAGAACGTCGCGCTCCAGACCGCCGCTATGCCCGTTCAGTATCTCGACCGTGATTCCGTCCCCGCAGAGGTGATCGCCGAGGAAAAAGAGATCCTCATCAAGCAGATGCAGCAGGATCCGAAAATGGCGGGCAAGCCCGTTCAGGTCCTCGAAAAGATCGTCATCGGCAAACTCGGTAAGTTCTACGAGACCAACTGCCTCATGGATCAGCTTTACGTGAAAGACGATTCCATGACCGTGGCGAAGTACGTTGCCTCCGTCGCCAAAGAACTCGGCGGCGAGATCAAAGTCAAGGGCTACGTTCGTTACGACAAAGGCGAAGGCCTCCAGAAGAGAGAAGAGGACTTCGCGGCGGAGATCGCCAAAATGGTCAACGGCTAAGCGCAGGCGCAACTAATAACTATTAACTATTAGTTGTTTTTGCCGAGCGGCATTTGAAAAAATCAGATTCAATCCAAAAAGGGAACAGATTTTTCTGTTCCCTTATATTTTTTCTGTCGATTATTGTCTTTTTTCTTTGTATTTTTCTATTTTTTCGATGAGCGTCTTTCCTGTTTGCGCCGGGAGGGCGTAGGCGAAATACGCCGTTTTCGCCTCTTTTTCGAGCCGCTGGAACGCGGCGCCGTTGACCTCAAAGGTGAAGTCGCCGCGCTCAAAAAAAGGAAACAGTTTTTTCCTGTTTCCTTTTGTATTTTCGACTATGCAAAAAATCCGCCTATTATGGTAATAGATGAACGTTATGATATAAACATGATATCATAATCGAAAAAACTTGTCAATATAAATATGATAGGAAGAGTAATTTTTTTCTTCCGCTATGTTTTTCGCTTATATGATACGCCCATTTTGGCGTTAATGCGACTTGTTTGTTCATCTATTACCATAGTATATGAACTTAATTTGATAAAAAATAAGGTCGGAGGTTTTGAGCATGAAAAAGAACATTGGAAAGATCCTTGCGCTGACTTTGTCTTGTCTGATTGCGATTTTTGCTTTTGCCGCGTGCGGAAAAGTGGAATACGCGATCGAATTTGTCGTGGACGGAGAAGTCCGCGATATCATCAGGACAAGCGGAAATGAAACAATCGAAATTATGGCGGATCCCGTCAAAGACGGCTATACTTTTGACGGTTGGTACCTTGACGAAGGTACGTGGGAATCGCCCTTTTCAGCAGATTCTCTCGCCGACGAAACTTTCACAAAAAGCATAAAGGTATATGCGAAATTTGTCCCGGAGCATAACGTGCACACTTTCGGTGCATGGGAAACCGTGACGGCCGCGACCTGCGGAGAAAAAGGTCTTGAACACCGCGTTTGTACCGTCTGCGGATTGGAAGAAACCAGACAGACGAGTAAATTGGCGCACACTTACGCCAAAACGTGGTCGTCCAGCGAAACCGAGCATTGGCACGCTGCGACCTGCGGGCATACCGATCTTTTCGCGGATAAAGAGGAACATACGTTCGGCGAATGGGAGACTGTGACCGAACCGACTTGCGGAAGCAAAGGACTTGAACACAGTTATTGCACCGTTTGCGGATACGAAGGAACGCGTGAGATCGAAATGCTTCCGCATACGTACTCCGATACGTGGATGTACAGTGAAACCGAGCATCTGCGCTTTGCCACTTGCGAACATTCCTACCTCATCGCGGATAAAGCGGAACACATTTTCGAAACGTGGGAGACTGTGACGGCTCCGACTTGCGGAAGCAAAGGCGTCGAGCATAGTTTTTGCACGGTTTGCGGATATGAAAAAACCCGCGAAATGGATATGATCGACCATACGTACGCCGAAACCTGGACGTATGATGAGACCGAGCATTGGCACGCCGCTACCTGCGAGCATACCGATCTTTTCGCGGATAAAGCGGAACATACGTTCGGCGAATGGGAGACTGTGACGGCTCCGACTTGCGCAAGCAAAGGGCTCGAGCACCGTCTTTGCACCGCCTGCGGATACGAAGAAACCCGCGATATGGATATGATCGACCATACGTATGCCGAAACGTGGTCGTCCAGCAAAACCGAGCATTGGCACGCCGCTACCTGCGAGCATACCGATCTTTTCGTGGATAAAGGTGTCCACACCTTCGGCGACTGGACGACCGTCACGGCTCCGACCTGCTCAAAGAAAGGTGTTGAACACCGTCTTTGCACCGTCTGCGGGTATGAAGAAACGCGCGAAGTCGAAATGATCGACCATGCATTTTCAGAAGAATGGACGTGTAACGATACCGAGCATTGGCACGCCGCGACCTGCGGACATATCGAACTTATCACGAGCAAAACCGAGCATATTTTCGGTTTGTGGACTGACGTGGAAGGAAAAGAAGCGACCTGCTCGACTAAAGGACTGCAAGAACGTTCTTGCCGCGTCTGCGGATATAAAGAAACGCGCGAAACCGAAAAGACCGACCACACCTATTCGGAAGATTGGACGTATAACGAGACCCACCACTGGCACGACGCTTCCTGTGAGCATGTAACGGAGATCTCGGGTGAATCCGCTCACACGTTCAGCAAGTGGACTGACGTGGAAGGAAAAGAAGCGACCTGCTCGAATGAGGGAGAGCAAAAACGTTCTTGCATCGTCTGCGGATATGAAGAGACGCGCAAAACCGAAAAGACCGACCACACCTATTCGGAAGAGTGGACTTATAACGAAAACGAGCATTATCACGCCGCTATCTGCGGACATGGCGGGGTCGCCGATAAAGACGGGCATACGTTCGGGCTTTGGACTACCGAGACTCCCGCAACCTGTGAGGACAAAGGAACGCAGGTCCGTGCTTGTGTCGTCTGCGGATATCAAGAAACGCGCGATATCGACGCGCTTGATCATAACTTCTCGTCGGAATTCAAGATTGATCTTCCCGCGACCTGCACGACCGCGGGCTCGAAATCCCGCCATTGTCTGCGCGACGGTTGTGATGAAGTCACCGATGTGACTGTGATCGACGAACTCGGACACGAATACGGCGATTGGGAGACCGTAAATGAACCCAACTGCACCGAAAAGGGCAGCGAAAAACATGTGTGCGCCGTCTGCGGATACGAAGAAACACAGGATATCGACGCACTCGATCACAACTACTCTGACATTTGGACGATTGATACCGAAGCAACCTGCAAGACCGCGGGCTCGAAATCTCACCATTGTCTGCGTGAGGGTTGTGACGAAGTCACCGATGTGACTGTGATCCCGGTGCTCGATCATACCTACGATCAAGAAGTAGCAACCGAAGTTTATCTGGCGAGCGAAGCGACCTGCTCCGCGAAAGCGCAGTATTACTACTCCTGCGTCTGCGGAGCGAAAGGCACCGAGACCTTCGCGTCCGGCGAAGTAAAAGAGGGTGCTCATACCTACGACGAAGAATGGTCGTCCAACGAAGAGCAGCACTGGCGTGCCGCGACCTGCGGTGATTACGTGTTTGCCGATGTTGGCAATCACATGTTCGGCAAGTGGACTGACGTGGAAGGAAAAGAAGCGACCTGCTCGACTAAAGGACTGCAAGAACGTTCTTGCATCGTCTGCGGATATGAAGAGACGCGCGAAACCGAAAAGACCGACCACACCTATTCGGAAGATTGGACGTGTAACGAGACCTACCACTGGCACGCCGATACCTGCGGACATGGCGTGCTCGCCGGTAAAGCCGAGCATACCTTTAGCGCATGGGAACCCGTGACTCCCGCGACCTGCACGACCAAAGGACTTAAAAAACACGTTTGTGCCTGCGGATATGAAGAAACGGAAGAAATCCCCGCGCTTGATCACTCGTTCACGACTTATGTCTCCGACGGTAACGCGACCTGCACGGCTGACGGTACCAAGACTGCAACGTGCGACAATTGTACCGCAACCGACACCGTAGTCAATACCGGCTCGAAACTCGGACACTCTTTCACAAATTACGAATCTAACAATGACGCGACCTGTTTGAATGACGGTACCAAGACTGCAAAGTGCGACAACGACAATTGTACCGAACCCGACACCGTAGTCGATACCGGATCGAAACTCGGTCATGATTTTGGTGACTGGACGATCGACGTTGATGCAACCTACGAGGCACATGGTAAAAAGTCTCGCGTTTGTCAGCGCGAAGGTTGTGGCGTGAAGGAAGAAGCTGAAACCCCGATCAAAGTCGCTAAACCGAACGCAGACACAACGGAGTTTACGTACACCGGTCTGGAACAGACCTATACGCTTGCGGCAAATGACCTCCTTTATACCATTACCGGTGATTTAACGAAGACCGGTGCGGGCACGAGTGTCATTACCGTTGCCCTCAAAGACAAAACCAATTATGCATGGGACGACGGATCTTCCGACGACTTGACCTTTGATTTTGTCATAGCAAAAGCACCTCTCACCGTAGCGGCATCCAAAAAAACCATTGTTGCCGGAAACACCCCGAGCGGCGCCTATACCGCAACGGGATTTGTCAACGGTGAAACCAAAACCGTTCTGACCGGAGATGCCGTTTATGGTTTTGGCGATTATGACAAAACACAGAATGTTGCCGGAACTTACGTCATTACGGTCTCCGGACTGGAAGCGGCAAACTATGACATTACTTTTGCCAATGGAACGCTTACGGTCAAAAAAGCGATTGCTTCGGTTACCAATGGCGAAACGACAACTTATAAAGATTCCATCACTTCTATGGCTTCAGACGGTACTTGGAAACTGTTAGATGACGTTACCGTCAATTCTCAAATTACATTCACTGTATTGGTAAAGAATGTTATTTTGGATTTGAACGGTCATACGATCACTTCGACAAAATCCGGTGACGTTGGCGCCATTTGCGTTGGAAGAAATATGACGTTAACCATAAGAAACGGCACGCTGAAAGTCACGAATTCTGACGCTTATGCGGCGATTTATGTGAAGCAGGGTAACGTGACGTTGGAAGATACGTTCATAATTGATTCCGTCGTCGATGCCATTTCCATCGTTACGGATACAAAACCGACTCTGACGACGGCAGCCACCATTACGACGACGGCGGCTTACGGTATCGTCGGTAACGGTTCGGAAGCGTATTGGGGAACGATGATCAACGTGACCGGCGGTTCCATCACTTCTGCGGGAACTGGTATTTATCATCCGCAGGACGGAACGCTGAATATTTCCGGTGGAACCATCACGGCGCCCACTCCCGTGGAAGTCAGAGCGGGAACGGTGAATATCACCGGCGGATCCCTTGTTTCCAATGCTACGGAATACAGCGCAACTGCAAACGGAAACGGAACGACCGTTAAAGGCGCCGCCCTTGCTATTTCACAGCATACAACCGCTTGTGAGATCAATGTAACGATCAGCGGTGGCTCGTTCACCGGCATTTATGCCTTGACGGTCATCGACACGGTGAATCCCACGACGTTCAATGAGAAGATGAAGATTACGATCTCCGGCGGAACGTTTACAGGAAAGAACGGATATGACAGCAAAGCAGTTAGCGTAGAGAACGGTACCGTTACGATTAAAGGTGGAACCTTCACCGTCGGCGCTGATAACGGAGGAAAAGGAAATTCGACGATCTACGCGCTAAAAGTCGGACAGATCGTGATCGAAGGCGGTGAGTTCAGCAGTGATGCGAAATACAACGGTCGGTATTGGGTACTGAATATCAAGAATGGCGATGAAGCAAACGCAAGCATCAAAGTCAAAGGCGGTACCTTCCACGGCTTCAACCCGGCAGGCCCGAATACCGACGACCTGACTTCTTACCTTTTCGATGAAAATTATCAGTCCGTTGAAGATACGGATAACGGCGTATGGACCGTTTCCGAGATCGGATAATCAGTTTTCCTCTCGATAATCACAAAACCTTAACTCTTTTGGTTTCCGTTCTTTCCGATCAGGGAAGAACGGAAACAAAAAATAACGATCCCCCCGTTCTGCGGGAGGATCGTTATATTTTTTCTGTCGATTATTGTCTTTTTTCTTTGTATTTTTCTATTTTTTCAATGAGCGTCTTTCCTGTTTGCGCCAGGAGGGCGTAGGCGAAATACGCCGTTTTCGGCTCTTTTTCGAGCCGCTGAAACGCGGCGCCGTTGACCTCAAAGGTGAAGTCGCCGCCGTAGTCGATATCGGCGAGGGCTTTCGTGATCCTCTCCCAGTTCATGACGCCGAAATAGGGGATCGTGTGCCCGTCGGTCATACTGTCGTTGTCGTGGACGTGGAGCGCGTGCAGACGGTCGTGACCGAGCGCGAGGATCGCGGCTTCCGCCGTTTCGTTCACCAGTTCCGAGTGCCCGAGATCAAGACAGACCGAAAAGCGCGAGGACGGGAGCGCGTCGTAATAGGCACCGAGTTCTTCGCCGGTGCTGCAAACGTTCGGGACGATGTGCCGCGTGCCGGGGCGGTAGCCCCACATATTTTCAAGAGCGATCTTCACGCCCGCTTCCTCGGCGATCGGGGCAAAGGAGCGGTAGATCTCGATGTTTCTCTCTTTGGCGTCGGCTCTGCCGAGAAAATCGACGGGATGGATGACGATCTGTTCGGCACCGATCCGCCCGGTGCAAAGGATCGCGTCCTCGATGCGTTTTCTCGTGATCGCGTTATATTCCTCGTCCGGCTTTGCGGTGTCGCCGTTTTTGAATTTCATGGTCGGGAACGGTGCGTGCGCCTGGTTGAACGGCATCCCCGCCTTTTCCGCGGCGTTGCGGAGACGGTCGGCGTATTTCAAAAAGCCGTCTTTCTCGTAGAGCGGCGGCGTCGGCAGGATGAGATTGAGGTCGAGAGCGTCGAAACCGACCTCCTTTGCGACCTTGATGCCGTCTTCTTCGCCGAACGTGGCGAAAAGCGAAGACGTTGTCGATGAAAGTTTCATATAGCACCTCATAATAACATCGTTCCCAGTATAGCAGAAAAGGTCTTCCGTGTCAATGAAAATCACGGCGTTTCGTTGACAAGAGAGAGGATATATGATAAAATATTTTGACAGAAAGGAGAGAGGATATGGATATGCGTCTTTCAAACGGCGCCCGCGCCGTTTTTGAAGCCCTGAAAAATGCCGGATTCCGTGCCGACGTCGTCGGCGGTTCCGTCCGCGATTTTCTGCTCGGCCTTTCTCCTCACGATTTTGACATGACCACCTCGGCGACGCCGGAGGAAATGCTCCGCGTTTTCGGGGATTTCAAGGTGATCGAAACGGGACGGAAGCACGGTACTCTGACTGTCATCGTTGAAGGCGAACCCGTCGAGGTCACGACCTATCGGACGGACGGGGATTATGCCGATCACCGTCATCCCGAAAACGTGACGTTTACCCGTGATCTTTCGTCCGACCTCTCCCGCCGCGATTTTACCGTAAACGCGATGTGCTATCATCCGACTTTTGGGATCACCGACCTTTTCGGAGGCAGGGAAGATATCGAAAAACGGCGGATCCGCTGTGTCGGCGAGCCGTCCGTCCGCTTCCGCGAGGACGCCCTGCGTATCCTCCGCGCCCTGCGTTTTGCTTCGGTGCTCGGCTTTTCGGTCGAAGAAAAGACGAAAGCCGCCGTGCTTTCGTGTTACGAACTTCTCGCCGACGTATCGGCGGAGCGGATCTATGCAGAGTGGCGAAAAGCGCGGGCGGGGAAGAACCCCGCCGCCGTTCTGCGGGAATACTCTCAAGTATTCGCGTTTCTTTTCCCGGGTGTCCCCCTTACCGTGCCCGAAGCGTTCGGCACGGAGGACGATAAACACCGTACACTCGAACTCCTCTGGAACGACAAAGACCGCGCGGCGCATTTTGCCGCGATGTGCCGACGCCTAAAAACCGAGAAAAAGTTTCTCGACGACGGCGTTGCGATCCTCGGAACGGAGGACGTAGGCGAACTTTCGCGCGGCGGGTATCTGCGCCTTTGCTTTTCCCTCGGAAAAGAAAGAGCCCGCGATTTTCTTCTTCTGTCGGATCTTTCGGACGGCGGATCCCGCCTTTCGGCTTTCGACGCTCTCATGGCAGAGAATCCCCCGACGAAACTTTCCGATCTTGCCCTGCGGGGCGGGGATCTTTTGTCCGCCGGCTTTGACGGCACCGCGCTCGGCGATGCGCTCGAAAAACTTCTCTTTGCCGTCATGGATGGGAAAGTGAAGAACGAAAAGTCGTCTCTTCTGTCGTTTTTAAGAGAAAATGACAACAAAACATGACAAAACAGTAGGTATTATATGGCATTTGACGCTTGTATGATGCGCGCCGTGCTGACGGAGATCAAACGCGATTTTTCCGACGCACGCGTCGAAAAAGTTTTGATGCCCGCAAAAGACGAAGTGGATCTTTGCATCCATTCCGGCAGGTCCTCCGCGCGTCTCCTTTTCAACGTAGGTCCGAACGCGCCGCGCCTTCAGCTATCAAGACTGCAAAAGGACAATCCGAAGGTCCCGCCGATGTTCTGTATGCTTTTGCGGAAGCATCTTTCGGGAGCAAGGATCACGGAAGTATCACAGGTCGGCTTTGACCGCATCGCCCGTTTCGTTTTTTCGGCGACCGACGAACTCGGCTACGTCGGGACGAAGATCCTTTACTGCGAAATTATGGGTAAATACGCCAATCTCATTCTGACCGACGGGGAAGAAAAGATCATCTCCGCTCTGAAACTGATCGACTTTTCCGACAGTACCGTCAGACAGGTTCTCCCGGGGCTTCGCTATACCCCGCCGGCAGAGCAGGGAAAAGCGTCGCCGCTCGTGATCGACCGCGGGTTTTTCTTTGACGCGCTTTCGTCGTTTGGCGAGGGGCGCACCGTCGAGAAGTTCATCACGGCGGTTTACGGCGGTATCGCGACGCAGGTCGCGCACGAGATCTGTCACCGCACCGCAGGGAAATGCGACGTGCCGCTTTGCGATATCCGGCCCGAACGTTTGTACGACGTTTTTTCCGCGTGGCAGGAAAAACTGATCAAAGAAGAGTATGAGCCGACCGCGTTTCTCGACGCGGATTCCCACCCGAAAGATTATTGTTATATGCCGCTTTCGTGCTTCGGTTATACCGCCGTTTCCTACCCCGATTTCGCCGCGCTTTTCGACGCTTATTTTGAGGAAAAAGACCGCGTCGAGCGCATCCGTCAGCGCGGCCACGACCTTTTGCAACTGCTCGGAAACGCCGAGGCGCGCACCGAGAAGAAACTCGCGATCCAGAAGCAGGCGCTCCTCGACAGCGAAATGGGCGAAGAGTACAAAAAGCGCGGGGATCTCATCACGGCGAACCTGTACCGGCTTTCCCGCGGCATGACGTCCTTTGTGACCGCCGATTATTACAGCGAGAACGCAAAAGAGGTCGAAGTCCCGCTCGACGCGCGTCTTTCCCCGTCCGCCAACGCCCAGAAAATGTATAAGCAGTACAACAAGTGCAAAACCGCGAGAGCGGTACTGACCGAGCGGATCGCCGAATGGGAAAAGGAACTTGCTTATCTTGCCTCGGTGCGTGATTTTCTGTCCCGTGCGGAAACGGAGCAGGACCTTTTTGACATCCGCGACGAACTTTATCGGAGCGGTTATGCCTCCCGTATGCGGGGCTATCAACCGCAAAAAGCGGTAAAATGCAAACCAATCGTTACAAAAACGAGCGGTGGCTTCGAGGTTCTGATCGGACGCAACAACACGCAGAACGATCAGTTGACGTTCAAGATCGCCGAAAAGGGCGATATCTGGTTTCACGTCAAGGATATGCCGGGCTCTCACGTGATCCTCCGCACACACGGAGAAGAGCCGTCCGACGCCGATTATACCGAGGCGGCGGCACTCGCCGCCAAACATTCGCAGGCGAACGGCGCGTCGGTGACGGTCGATTACACCCGCGTGAAAAATATCAAAAAGCCCGCCGGTGCAAAGCCCGGCTTCGTCATTTATCATACCAACTATTCCTGCCTCGTCACACCGGCAAAATAAGGAGCGTCTATGGTCGATCTTTGCGGATTGCACAAATATTTTATTCTCGAACATCTCGCCCCCGGCGATACCGCCGTGGATTTCACGATGGGAAACGGAAACGATACCTGTTTTCTGTCGAAGACCGTCGGGGAAAACGGCAGAGTCTTCGCGTTTGACATTCAGGGCGCCGCTCTCGATTCGACGAGAAAACACCTGGAAGCAGAAGGTGCCCCGCGCAATTATACTTTGATCTGTGCCTCCCATCACCGCGTCGGTGAATTCGTTGACGGACCGATAAAAGCCGGGATCTTCAATCTCGGTTATCTGCCGGGGAGCGGAAAAAAACAACTCACCACGATGCGGAAAACGACGATGCCGGCGGTGGAAGCGGCGATCGGTCTTCTCGCGCCCGACGGCGTGCTCATTATCGCCGTTTATCCCGGGCACGAAGAGGGCGCGCTCGAGGGCGATATGCTCCGTGAGTATTTCAGGACGCTCAGCCGTTTTCAGATCTGCGCGTCGGAGTTTCATATTCTCAACTCACCGACCTCGCCGTATTTTTATCTTGTCGAAAAGCATCCCTGATATGGAGGCATCCTTTGAAAACCGAGTATTTTGACGAAAGAAAAGCCAAAGAATCCCTGCCGCCGCGCCCGAAAAACGCGAACAAAGGCACGTTCGGAAAAGTGCTGATCGCGGCGGGGAGTCCCGCCTATCCGGGTGCCGCCTGTCTTTCTGCCGAAGCGGCACTTCGCAGCGGCGTCGGATACGTGATTTTTTCCGCGGCCCCGGAAGTAAAAGCCGCCGTCCTTTCCCGTTTTCCCGAGATCGTTTACAGAGGCGCGGGCAAAGAGGACGAAAAGGAACTTGCGGCACTTTCCTCGCAGACCGACGCCACGCTTTTCGGCCCCGGATGCGGAAACGACGAGAAGACGAAAAGCGCGGTCATAGAATTGTTGAAAACCACCGGCTCACCGCTCATTCTTGACGCCGACGCGTTGAGCGCGATCACAGGCGAAGCCGTCCCGCTCCTTTCGGGCGCGTCCCGCCCCGTCGTGATCACCCCGCATCCCGGGGAATTTTCGCGGTTGTCGGGACTTCCGGTCAAAACAATCGAAGCCGACAGAGTCGGTGCCGCCGTTTCGTTTGCGAAAAGCGCGCGGTGCGTCGTTCTTCTCAAAGGAAACGGGACCGTCGTCACCGACGGCGACCGGACTTTTCTGAATACGACGGGCGATACCTCACTTGCCAAAGCGGGGAGCGGCGACGTTCTCGCCGGGCTGATCGCCGGGCTTTGCGCCTCCGGGGTAGAACCGCAGATCGCCGCCGCCCTCGGGGCTTATCTTCACGGAAAAGCCGGGGAAACGCTCGGAAAAGTCTTTTCTCCGTACGGTGTGACCGCCTCGGATCTCCCCGCGGCGATCGCGAAAGAGATACTCGCGCTGACAACGGAATAATGCTTCACGGACGCCGAAAACCGGCGTCTTTTTTTAACAGCATTTGGGGCTGGATAAAAAAGTGGCAGAAGCGCCGAAAGGCGACACGTCGGCGTACAAGCGTACGACAGAGGCGTCTTTCGACGGTAGAAAAAGGAAATACAAATCAAAACCGGAGAAATCCGTCAGGATTTCAACCATTTATTACAGAAGAAAGCGGAAAAAAACGGTATAACAGTCATTTTTCCTTTTTCGGTCTGCACTTTTTTAACAGTCTGATGGGGCTGGATAAAAAAGAGGCAGAAGCGCCGAAAGGCGACACGTCGGCGTACAAGCGTACGACAGAGGCGTCTTTCGACGGTAGAAAAAGGAAAATCAAATCAAAACCGATGAAATCCGTCAGGATTTCAACCTTGTATTACAGAAGAAAGCGGAAAAAACGGTATAACAGTCATTTTTTCTTTTTCGGTCTGCACTTTTTTAACAGTCCCATTCTTAACCGAAAACGGCTTTTTTTATATACTGATAGAGGGGTTTCCCCCCACAAAGGAAAGACAACATGGAAAAAAATATGAACGGATACCCGACGCGGGATCTGCCGAAGGAAGTCTTGCCGGAAGCGGTAAGTGAGAGCGGAGAAGTCCAGCTCGCGATGGTTTACGCCCCCGATCAGAGATTTTCGGATCTTTATACCCCGGCGGTTGGTCTTATGCGCGGGACTCTTTTTGAAAAACTCGACAAACCCCTCGTTTTGGGAGGGAAAAGCCGATGAACCGTAAAGAACTTTTAAGGAAGATCCAGGAACTCTCTTTCGCGAAAGACGAAGTCGAACTCTTCCTTGATACCCACGAGAACGACAGAGAAGCGCTCGAGACATTTTACCGCTACCGCGAAGAACTCCGCGAGGCGATGGAGGAATACGAGGGCAAATACGGTCCTCTGACCGCCGATGCCGTCAGCGGCGGACGCTTCAGCTTCTGCGATATGCCCTGGCCCTGGCAGACGGATTCCGAGGGAAAGGACGGACGGTAATATGTGGATCTACGAGAAAAAACTGCAATATCCCGTCAATATCAAAAGACCGTCGGCGCGGCTCGCGAGTCTGATCGTATCCCAGCTCGGCGGTCCCGACGGTGAAATGGGCGCCGCGACGCGCTATCTCAATCAGCGGTACGGAATGCCGAACGCGACGGCGATCGGGACTCTCACCGACATCGGCTCGGAGGAACTCGGGCATTGTGAAATGATCGGCGCCATCCTCTATCAGTTGACGAGAAATCTGACGCCGGAAGAGATCACCGCCGGCGGATTTGACAAATATTTCGTCGATCATACGACCGGCGTTTATCCCACGGCGGCGGCAGGACTGCCCTTTACCACTGCGTCGATCGCCTGCAAAGGCGACCCCGTCGCCGATCTCAACGAAGATCTGGCGGCAGAGCAGAAAGCGAGAGTCACCTACGACAACATTCTCCGGTTGTCGGATGATCCCGACGTCACCGACGTCATCCGCTTTTTGCGTCAGCGCGAGATCGTGCATTACCAGCGGTTCGGGGAGGTCCTTCGTAAGACGACCGAAGACCTCGACAGTAAAAATTATTACGCTTTCAATCCCGAATACAGGATGTGACAAAAAACGCAAGTTTTCTTACGGGAAGACTTGCGTTTTTCATTTTGATATTATATAATAGTAAAAAACTTCGCGCGAGGACGATTATGTATAGGATAGTCAACAAAGAAATACTGAATCCCACCGTGACGCTGATGGATATCGAAGCGCCGTTCGTGGCGGCAAAAGCCGAGCCCGGACAGTTCGTTATTCTGCGCGTGTCGGAGGACGGAGAACGCATTCCCCTGACCGTCGCCGGTTACGACAGGGAGAGAGGGACCGTCAGGATCATCTTCCAGCTCGTCGGTGCGACCACGATGCTGCTCGGCGCGAAAAACGTCGGCGACACGATCCCGGATTTTGCCGGACCTCTCGGCGTTCCGACAAAACTGCAGGGACTGAAAAAAGTTCTGATCGTCGGCGGCGGTGTCGGTTGCGCCATCGCGCTTCCCATCGCGGAAAAACTGAAAAAATCGGGTGCCGAAGTGACCTCGGTCATCGGCTTCCGCAACCGTGATCTTCTGATTCTCGAGGACGCGTTCAGAGCGGCGTCCGACCGCCTTTTCGTCATGACGGACGACGGTTCTTACGGTACGAAAGGGAACGTCTGCGTCCCCATCAACGAAATGCTTTCGGCGGGTGAATCTTTCGATGAAGTCATCACCATCGGTCCTCTGATTATGATGAAATTCGTCGTCGGTGCCGTCCGCCCCTACGGGATCCCGGTGACGGTCTCGATGAACCCGATCATGATCGACGGAACCGGAATGTGCGGCGGTTGCCGTCTGACGCTCATCAAAGACGGACAGCGCGTCACCCGTTTCGCCTGCGTGGACGGTCCCGATTTCAACGGCTACGAAGTGGATTTTGACGAAGCCATGCGGCGCGGCACGATGTACCGCGCGTTTGAGAGCGAAAAGAGGGAACACGTCTGCAACCTCCTGAAAGGAGAAAACTGATATGCCGAATATGAGTCTCAAAAAGAATCCGATGCCGACGCAGGATCCGAAGGTCCGCGCCCGCAATTTCTCGGAAGTCGCTATCGGTTACGATGAGGCGACGGCGGTTGACGAAGCGCTCCGCTGCCTGTCCTGCAAGAATATGCCTTGTGTCGGCGGTTGCCCCGTCAATATCCGTATTCCCGAATTCATCGCAAAAATCAAAGAGTGCGATTTTGAGGGTGCTTACCGCGTCATTTTACAGTCCTCGTCGCTCCCCGCAGTCTGCGGACGCGTCTGCCCGCAGGAAACACAATGCGAATCCCGTTGCGTCAGAGGGATCAAGGGCGAGCCCGTCGGCATCGGACGTCTTGAACGTTTCGTCGCCGATTACCATAATTCTCACGATACGTCGAGCGTTACGCTCCCCGAAAAAACGGGACATAAAGTTGCCGTGATCGGCTCCGGTCCCTCCGGACTTACCTGCGCCGGCGATCTCGCCAGAGCAGGGCACAGCGTCACGGTCTTTGAGGCACTTCACAAAGCCGGCGGCGTTCTCGTTTACGGCATCCCCGAGTTTCGTCTTCCGAAAGCGATCGTCGCGAAAGAAGTCGAAAATCTCGAAAAACTCGGCGTGGAAATTGCCACGAATATGATCATCGGAAAAACGCTGACGATCGACGAACTCTTCGGCATGGGTTATGAAGCCGTGTTCATCGGCTCCGGCGCCGGACTTCCGAACTTCATGAATATCCCCGGAGAAAGTCTGAAAGGCGTGTATTCCGCCAACGAATTTCTGACGAGAAGCAACCTCATGGGCGCGTATAAAGACGATGCCGAAACCCCGATCAAAAAAGGCGGGAACGTCGTGGTCGTCGGAGGCGGAAACGTCGCGATGGACGCCGCGAGAACGGCGCTTCGCCTCGGTGCCGAATCGGTGTCGATCGTTTATCGCCGTTCCATGGAGGAACTCCCCGCGAGAAAAGAGGAGGTCGAACACGCGATGGAGGAGGGCGTCAGATTCCTGCTTCTGAACAATCCGACCGAAGTCCTCGGCTACGAGAATAAGGACGATCCCCGCGATCCGATGAACGGATGTGTCGTCGGTCTTCGCTGTATCCGTATGGAACTCGGCGAGCCGGACGAGCGCGGACGCCGCCGTCCCGTTCCCGTTGAGGGTAGTGAATTCGTGCTGGACGCCGATACCGTCATTATCGCGATCGGCACGTCCCCGAACCCGCTGATCAAATCCACGACCGCAGGGCTTGACGTAAACCGTCACGGCGGTATCATCGTAGAAGAAGAGACCGGAAAAACCACCAAAGACGGCGTTTACGCCGGCGGCGACGCCGTGACGGGCGCCGCGACTGTCATCTCCGCGATGGGAGCGGGGAAGGTGGCTGCAAAGGCGATCAATGAGTTCTTAAAGTAAAACGCGCGCTTATTGCGTTTGAAAACGTGCGCTTTTTGCGTTTGAAAACGTGCGCTTTTTGCGCAGACCAAAGAGCCGGACTTTCCCCGGCTCTTATCAGTTATGATTGCCCTTCGGGCAAGTTATGGTGTACCTACGGCACAGTTATGATTTGCGGCGCTGCCGCAAAGTTATGAGATGCGTTTCGTGTGCGAAACGCATCGTTCGCTCGCAGAGCGAGGCGGCGATGGCGGAAATTGTAAAAAAACAATACAAAAATTAAAGGGAAGAGAACGTCCGTTCTTTTCCCTTTTTGCTTCCCGGGATCTAAAAAACCGCCCCGGAAATGTTCATCTGTTGTGAAAATAGGTGAACAAAAACGGGCATTTTTCGCGGGATAAACGAAAAAAAGGACGTAAAGGAAGCATTTTTCTAAAAATATATTTGGATTAGCGTAAAATAAAATTATCATTGACAATTTTCCGCGCGCGTGATATGATAAAATCGTATTATTGTTCACCTATTTTCACAATAAGTGGACAAAATAAGACGACGGCGAAAGCCAAAGGAGAAACATATGTTTAAGAAAACCGCGCTCAAAATCTTTTTGCTGGCATTGTCGCTTCTGACGGTGCTTTTTGCATTTTCAGCGTGCGATGCGGAATCCGGGCAAATCACCGGTCTTTTCCAAGGCATCGGGGACAAAGTCGGGATATCCGACCTTTTCGATGAGATCGGAGAAAAATTAGGCATTACCGAAAAAGAAGACGTCAACACCTATACCGTCACGTGGGAAGATTTTGACGGCACCTTGCTGATGACGGAAACGGTAAAAGAGGGCGAGATGCCGTCTTATAAAGGGGCGGAGCCGCAGAGAGCCGCGGAAGACAAGTTCTTCTATACGTTTTCCGGCTGGACGCCGACGTTTTCGCCGGTCAATCACGACGTGACCTACAAGGCGCATTACACGAAGAATAAAAAGGACAACAAAAGTTATACCGTCGCGTGGAAAAACTACGACGGCACCGTACTGAAGACGGATTCCCTGAAAACGGGAGATGTCCCCTCCTATGACGGAAATACGCCGACAAAGCCGACGGACGGAGAAACCATGTTCGTCTTTTCGGGCTGGGACAAGCCGCTTTCAGCCGTTACCGGAAATGCAACTTATACTGCCACTTTCCGGGCCGTCAGCATCTTTGACGTTTTCATTTTTGACGAGACGAAAACCGTCGTTATGGGACTGACGGATTACGGAAAAACTTTGACAGATATTGATATTCCCGAGGGCGTCGTTGAAATCGCCGACGAAGCGTTTGCTTTTGATCAGGATGAAACCCTGAAGAGCGTTACGATCCCGTCGAGTGTCAGAATCATCGGCGAGCAAGCTTTTTCGGATTGTGAGGGACTAAAAAGCGTCACCTTTGCCAAAAACAGTCAATGCACGATCATAGGTGGAGGCGCGTTTTACTGCTGCCACGATCTTACGTCTTTCACAATTCCGGAAAGCGTCACGAGCATCGGATTCGCGGCATTCGGTGAATGTTACGGTCTATCGCATATCACGATTCCGAAAAACGTTGAGCAGATCGAAGAATTAGCGTTTTATTTCTGTCCCGGTCTTTTGGACTTCACGGTCGATCCCGGCAATACGGTTTATCACAGTGCCGGTAATTGTCTGATCGAAACCGCGAGCAAAACTTTGATCGCCGGGGGATGTTGCGGCGTGATCCCCGATGACGGAAGCGTAACGAGTATCGCCATGGGCGCGTTCGTTTTCAGTTCAATTACCCATATCACGATTCCCGCTTGTATCAAGAGCATCGGTGAGGGGGCTTTCTCCGGTTGCTACAAACTGATCGAAGTATGCAATCTTTCGTCCCTTGACATTGTTGCCGGAAGCCCCGACAACGGAGGCGTCGGATATTATGCTAAACGTATTATTACCGATGAAGGCGACAGTTTTATCTCATCAGTTGGCGACTATATCTTTTATGAAGACGGGACTGACAGTTTTCTTCTGAATTATGAAGACAGCGAAACCGACCTGATACTCCCCGATGTTTCTCCTAGCGGAAAAACTTACAAAATCTATGACTACGCATTTTATTTCCGTACCAATGTGACGAGTATCACTATGTCGTCCGGCGTCACAGCCGTCGGCGATAATGCGTTTGAAGGTTGTTGGAACTTGAGCGCGGTATATATCACGGATCTTGCCAAATGGTGCGGCATATCCTTTGGTAATTGGGGTGCGAATCCTTTAGAGTATGCACATTATCTCTATCTCAATAACGTTTTGATCACGGATCTTGTGATTCCCGAGGGCGTCACAAGCATCGGCGATTATGCGTTCCGGGATTGCACGAGCCTGACAAGCGTCACGATCCCGTCGAGCGTCAAGAGCATCGGCGCTCAGGCGTTTTGCAGTTGCTCGAGTCTGACGAGCATCACGATCCCGGATAGAGTCACGAGCATCGGCGATTCGGCGTTCGAGGGTTGCAGCGGTCTTACAAGCATCACGATCCCGTCGAGCGTCACGAGCATCGGCTATTATGCGTTCTCCGGTTGCAGAGGTCTTACGAGCATCACGATCCCGTCGAGCGTCACGAGCATCGGCAGTGAAGCGTTCTACGGTTGTTACAAACTGATCGAGGTCCGCAACCATTCGTCGCTTACGATCACCGCCGGAAGTTCATCTAACGGCGACGTCGGTTATTACGCCAAACGTATCATCACCGACGGGAGCGAAACCTATCTTTCCGAAGAAGACGGTTATCTCTTCTATGAAGACGGAACGAACAGTTATCTTATTGGTTACAAGGGAACACAAACCGATCTGATACTTCCCGAAAAGTCCCCGAGCGGAAAGAATTATGAGATCTATCAGTATGCGTTCTATTATTGCTCGAAACTGACGAGTATCACGATCCCGTCGAGCGTCACGAGCATCGGCAATTATGCGTTCTATGATTGCTCGAGCCTGACAAGCATCACGATCCCGTCGAGCGTTAAGGGCATCGGCAGTTATGCGTTCGAGAATTGCACGAACCTGACGAGCGTTACGATTCCGGATAGCGTCACGAGCATCGGCAGTTATGCGTTCTCCCGTTGCTCGAGTCTGACGAGCATCACGATCCCGTCGAGCGTAACGAGCATCGGCGGTTATGCGTTCTACGGTTGTCCCTGTATCGAAACCGTCGATGGCGTTTCTTATGTAGATACATGGGTGATCGGCTGCGATACTGCTTTGATTAATGTCACGCTTCGTGACGGGACTAAAGGCATCACTATGGATGCGTTCTGGTATTGCACAAGACTTACAAGCATCACGATCCCGTCGAGCGTCACGAGCATCGGCACTTATGCGTTCTCCGGTTGCAGTGGGCTTACAAGCATCACGATCCCGTCGAGCGTCACGAGCATCGGCGATTGGGCGTTCTACGATTGCAGTGGGCTTGCAAGCATCACTTTCACCGGAACAAAGGCGCAGTGGAACGCGATCTCAAAGGGATCAAGATGGATTTACAATTACAATACCAGTTCTTACAAGATTCACTGTTCCGACGGGGATATCAGCAAATAATCTGCAAATGCCGGCGGCGGACTTCATACCGCCTTGCAACGGATGCCATACCGGATTCCATTCCGGATTCCATACCGCACTTTGTGCGGATTCCATGCTACGCTTCGCGTAGATTCCATATCGCGCGAAGCGCGGATTTTAGGAAGAGTTATGATTTGCGGCTTTGCCGCAAAGTTATGATGTGCCTTTGGCGCAGTTATGATTTTCGCGAAGCGAAAAGTTATGGTTTGCGTTCCGGGCAAACGAAAAGAGCGTGAATTTCACGCTCTTTTCGTTTGACTTGTTTTTTAGCATTCCCGATCGTTTTTCGGTTTGTTTCCCAAAGACTCATCAACTCATAACTCTGAACTCTTAACTCATAACTGCGAGAGCGCCGGAGTGCTCTCGCCAAGCGCTTGCGCTTTTAGGCGGAGACTACCGTTTTTTCACCGAGGGATGCTTCTTTCGCGCTGTCGGTGAGGTAGTCGAGCGGGTTGACGGCGGCGTCCTTGATCTTCATGCCGAAGTGCAGGTGCGGTTCTTCGGCGAGTTCTTTGATTGAGGTGTCGCCGACGTTGCCGATCAGGTCACCGCTTTTGACTTCGGCGCCGACGGTGATCGCGCTTGCCAGCGTCGATTGCAGGTTGGAATAGACGGTCTTGAAGTTGTTGCTGTGCGTGATCTCCACCGTCATTCCCATAAGAGGATCGCTGTAAACGGCGGAGACGACGCCTGCCGCCGAGGCGTAAACGGGTGCGCCGTCCTCGGTGGCAATGTCAATGCCGCTGTGAACGCGCCATTCGCCGAGCGTATCCGAGAAAACGGGGACGGTAAGACTGTGTTCCGTCATGATCGTTCCGACGCAGGGAGATACAAAAGAAAGAGTTTCTTTGTTCTGTTCTTTTTCATCCGTGCCGGGTTCTGTGTCGGTGTTACCGCTTTTGCCGGAATCGGTGCCGGAGTCGGTGCCGGGATCCGGTGCTTCCATAACGATATTTTTATCGCCGCTCGCGGGTGTCGCGTTCTTGTTCTTGGCGGCAACGATACCGATGACGATCGCACTGACAACTAATGTTAGCAAAACGACGGCGTAAACAATTTTTGTCGTAAGAGGTTTTTCACTGAATGAGAATCTTTTGCTTTGGTTTTCCATGACTTTTTCCTTTCTCCTAAAAATACTGCTGTTAGTCTTGTCGGAGAAAAGATGTTTTATACACAAAAAAACGGCTCTTGCGGGTGCAAAAGCCGTTTTTTGATAGGTCGGTCAACCGAGAATGAATTTGGCAAAACTCTTTTTGCCGCGTTTGACGAGGACGCCGGCGGCGAGTTGTTCTTTCGTTACGGTCGCTTTGACGTTAAGGATCTTTTCGTCGTCCACCGTGACGCCGCCCTGTTCGATGGCGCGTCTGCCGTCGGAACGGGAAGCGACGAGTTTTCCGAGGACGAGAAGCGAGTTGACGTCGATCACGCCGTCCGAAAGGTCTGCCTCGGAAAGGGTGACGGCGGGCGTCAGGTCGGAGGATCCGCCCGAGAAGAGGGCGCGTGCCGCTGCTTTGGCTTTTTCCGCTTTTTCTTCACCGTGGACCATCTTGGTCAGTTCAAAGGCGAGGATCTCTTTGGCTTCGTTGAGTTTCGCGCCCTCGTACTTGTCCATTTCGTCGATCACATCGAGGGGCAAAAACGTCAGCATACGGATGCATTTCATGACGTCGGTGTCGTCCACGTTGCGCCAGTACTGATAAAAATCGTAAGGCGACGTCTTGTTCGGATCGAGCCAGACGGCGTTTCCGGCGGTCTTGCCCATCTTCTTACCGTTCGAGTCGGTGAGCAGGGTGATCGTCATGGCGTGCGCGTCTTTTCCGAGCATCTTGCGGATCAGTCGGGTCCCGCCGAGCATATTGCTCCACTGGCCGTCGCCGCCGAACTGCATATTACAGCCGTAGTTCTTGAAAAGATAGTAGAAGTCGTAAGACTGCATGATCATGTAGTTGAATTCGAGGAAGGAAAGTCCTTTTTCCATCCTTTGCTTATAGCACTCGGCGCGGAGCATATTGTTGACCGAGAAGCAGGGGCCGACGTCTCTGAGCAGTTCCACGTAGTTGAGATTCAAAAGCCAGTCGGCGTTGTTGATCATCATGGCTTTTCCGTCGCCGAATTCGATGAAGCGTTCCATCTGCTTTTTGAAGCAGTCGGCGTTGTGTGCGATGTCCTCTTTGGTCAGCATCTTGCGCATATCCGTTCTGCCGGAGGGGTCGCCGATCATGGTCGTGCCGCCGCCGATCAGGGCGATCGGTTTATTGCCTGCCATTTGCAGACGTTTCATCAGCGTCAGAGCCATAAAGTGACCTGCCGTCAGACTGTCGGCGGTGCAGTCAAAGCCGATGTAAAAGGTGGCTTTGCCCTCGTTGATCATGGTGCGGATCTCTTCTTCGTTCGTCACCTGGGCGATCAGTCCGCGCGCGACGAGTTCTTCGTAAATTTTCATAAGCTCCTCATTTTTCAAAGTCTATTTTGTAAACCGTGGTATGGCGGTAGATGCCGTCTTTGTCGGTGAATCCGACGCCGTGACGGACAGAGTCCGGCTCGGTTTGCGTTTCGAGACAGAAAGCGCCGTATTTCACGGACTTTTTTCCGCCGTGAAAATCGGGACCGTCTCCGAAGTGATTCGCGGTATAGAACTGGACGCCGGGCTGATCGGTATAGACCGTCATCCGCAGATCGTCTCCTACGACCTCCGCGGCGAGCGCGAGATCGTAGCCCATCACGTTTTCATAAATCCTGCGCGACAGGATGAAATTATGGTCGTAGCAGAAAGAAGAACCGTCGGGAAGCGTGCCGATCTCTCGCAGTTCGTTGAGATCGAACGGTGTTCCGCGGACGGCGGGACGTTCGCCCGTCGGGATCAGTTCGTCATCCACCGCGGTATAAGCATCGGCGAGGATGCGGATCCTGTGCGACATGGCGGATTCTCCGAATCCGTTGAGATTGAAGTACGCGTGATTGGTCAGGGCGACGGGGGTCTTTCCGTTCGGCTTTGCCGTGTAATCGAGCAGCAGACTCGTCCCCTCGAGGCGGTAGGTGATCTCCACGAAGAGATCGGCGGGGAAGCCCTCTTCGCCGCCTTTTGAAAGATATGTCATGCAGATCCTGTCCTCGCGCAACTCCGAGAGGGTAAAGATCCTCTGATCGAAGCCGACGCCGCCGTGCAGGCAGTTTTCGCCCTCGTTTTTCGGTACGTGATACGTGACGCCGTCCATCTCGAACGCCGCGTTTCCGATCCGGTTTGCGACGCGACCGATCAGACCGCCGTGGTGGCTGTCCACGTCGGCAAGATACGAGTCGAGCGTGTCGTAACCGCCGATGATATCGCGTCCCTTTATCTTAAAAGAAACGATAACGGCGCCTCTGGTCATAACGGAAAGACTGGCGACCTCGTTTTCGATCGTATAGAGATCGACGGCTTCGCCGGTCGGCAGTTTTCCGAAAGATTCTTTTTTCATGAAAACGTCCTGCCTTTAAGGAAAATCAAAGACGGATGACTTCTTCGGCGATCTGAACGGCGTTGGTTGCCGCGCCTTTTCTGACCTGGTCGCCGCAGCAGAAGAGGGTGATGCCGTTTTCGAGCAGAAGATCCCGGCGGATCCTGCCGACGAAGACGATATCCTGATCGGAAGTGTCGAGCGGCATCGGGTATTTTTTGTTTTCGGGCTCGTCAACGAGACGACAGCCGGCTTCCTTGGCGATCGCGTCCTTGACGGCTTCGACCGAAAGGACGTCCTCGGTATAAACGCTGACGGCGATCGAGTGAGAGCGCACGACGGGAACGCGCACGCAGGTGCAGGTGACTTTGAGGTCTTCATTGTGGAAGATCTTGCGTCCCTCGTTCTGCATTTTCATTTCCTCGGTCGTATAACCGTTTTCCAGGAAAGAACCGATCTGCGGGATGAGGTTCTGCGCGATCTGATAAGGGAAAGTCTTGCATTCGATGAAACCGCCGTTGACGAGCGCTTCGTTCTGCGCGCGCAGCTCGATGGGGCCTCCGGCACCGGCACCGCTGACCGCCTGATAGGTAGCGGCGTGCATCGCCTTGATCTTTGAGAGTTTTCCGATTCCTTTGACCGCCATCAGCGTGATGATGGTGGAGCAGTTGGGGTTGGAGATGATGCCCTTATGGTTTTTGACGTCGGCGGCGTTGATCTCGGGAATGACGAGCGGAACTTCGGGATTCATACGGAACGCCGAGGAGTTGTCAACGAATACGGCGCCCGCCGCGGTGATGAAAGGTGCGAATTTTTTGGCAAGGTCGTTGGAAGCGGCGCCGAGGACGATATTCATACCGTCAAAGGATTTTTCCGTCGCTTCTTCCACCGTGATTTTACGGTCGCAAAAAGACATCACTTTTCCGACGCTTCTCGCGGAAGCCAGAAGACGGAGTTCTCCGACGGGAAAATTGCGCTCCTCAAGGATTTTGAGCATCTCGCGCCCGACTTCGCCGGTGGCACCGAGAATGGCAACGTTGTAGGTTTTCATATTTTCTACCTCTTAAGTGAAACTTTCGTAAAGCGTGCGGATCGCGGTGGAAAAGTCCGCGTCCATGACGCCGATGATGATATTGATCTCGTCGGAGCCCTGCTCGATCATACGGATATTGATGCCGTTCAGACCGAGCGTCGCGAAGATCTGCCCGGAAACACCGGTATTCGCCGCCATACGGCGACCGACGACGGCAATCAGGGAAACGCCGTCACAGACCTTGATACTGTCGGGGTTCGTCGCTTCTTCAATGTCCGAGAGAAGCGTGTGCAGATTGCCGGTCAGGTACTTCGTGGCGATGACGAGACTGAAACTGTCGATACTGCTCGGGATATGCTCCACGGGAATGTGATGCTTTTCCGTGATCTGCAGAACGCGGCGGATAAAGGACGGATCCTCGGTCATACGGTTTTTGGAGATCGTCACGATGGAGTAGTGCTTTTTGCCGGTGATACCGGTGATGAAGCGCTGACGCTCTTCCTCGATCTCGTCGGGGAAACTCTCCATGATGAGCGTTCCTTTGGCGGCGGGATCTCTCGTGTTTTTGATATAGAGCGGAATGTTTGCCTGACGGACGGGGAAGACGGTCTCTTCGTGGAGGACCTCGGCGCCCATGTAGGAAAGTTCGCGCAGTTCGTTGAAGGTGATCCGCTGGATCGGCTTCGGATCGTTCACGATCCTCGGATCCGCCATCAGGATACCGCTGACGTCGGTAAAGTTTTCATAGCACTCGGCAGAGAGCGCGGCGGCGGCAATAGCGCCCGTGACGTCGGAACCGCCCCGCGAGAACGTGTGGATCTTCCCGTCGGGCAGAACGCCGTAAAAGCCGGGGAGCACCATTTTCGGGTGAGAGAGCGAGATCTCTTTGAGCGCGGCGTAGGTCTTGTCGTAATCGACCTTGCCGTCAAAACCGAAGAACAGCCAATCCTTGGCGTCGATAAAATCGTAGCCGAGATATTCCGCCATCAGACGGGCGTTCATATATTCTCCGCGGGAAACGATCTCGTCCACGGAGGACTGCCGCGTCATACCGCTCCTGACTTCGGACAGAACATCCTTGATATTGTCGGACAGCCCGCACCCTTCGGCAATGTCCGTATAGCGTTTCGCGATGTCCGCGAAAATATCGTCGAAACCGACTTTATACGTCAGATGGGCGTGACAGATATAGAGAAGATCGGTGACCTTCGTATCGCCGTCAAAACGTTTGCCGGGCGCGGAAACGACGATGACGGACCTTTCGCCGTCACCCGTGACGATATCCTTGACACGGCGGAAATTTTCGGCATCGGCAAGAGACGAACCGCCGAATTTGACAACTTTCATATTTTACTCCTCCGGAATACCCGCGACGAACGGGGCGGGATCTTTCTTTTCTACTTCTTTTATGATATGATGGATCTTTTCGACGGTGAGAGGGACGGTGATATACGCGCCGTCGAGACGGTGACTGATATACTCGTCGGCGAGCGCCGCTCCGGTACGCACGTAATACGGGTGCTTTTTCAAGTCGTGACTGATCTTTACGTCACCGAGCACCGTCTTCGTGACGGCGGACTTTTCGGCAATGTCGAGGCAGTCCTCGGCGAGCGCCATGCCCGTCGGATCTTTTCCGGCGCCCTGTCCGATGAAGGAGAGGCGTCCGACGCGTTTGGCTTCCACCGTGATGATGTTGAAATTACTGCCGACGGCGGCGGTCTCGGAATCCTTGGAAAGCAAGGTCGGCTCGACGTAGGCGGTCACCCGGTCGCCGATTTTTTCGGCGGTCGCGAGCAGTTTACAGACGTAGCCCATCGAAGAAAAGCGGTCGGTATCGGCTTTCAGAATATGACGGATACCGAAGGTCGGCACGTCGTCTTCCGTGAGCACGGCGCCGAAAGCGACGGAAGCGGAGATCGCGCATTTGCGTCTGACGTCGAGACCGTCGATGTCGGCGGAGGGATCCGCCTCGGCGTAACCGAGCCTCTGCGCCTCCGAAAGTGCGGAAGAGAACTCCGCGCCCCTGTGCGTCATGCCGTCGAGAATATAATTGGTCGTACCGTTCATGATTCCCGATAAAGAAGATACTTCGTCGAGACGGATGATACGGCGCAGGTTGTAGAGCCAGGGAATGCCGCCGCCGACGGCGGGGGTATAGCGGAACTCGACGCCGGACTCTTCGGCGAGTGTGTGCAGTTCGCGGTAGAACGTGCAGACGAGATGCTTATTCGCCGTGACGACGCTTTTTCCGGCTTTCATCGCCGCCGTCACGAATTCGTACGCCGGGTGGAGGCCGCCGATCGCTTCCGCGACGATTTCGATCTCGGGATCGGTGAGGATCTGCTGATAGTCGGTGGTCACGACGTCCTCAAACCCCGTGGGAACGCGGATGTCGAGAACTTTTTTGACGGCGATACCGGAAAGAGGGTGTGCCGCGACCGTTTCGTAGGCGCCTCTGCCGACGACACCGAAACCTAAAATTGCGATCTTTTTCATGCTGACTCCGTTTTTTCCCGACGAAAAATATTGCAATCGGGACAAAAGTGATGTATAATGAAAAAGTATAACACATACGCGCAAGAAAATCAATAGAGGAATGCCAAAAAATGCAGTTTTTCAGCACGAGAAATTATGAAAAAACGGTTGACGCCCCGACGGCGATCACCGAGGGTATCGCCAAAGACGGCGGACTGTATCTGCCGGCGTCGTTTCCGTCCTTTCCGATGGAACGTCTGCCCGGGATGAGCGACGAGGACGTTTCCTTTGAAACCCTCGCTTTGCTTTTTGACGAGTTTTCCGAGGAAGAACTGCGGGGCGCGATCCGGAGCGCGTACGCCGAGAACTTCGAGAACGGGGATATTTCACCGCTCGCGCAGGTCGGCGACGCCTATCTCATGGAACTGTTCCACGGTCCGACCTGTGCGTTCAAGGACGTGGCGCTCTGCCTGCTTCCGCATCTTTTGCGTCTGTCGGCGAAAAAACTCGGCATCCGCGAGGATATCTGTATTCTGACCGCGACGAGCGGCGATACCGGCTCGGCGGCGCTGTTCGGGTTTTCGGATGTCCCGGGCACGAAGATCGTCGTTTTCTACCCGCACGGAGGCGTCAGCCCGATGCAGAGAAAACAGATGGTGGCCTGTCCCGGAAAGAATACCGCCGTCGCTGCCGTGAAAGGCAATTTTGATGACGCGCAGACCGGCGTCAAGAATATTTTTGCCGATCAACCAAAGGTTCCCGGCGTTCGTTTTTCGAGTGCCAATTCCATCAATATCGGGCGTCTCGCGCCGCAGATCGCTTATTATTTCAAATCTTACCGCGACCTTTTGAAAAACGGGAAAATCAAAATGGGCGACCGTGTCAACTTCGTCGTTCCCACGGGCAATTTCGGCGACATTCTCGCCGGATATTTTGCCAAGAAGATGGGTCTTCCCGTCGGACGGCTCATCTGTGCCTCCAACGTGAACCGCGTCCTGACCGATTTTTTTGAGACCGGCGTTTACGACAAAAACCGTCCTTTCCATCTTTCGGCGTCCGCGTCGATGGATATTCTCATTTCTTCCAATCTCGAAAGACTGATCTCCCTTACCGTCGGTCCCGAAAAAACGGCGGAATATATGGAAAGTCTCAGAAAAACGGGACGTTACGAGCTCGACGCCGCGTCGCTCTCTAAACTTCAGAGCGAGTTCTTCGGTGCCAACGCGGATGACAAGGAATCCGCTCTCATGATACGCAAAGTCTTTGAAAAATACCATTATGTCATGGATCCTCATACCGCCGTCGGATACGCGGTGTATGAGAAATTCATGAATTCTTCGCAAAAGGATGACGCCGTGACCGTGATCCTCTCGACCGCTTCGCCGTATAAGTTTTCCCGTGCCGTTCTGCCGGCTCTGGGGCTTCCTGTATCGGAGGATGAGACCGTGAATATGCAGACGCTCCACGAAGTCACGGGCACTCCGATTCCGAAATCCCTATTCTCGGCGCTGACCGCCGACGAAGTGCATAAAGACGTGATCGCGATCGACGGTATGCCGTCGTACGTAGCGGGAAAGGCGGCGACCTTATGAACGCTGTCAAAATCAGAGTCCCGGGTTCCTCCGCGAACATCGGGCCCGGTTTCGATTCTCTCGGGATCGCGCTTTCCGTCTATAATGAATTCATTTTTGAGATCGCCGAAAAAACGACGGTCATCGGTTGTGATCCCGCCTATGCCGGGGAAGACAATCTCGCGCTCGTCGCGTTCCGGCGCGCCTGTGAGTTCCGCGGCGTCAGCGCTCCTGCCGTCCGTCTTACGATCAGCGGAGAAGTCCCCGTTTCGCGCGGGCTCGGTTCCTCCTCCACGCTTTTCGTCGGGGGTATTTTCGCCGCCGACGCGCTTCTTTCCCTGGAACTCACGAAAGAAGAAAAACTTTTGATCGCGACCGAACTTGAGGGACATCCCGACAACGTCGCGCCCGCCATCTACGGCGGTATGACGGCGGCGTTTATGTCGGACGGAAAGCCCGTCGTCATTCCCTGCGAGATCAAAAACACCTACCGTTTCTGTGCTTTTATTCCCGACTTCGAGACGAAAACGCGGGACGCCCGCGCCGTTCTCCCGAAGACGGTGTCCTACGCCGATGCCGTGTTCAACATCTCTCACGTCGCCGCTTTGCTTTACGCTCTGCGCACGGGTAACGCGGAACTGATTGACGCGTCTTTGCGGGACAGACTTCACGAACCGTACAGAAAATCTCTGATCTATGAGTTCGACGAAGTCGAAGCGGCGGCAAGAGCCGAGGGCGCGGACGCGTTCTTCATCAGCGGGAGCGGTTCCACGCTTATGGCGATCTACCGTGACCCCTCGTTCCCCAAAAACATGAAAAAACGACTTTCCGGCTTATCTCACGGTTGGCAGGTCAGACCGCTCGTTCCGGACAAAGACGGCGCGAGAGTCCTCTGTGATCCCGTAAGCGAACCCTCGAAAAGCAAAGTAAAAAAGGAACTCAAAGTCAAATAAGCGAAAATCGTAAAGCGAAACACCAAAAACCAAAGTCAGATGAACGAAGAACGTAAAGCCGAAAAATCAAATCGAAAAGCAAAAAACCGACGGTTGAACCCGTCGGTTTTTTGCGTCATAGTATAAAGAAATGCGTGTCAGCGGCGTCACAGCATTGACGAACCGACGATGCTGAGGGCGATCCACAAAAGAGAGAGTCCGGCAGGGATGGCACGGCGGATGCGCTCTTTTTTATCGTTCGTCCGGAAGAAGAAAAAGACGGAAAGGGCGAGGACGAAGGCGGGCAGTACGTAGCCGAAGCCGACGCGGTAGGCGTCAAAGAGACGGTTCTCGCGCTCGTAGGGCTCGATTTCGTTTTCATTTTCATACGTTGTCGGGATTTCGTGAGAATACATACGGTCGGCGGCGATTGTACGAAGATCGGCTTCCTCCTCTTCGGAAAGAAGCGCACCGGTAACGGTCTTTTCATAGCCGGGAACGGAGCGGAAAGAAAACTCTCCGTCGGCGTTGAAATACGAATTGTCGAGCACGTCCTCGTTGATATAGAGGATACCGTGTTCCGTCTCATAAAAAGCACCGTGAACGTGGACGATACATTCCGTCTCGTCGTAGGCGTAAATGCGAAGATAGGCGGCATCGAAAAGTTCCGAAACGTCGAGCGTTTTCGTTTTTGCGAGATCGTCAAATCCTTTGACCTCTTCGGCGGTGAGCGTGAAATCGTCAACGGTGTAGGGGAAAGAGTGCATATATTGTTCGCTTGTCAGCACGTAACGCGATACCCGGAGTTCTTCCGTGAAGCGGCAGAGGGCTTCATAAGCGTCGTCAGTCGTGTAGATAACATCCGGGTACCGCCAGAGGATGCCGCCTCCCATTTCGTAAGATTCTATCGTTGACCAGTCGAGAAGCGGGGGATCGGCGTAGCGGAAGACCGAGAGCGGACGCAGGAAAAAACCGGGCTTCAGATAGTGTGCTTCGTAGGTATTTACCCCGTCCGTGATCCTTTGATATTCATCGTCAAGCCAGCGAAACGAGACGTTTTTTGCATCTTCTGCGGTCACAGATGTAAACAAAAGTGTGAAAATAAGGAGCGTTAAACACAAAATTGATAAAAATCTTTTCATGACGTCCTCCTTATTGCAGATCGAGCTTATGCTCGAAGTAACGGCAAATCGCAAGGTATAAAAGCGTCGTGAAACAAAGAAGCGCGAGGATGATCTTTGCATAAACGGTCGAGAGATACTTTGCCGATTCCGGACTCGACAACCCGTCGAGAACGAAGAACATTCCCTCGATCGCGTTTGCCGTCGGGAGAAGAAAAAGCGTCAGGGCACATTGTCCGATGAGCGTTACGCAGATGATCAAAAGAAACAGTTTTAAGGTGTTTTTCTTTTTCTGTGACGCGCGGTAAACGAGAGTTTCGATCGAGAAGATCAGAACGTCAAGAAAAATCAGTCCCGCGAGGGCAATGAGAACGTACTCTGCGATATGCAGGTCTATCTGACCGCCTATCGCCGCTTTTTCGCTTTTATAAAGATCGAGATACTCTTTGTAAGTCTCTTTTCTGTCGTAACTGAAGAGAAAGCGGATCAGAGAATACATCCCGACGAAGATCGAGGAACCGATCGAAACGATCGACGCCGTCAGCGTTTTGGAAAGGAGCAGATGCGAGCGCTTGACGGGCAGGGTAAAGGTCAGATACGCCTGGTCGGTATAGAACGAGGAATAAAAGCGTTTTCCGACGGTGATCAGGTTAAACAGAAAGTAGATACCGGCGCAGACGGCAGTCAGTATGGTGATGATGACAGAGATATTGTATAAGACGGTTTCGTCTTTTTCAAACGCCTCGGCTTTTCCGGCGTACCGGTTGCAGATCGCGCCGAGAAACGACGTCAGAACCATGATGAAAGAGGAGATGAAAAACGGGCGCTTGACGGACGAAAGGTCGTGTTTCAGTGATTTCCCGAACATTGGAACACCTCCCGGAAAATATCGTTGAGGGATTTACCGTATTCCGCCCGCTTTTCTTCCGCGTTTCCGGAAAGGAGGATCCGTCCGCCGTTCCCCATAAAGGCGAAAGCGTCGATTACGGGCTCCACGTCATAAATCAGATGCGTCGTGATCATGATACTCGCGTCTTTATTGTAGTTTCCGAGGATCGTCGAGAGAATATAGTCCCTTGCCGCGGGATCGACGCCGCCGATCGGCTCGTCGAGCAGATAGAGTTTGGCTTTCCTCGCCATCACGAGAATGAGTTGGACTTTTTCTTTCGTACCTTTGGAAAGCGTTTTCAGACGCTCGTCGGTCGAAATGCCAAGGTCGGATAGCATTTTTCTTGCCGCGGATTCGTCAAAATCGCGGTAAAAATCGGCGAAATAGCGGATGAGTTCTTCGACGATCATATCCGGCTGAAAGTACGTCCGCTCCGGCAGATAGGAAATGAATGCGTTCGATTCTTCGGAGCGTTCCTTGCCGTCGATATAGATTTTTCCGCCGTCTGGGACGAGCAGTCCCGCCGTCAGTTTGATGAGCGTCGATTTTCCGCATCCGTTCGGTCCGAGAAGACCGAAGATCTTGCCGCGCGGTATTTCGAGATGAAAATGATCGAGGACCGGCGGCGTCCCCTTACCGTAGGATTTGGAAAGATCTTCCGCGCGGAAAACGAGATCTTTTTCTTCCGTTATAGGATTCATGGTACCTCCTTGCCCGAAAGGGCGGTATTTTTGAACGGTGTCCGATCCCGATGACCGGAACGATTCGCTTTTCTTTCGTCTATTATCATACCGCAAAACTGCGTTTTCGTCAACCTTTTTGATAAACGCTTTGAAAAACGGGCTCCCGGAATCGGGAGCCCGCGGGGAGATTTGATCTATCGGATGAGAGATCAGTTGTACTTGAGGACGACTGCCATACCGAAGGCATGGACGGTGAGATAATCACCCTCCGTGAAGAAGGAGGTGTCGATCGGATCACCGTATTCATCGTAGTCATCTTTTTCGGCGGTGACAAAGTCTGTAAGAGACATTGCGGGATTGGTCGCGGTGACCATATAGAGATTTTCTCCATCGGTCCAGGCGAGGGATCCGTTGCTGTTCTCGAGGATGATGACTTGTGCGGCGACATCCTGACCGATATCAGGAATAGAGGCAAGCAGAGCACGGAGATTCGTGACTCTTTCGTTTGCCATCGTCGTTGTGACGAGGACATCACCGATGGTGGTTTTGCCTTGGGCTCCGCTCGTAGCAGTGCTGACACTGACACCGTTGGACATCATCAGGTCAACGAGATTCAGGTATTTAATATTGTTTGTGGTGGTCGCAATCGTTTTTCTTGTAAAGGTGGGCAGGGAATACGTGGAGAGTCCACCGTTAAATCCGGCTGCCGCCGTAGCAAGTGCATTGTCGAGCATAATGATTTGTTGTGCGTAGAGTTCTGCACCGTTGTTTATGAACCATGCTTCACCACCGTAGACGGGATTGTCGAGTTGAGAAGCAGCATCGACGTTCAGGGTAGGAATACGGTTTCCGACGGTGTCTTTGTCAGGATCCACGTGCTGCATGATGATCAGAGGACCGCCGGCACCAGTCATAATGCTGTTTTCCACGTTGATAGTCGTGCTGCCCCACATGAACATTGCGTCCTGCAGAGAATCATAAATCTTGACGCCGTCAAGGTCGATGATCGAGTGATAATCGCCCATAAGACCGATAAAGGAACGGGTGATGATCGCGTTGTTGAGTTCGGCATTACAGTTGGTAAACTTGATACCGATCATACCGCCGAGGTCGGGGATCAATTCTTCCAGATCGTTGGTACGCATCGCGTTGCCTTTGATCGTGATATCCTGCATGATGACGGAAGCGTTTCCGACGGTGTTGGGATTGGTATTGTTATAGTTTTCGACGTTATTGCCCTCGAATTTGAAGATATCACAGTTGGAGTAATCGGAACCGTAACCCCACTGGTGACTTGCGCCATCATATACGGAAGAGATAGCGCTGATATCGATCGCGAAACCGTTGCCGTAGATGCCGAACGTTTCACCGTCCGCAAGCTGATGATGGTAGGTGTAGGTCCAGTCCTTGAGGTGACCGACGGCAAGTCCGGTTACGTCTTCTTCCGCGGTGACAAAGAATCCGGCGGGAAGATCCGCGTCCGTCAGGACGAGACTGTTCTGCAGGACGATGCCGGAGATCGGCGTATCGTCAACGGTGCCGTCCGCTTTTACGACGCCGTGCGCGAGTTTATAGGCGTCCCAGACGGTTTTTTCATTATATGCCGGCGCCGTATCCGAGGGACTGATGTTCCAGTTGGTGTTTGCCATACGGGAAAGATCGGCAGCGGTATAGACGTTCCAGCCGTCAACGACCATGAAAGTGAAGGATAACGGTGCCAGCGTTTCCGTCGTGTTGATCGCGGATACAATCAGCGTGAAACTGCGTCCGATGGCGGCTTCGGTAAAGTCGTAGGTGTAAGTCGCGGGATTGTACGAAACGACGGCGGAAAGCGCGGCACCCTCGAGTTTCGTTTCACCCTCGTAGAGTTCAAACGCGGTTTCGTAAGTCTGTACGGTGTAAATGGTACCGCCTTCGTCTCTTGCCTTGGCGATCGGTTTGAAGACAAAACCGTTATCGTCTCCGACGCGGAAAACGATGTTATTCGAGACGTATCCGCCTTTGGCGGTAGCGGGGACGGAAGTCGCCGCGATATAAGTGTCGACAAAAGCAGGATTGGCGAACGCGGTCATGGCGATGGTATCCATCGTATAAACGACGTTATAAGAAGCGGAGAACGTGCCGTAGTTTACGGTGACGGGATACGTGCCGGGGAACGCCGTGTTGACTGCCGAAGTATCGACGGTGTAATCCTGTGCGGAAAGCGTCAGGGCAGGGGCAAAAGCGCCGCGGTTGAGAGAGACGAGAAGATTATCAAGGGAGACGGCTTCGCCGACTTCATAGTTTTTCTTGACCGAAGTTGTGTTCAGGGTGATGCCGGTCAGTTCGAAAACGTAGATCGTAAAGGTATCGGTATAATCCGTGTTTTCTTTCAGCGTGACGGTGACGGTGTATGCACCGACGCCGTTTACCGTGTAAGTGACGGTGTAATCGTCAGCGGTCAGAGTGACTTCGTCTTCGAGTTCTTTCTTCAGCTTGACGACAAGACCTGTCGTGACGTCGATTTCGGAACCGTTTTCAAAATATTTCGTAACGGCACTGTCGTCCACGGTATAAGACTCAATGGCAGCTGCGTTGACGGTAACGGTGTAGGTTTTGGAGAAATCACCGTAGCTGACGGTGACGGTCTTCTGACCGGCGATTTCGGTGTCAATGTCGCTGACGGTGTAGTCGGTAACTTCAAACGAAGTGCCGTCCGTGCGGTTTGCCGTGACGACAAGTCCGGCGGCAGAGAAGTCCTCGTGCTGCTTATAGACTTTTTTGACGGAGTCGATGTTGATGGTAATACCGTTGACTTCGCGGATGATGACTTTGAAGGACTCGTTGAAATCGTCATCTTCCACGAGCGTGACGGTGACGGTATATTCTTTGGAATCACCGAATTCCTCGTGCGTCAGGGTGTAGCCGTTCGTTTCAGCACCCAGGGTGAGGACGGTGTCGTCTTCGTTCTTCTTTCTGACTTTGACGGAAAGACCGGAGAGATCAACGACCTGCCCTTTTTCGTAAACCAGCGTCACGCCTGTCGTATCGACGGTAATACCGAGGATAGCGGCTTTTGCGACGTTGATACGGTACGTAGCGGAAAACGCGCCGTACGTCGGATCGTTGTAGGTGACGGTCACGACCTGCGTACCGAATACGGAAGTATCGTAACCGGTGATCGAACAATCTGCGATGTCAACGGGGAAGGACGTGCCGTCCGTGCGGTTTGCCGTAACGGAAAGACCGGCAGCGGAGAAGTCCTCGTGCTGATCATAATTCGTTTTGACGTCTGTCAGACCGAGCGTGATGTCTTTGACCTTGCGGACAACGACCGTAAAGGTGGCGGTGTGCGCGGTATCTTCTTTGAGCGTGACGGTGACGGTATTCTCACCGAGGGCAAGATCCGAAAGACCGGAAACGGTATATTCGGAGGCGTCCAGAGTGCGCGCGTCTTCCAGTTCCTTTTTGAGAGTGACAAGAAGACCGCTGATATCCGGCGTCTGTCCTTCTTCCACGGTCAGTTTGGTCAGATTGACGGAGAAACTCTCGATCGCGGCGGCGGAGACGTTGATGCTGTAAGAAGCCGTCAGATCGCCGAAGGAGATGGTAACGGTCTTTGCACCTGCCAGCGCGGTATCTCCACCGGAGACGGTGTACTCGGAGGCGTCGAGAACTCTCGACCCCCCCCAGCTGTCGGTAACGGTGACGACGAGCCCGGAAGCGGAGAATGCTTCGTGCTGTTTATACTGTTTTTTGGCGGATGCCGTGTTGAGAGCAATGCCGGTATCCACGAGGGGCACTTTGACGGCGACGTCAAGTGTTTTCGTCTTGCCGCCGTAGGTAAAGGAGAGCGTGATCTCGCCTGCTTCGGTCGTGTCGAAGCCGGAAAGGCAGTCTTTTGCGTTCAGCGTTTCGGTTCTGCCGTCGCTCCATTCGGCGACGAGCGTAATGCCGGTATCGTCGAATTCTTCACCGACGATATACGTGGTTTTTGCGTCTTGTGCCTGAAGGTCAAGCTTCGTGACGGTGACGGGTTCTTCCACGTAAAGAGTGAATGAGGTGTTGAACTTGCCGTAAGTGACGGTCACGGTGTAGATACCGACGTTTTCGGTATCGGGCTGTGATACGGTCACGTCAGCGACGGGAATTTCCGCTTCGGTGCCGTCCGTATTGGTCGCGATGACCTTCAGGACGGAGGGATCGAATGCCGTTCCTTTCGTGATATGTCTCTGTTCTTCGGAGATTTCGACACGAATGCCGTTGACCTCGAGTTTGCCGAGGAGGTCGTCGACGGAACATCCGGAGAGGGTGATGAGGAGCAGAGCGAGAAACAGACAGAGGATCGTGAGAAGTCTTTTGGTTTTCATTGCGGTTCTCCTTATATATATTTTTTGCATACAAAAGTGAAAACAGGATTGCGGATGGGTTTTATTCCATCATAATGAGGATCTTTTGGTGCAATGCGGCGTCTTGATTGGAAGTGACGATCACGACAAAAGATTTCGCGCCCTGTATTTTTCCGTACGAATTGATAACGAAACTGTGATCGATCGTGATAACGCCGGTCTGACTGTCTATCGTGATTCCGGTGTATCTTTCTGCGTATGTGATCACATAGGTACAGTCCTTGCTCGCTTCGACAGGTGTAACGGTGGGCAACAGTTCGATCACCGTGGCATCCGCAGATCTGTCAAGATAAAATGTTTCATAATAATCATAATGCTCGTCGCCATTCCGAAAGAGTTTGACTTCACCGTTATTGACACGGTATGTGTCACACTCGATATGTTCGGGATAGGCGGTAGCACCGAGTAGGGGATCAGGAGGACGACCAAATACTCCGACGGATACGACGGCGGCGATAAATACCACACAGATCAGAACTAAAAAAGATTTTTTCATATACGGGCCTTTCAAAAAGGGCGTTATTCGGAAAAAGGAACAGGGTGATCGGCTTTGATTGACTACTTTTCTTTGTAATACAGGCGTATTTTTGTCAAATACGTAAATATTTTAAGAGCAAACAGACAAAAACCGATAAAGAACAGTTTGACCCAAACCAGTGAGGCGTTTTCTTTCTGCAGGAAGAAAAAGATCGCGCTCACAAGGGCGGGGATGAGAATGGCGAATACCGACGAAAGTGTTTCGTTCGGGTTGTGCGAATGCTCGCCCGTCGAGCCGTACTGTTCCGTCTGCGGGTTCATGATATCCATCTCCGCCGACCAGAACAGATGCGCGGTGGCGAAGAAGAAGAGAGCAAACCCGAGCAGAACGGCGCTCTTCGCCGTCAGATAGTCGGAGTTCTTGTAGAAAACCGTGACTGCCGCGGCGGCGGTCAACGCCTGGACGACGATCCTGATATAGAGTTTTGACAGGAGGATCGGATAATAATTCGTCGGCGGCACCTTGTTGAAATACGCGGCGCGTCCCTCACGGCTGTAAACCGAGGAAGTCATGACGTTCGCGGAGAGCATGAAGAGAAGCATCAGAAGGATATTGAAAAGGCAGGAAAACCGATTGCCCAAGTCGCTGGATTCCATGACGCGGTACAGACGGTTGAGCAAAAAGAGCATGAGGGGAAGACCGAAGAGTTCCACCACGTTCGTAAAGATCTCGGACGGGGTACGGAACGCCAGCTTTGCCTCTTTTTTCGCGGCGGAAAGAAATCCCGGCAGCGTGCGGTTCGGCACGTCGCGGTCAATATTGCGTTTGCGGTACTCGAACGGCTGGCTCGCCATGCGGAAGAAGAGGGGCTTTGCCAGAAGAAAACCGAGGATGAACAACACGACGATGATCGCCGTCATCGAAAGGAAGATCGTGCCGGATCCCGGCATCGTCGCGTTGGTAGGGAAAACGACGTTGTGAGTAAAACCGATCTTTTTACCGGTGATGAGAAGTGTCAGAAGATACAGAGGACGGACGTTGGTCTCAAACCACGCGAGCATATCCTGGAAAGAAGCCATGACAGTTCCCCACTCGGCGATGAGGTTGAGGTCTTCGGGAATCAGAAGAATGAGAGAATACAATCCGTAAACGGCGGCACCAATGACGGCGGCGTAGATGATCGCCTGGAGCCAGCGGAACTGCCGCATCTGCTGATAGATCCACATCGCGGGAATCGAAAGGATGGCACCCGCGAGGACCGGCAGCATGGAGACGAAAAGAAACATCAGGATCATCCAGGGGTAGAAGCCGAAAGGCAGGTTCGACACGATGCCGTACGCAAGGAAGAGAGGAACCATAAAGCTCGCGTTACGCTTCAGCTCGTAGAGGTAAAAAACGAGCAGTTTCGACACGTAAAGCTCGGGACCCGTGACGGGCAGAGTGAGCAGCATATGATTGTCTTTGGCGAAATAAAGCATATTCACGAGCCCTGCCGTGCAGGACAGCGTGGAAAGAACGAACATAAAGGCAAAAACGATGGAAAGAACGGTCGGCGGGATCGTCCCGGTGAGAGAAAACAGTTTCAGAGCCGAGGCGAGGAAAAAGAAACCGTAACAAACGCCGGTGACGGCGACAAAGCCGAGAATCGTGAAAACGACCTTCGTGATCGTTTTTTTCTTCGTTTGCAGAAATGAAAAATCCGCTTTTTCTTTCAGTTGCATCCCGACGAGGGGAGAGAGATCCAGGAAAAGTTCCCGGAGAAAGTGTCTTACTGCGCGCGCGGCTTTCTTTATGAGTGCCCACGCGGCGCACGCTCCTTTTTTCGTGTACGCCCACGCGATGCTTGCGCCTTTTTTAGTGCACGCCCACGCGCGCTTGAAAAACGCGGCTGTTTTATTCAGAATATCCGACACCATCACGCTTTCCCCTCTGCGAGCTTGCCGACGGGCGTCGCGTCCATCGGGATCCCGTTTTCATCGGCGGGGAGTTCACCGCGGATCGTTTTCATATAAAAATCTTCGAGGGGCATTCCCGTCGCTTCGATCTCTGCCATCGTGCGGCGCACGAGGATATGTCCTTTACGGATGATGGCGATATGATCGCACAGACGCTCGACGACGTCGATGATGTGAGAGGAGAAGAAGACGATGTTGCCGCGGGCGGCGTGGCGTTTCATACATTCCTTGACCTGATAGATCGAATCGGGGTCCAGACCGGTCAGGGGCTCGTCGAGGATCCATACTTTCGGATCGTGAACGAGTGCCGCCATAATGGCGATCTTCTGCTTCATACCGTGAGAGTATGTCTTCATCGGGTTGTCGAACGATCCTTTCATCTGGAAGAGTTCGAGCATCTCGCTGATCCTTGCGTCGCGGTCCTCGTGCGAGACGCGGTACAGGTCCGCCATATAGTTGATATATTCGCGTCCCGTCAGGTTTTCGTACAGTTCGTAATGGTCGGGGACGAAGCCGAGCTGACGCTTCGCCTGCACCGGCTGACGCATAGCGTCATAACCGCAGATCGAGATCGTGCCCGAGGTGATCGGCTGAATGCCGACGATGGATTTGATGATCGTACTTTTCCCGGCGCCGTTCGGACCGAGGAAGCCGAAGATCTGTCCGCCCTTGACTTCGAGATCGGCGTCTTTCACGGCGTAAACGGAACTTGAACCGTAACGCTTCGTGACCTGACTGAGAATGAGAGTATCGGTGTGTTCCATGTCGAGAGGTTCCTCCTCGGAACGACCGTCAAGCTCGGAGAGCAAAGCCAGTCTGTCCAGTTTGATTTTTTCTTTCCGGTGTGCGATATCCACGTACAGATCCATGAGCGAGAAACCCTGCTCGTAGAGGAACCACATTCCGAAAGTAAAGGCGATATAGGCGACGAAGAACGACGCCTGGTAGATCGGGTAAAAGATGAGAGATTTGCCGTCTTTGAGGGGAATCGTTACGGTAAAGTCACGGATGTGATCGGCAGCGTTTCCGAGCTTGTCCGTGATGAAGTCGGAGTTGATGAAGAAAAAGTCACAGGAACCGTAATTGGTCAGCCACGCGTTCATGAAGAGAACGAGAAGATAGTACCCAGCGAAAGCCGTCATCGCGTAGAAGAACTGTTTGAGCTTCGGTCTCTCGAATTCCTGCAGAGCCATCACGAGAAGCGGCATGAAAAACGCCATGAAGTGATTGACCCAGAATACGAACATCGAGGGATCCAGAAGTTCGCCGGACGCGGAATAGTTCGGCATCGTCATGGCGAAGAACGCGCCGATGACGTTGACAAAGAACGTAAAGTAATACAGTCGCTTCAGGCGGAAAATCAGGCAGAGCGGTATGAGATACATGACCGTGTTGCAAAGATGCAGGGGAATCTGAAGAGGCCAGAAGTTTGAGTTGAGATACGTGTCAAGCGTGTAATCGACGGAAAATGTGTTGAGCGTCGCCAGACAAATGAAGATCAGGGCGAAGTGAATGTCCTCCTGCTTTTCTTTATGAAGGAAGACGTAGGTCAGTATCGCGAAGAGAAGACCGATATAGAGGACGATGCGGTGATCGGGACGGAGATCCATGATGGAACCCGCCGTCATGTTGTTGATCTTTTTGATCCAGACGGTAAGGAGTGATTTCGAGGCACGAACCAGATAAGCGGGGAACGAGAACGCCATACCGCCGAGGAAGAACAGAAACATACGGCGCGTCTCTCTTCCCGTCATACGGATCGGCTGATCGTCGAGCCAGGCGAAAGCAATCAGCGCGACTACGCAACCGATATAAAAAGCGAGAGCGTATAAGCGGCCGTTATCGGGACCTTCCGGCGCTTCGGGACCGATGATGGCGATACCGAGATTTTTGAGCCATAAGAGCTGTATAAGGGCCATGGGTAAACCGATGTACCGGAGAATGTTTCCGGCGTCGCGACGGCTTGAAAACGGATACATGGCGGCGATGATACAGACGACGGCGCCAAGCCAGATCACGAGCAGCGTCAAAAGAGTGAGAAGACTCTTACTGCCGAACGGAGAATGAATATTGAACGATTCCGTATTTTCGATAGCGGTCGTGGCACGGAACCAAGCCCAGAAAAAGGCGACTCCCCCCGCCAGCGCAACGCCTTTCGCGGTCGGGCGCATCCATTCGGACTTGCGGTATTTGAAAAAGCAGAGAAGTGCGCAAAGAAGAAGCGCTGTCGCGCCCGCTATGCTGTACATGGCGATAAGGTTCAATGGATCCTGCCTCCCTGAGCTGTTGATGAGTTAAAATCATATAAAATATGTAATTAAAAATAATACAATTATAAAAAAATAAATTAAGAAATATAAAAATAAATAATTTAATATATATTGGGTACAAAGCGATTTTAACATACGGGAGAATACTTGTCAATAGCGTTTCGATTATTTTTTTTGGTAATGCTTGTCTACATTGCGAAAATATGTTAAAATGAGTCGAAAAAAACGATAAAATAGCGAAAGGATAACAGAAAATATGACGAATTTGATACAAAAGTTAGACAAAATTGACAAAAAAGAAAGAACAAAATTGTTATTATCGATGATTTTTGACGTTTTGACTTTTATTCTCGTCACGATCAGCGTCGTTTCCTTTTTTACGGAAGGCGGCGAGGGCAATATGACGAGCGGCGGAACCTCCTGCTTCCGCTATTTCACGATTGATTCGAACATCCTCGCGGCACTGTGCTGCCTGCTCCATGCCGCTTTCACTCTCCGTTTCGTTCTCTTTGACAAGCCCGTGCCATCCTTCGTATCCGTTTTGAAGTTTGCGGGTACCGCGGCCGTGACGCTGACCTTTCTGACGGTCGTCCTCTTCCTCGGACCGATCATGGGTTACGGCATGATGTTTGCCGGCGTCGTTCTGTTTTTACATCTCATCTGTCCCGTTCTTTGCTTCGTCTCGTTCTGCTTCTTTGATGAGAAGCAGAAAATGCCGCCTCGTTTTGATCTTATCGGCGTTATCCCCGCTTTCGTTTACGGGACCCTTTATATGACAATGGTTATTTTCGTCGGTCAGAGCGCCGGAGGGTGGGAAGATTTTTATCATTTCAACATCGGCGGGTTCTGGTATCTGACTTTTGTCGTCATGATGATCGCGACCTATTTGATTTCCTTTGCAATCCTGAAATTGCAAAAACTGTCCTCCCGGAAAAAATAAGATTGTTTTTTTGAAAAAAACTCTTGACATCCTAAAGCGGTTGTGATAATATAGTGGAGCGTAATTGAAACGCCCCTGTAGCTCAGCCGGTAGAGCACTTGACTTTTAATCAAGGTGTCCGGGATTCGAATTCCCGCAGGAGCACCAAGAACCCTGAAACCTCGGTTTCAGGGTTTTCTTTTTGCGGTTCGCAATGCCATGCCGCGTTTGCGTGGGCGTTGATAAAACCGCGTATGTGCCGTCCAGGCGAAAAAATGCTTTTCGGTAAACTCTTTGTCACCCTGCAAAGGCGGTATTTTAATGAGTCGTTTTTAATCATTTTAACGGGAAAATGTTTTCGTCTTTTCCATATATATTATATATAGCATTTTTTTGCGAAAATCTTGTGATATACATTCAAAGCGAAGGATGGATCATCCGAAAATGACGATGCCGTTTCCGATTCCGTCCCGACGAACGAACTTTTATCCATGCCGATCTCACAATCTACAATAATAAACGGCGAAAAATCGACCGTCTCCGGAGTGCCGGGGACGGTCTTTTCTTAATCGTTTTGTACCTGATACTGTTTTTTCGCTTTTTCGGCGGCCTGCACGACGGTGCGGACGACCCGTTTCGGAGAAGCCCAAACGTCGCGGCTCCAGACACGGATCACTCGCCATCCGCGCGACTCGAGGAATCGTGGCTTCGAAACGTCGCGCTCAAGCACGGAATCGGAAGCGGAGAAAGCGTCGCTGTCGAGCTCTACACCGACGAGATAGCGGTCACAGTCCTTGTCATAAACGGCGAGAGAAAGACGGTTGTACTTCTCACCGAGAGACAGTTCGGCGTCGTAGCCGAGTTTTTTGAGTCGGTCGCGGATAAAGAACTCGGGGGCAAAGTCGTTCGTGAGGGAAGACTGCGGTTTTTCATCCGAAAGTCCGTCAAGTATATTTTTCACGGTCTTAAGGTCGCCTGCAGAAACGGCACGCGCATACATAAGATATTGTTTGAGAAGCTTCGGCCCGCGGTATTTACTGCTTTCAACACGGAGCTCCTCCGGATCGACGCTCGTGTACACGAGCACCCGTTCTTTGGCGCGCGTAATGGCGACGTTAAGTCGGTTTTCTCCGCCCTCCGACGAAAGGGAACCGAAATTGGCATAGACTTTTCCCTCTTCGTTCCTGGCGTACCCGATCGAGAAGATGATGATATCCCGTTCGTCACCCTGGACGTTTTCAAGATTCCTGACGAAAAGCGAGGCGTCTTCGCCGTTTTCACTCCTGTGGGTTTCGGCATAGAAAAGTGTGCGGAACGCAGGGTCTTTCTGTGCCTCTTTTTCAAGCATATCGGCGATCGTTGCCTGTTGTTCGGCGTTGAATGTGATGATGCCGATCGTCTCACGTTTCTTGCGGTTGATCAGAAGATCTTTGACACCGGCGACGATGGCGGCGGCTTCTTTCACGTTCTTTCGGTCGATCCAACTGCCGTTAATTTTGTGATAAACGATCGGGGAAATAGTGCGATTTTTTGAAATATTAGGGGCAATTTGTAAACAATTGTTATAAAATGCGCGGTTGGAAAAGGAAATAAGTTCGGAATGACAACTGCGGTAGTGATAGGAAAGCGACGCTTTGTCATAACGGGAAACGGCGAGATCGAGCAGACTGTCCACCTCGAGCGCCGCCTGCATGGAGACATCCGTTACACTCTCATCGCCGCCGAGATAACGGCGCACGAAATTTGCGGAGGGGCGCAACTGTTTGTCGTCTCCCGCCACGATGACGTTCTTTCCTCTGTAGATCGTCGGGATCGTGTTTTCAATGAATATCTGCGACGCTTCGTCGAAGACAACGACGTCGAAGAGATTCCGCACGAGAGGCAGGACTGCCGAAACGTTTTCCGGTGAGAGGAGAAAACAGGGGAAGAGAGTCAGAAGAAATTTACCGTAGTGCTCCATTGTCTGGCGGATCGGCCAGTATTTTTGCTGCTTTGAGATCTGATGCAGATAATCGTTGCTTTCTTTTGATTCGCGGAACAGTTTCTGATAAGCGGTGATATTTGACTGCTTTGCGGCTTTTGCGTTCAGGACGAGCAGACGCTGCTGCAATTCGCTGATCCGCTCGCTTGCGTTTGCGAAATTGACCGTCGTCGGGAACTTTTCACGGTACTGTTCCTCGTATTTGAGAATCTCGTGATAGATGCGGATCGGCAGGATCAGACCGAGGATTTCCGAGAAATGCTTATCGTTTTTACTCTCGGCGTAAGCAAAGTTGAGAACGGCGAGCTCGGTCTCCCCGAGCGTATCGAGAAGTTTCGTGAAGTTCTGGAGTGCGAGATAATTGTCAATGGCGTCCACGACGAATCTGACGTAAGAGGTGTTGCCGCGCAGAATATTGTCGATCACGTTGAGATAGCCGTCCTGTGTGAGGACGCGGGAGAGACACTCGTAGTCTTTAAGATAGTTTGCCATGGCGGTTTCGGTAGCCCGAAAGGCGGCGAGAACTTCTTTGCGGGAAACGCCGCCGGCGGTTTTTGCCGTGATCGCGGCGATCGCTTTCGCTTTTTTTGCGTCCTCTATCTCGTGATAAAACGCGAGGACCTGGCGATAATAGGGATATTTCGCGGTGTTGAAATATCCTCTTCTGGATCTTGCCGCTGCGGTGAGTTGTCCTTTCACCTCGGCGAGCGTGCCGATATCCGGGTCGGATCGCAGGAAATTGATGACGGGATTTTTCTCTTTGTCCGTCATGAAGTGATAGTAAGAAAGGGCGAGATCGTCGGAACGGATAAGGCACAGCGCTTCCGAAAGATCTTTATATGCGAGGGTGAGGATTTCGGGATGCGAAAGCATCCGCTGATACAGGGCGTATTCCGGCGATCCCTTGGCAAGCATGGAGGAAGAGCGATACATTTCCGAAAGAGAAAGACCAAAGGGTCTTTTTTCGTTCATGATGGCGGCGATCTCTTCGAGTGTATGACATTCGCTTTTGATCTTGCCTTGCAGTTCTTCGTATTCCGCGAGGATACCCCCGGTGTCTGCCGCCTGTCCCATGACGGATTCGTGGGCTTCGAGGGCGCGGCGGTAGAACGACGTTTTGTCCTTGGCTTCGTCGGAAATATACATCGCCTTGCTCCGGAGGTCGCCAAGCCGGTTGAAAACGACGTCAAGTGCCGCTTTTTTCTGGGAAACGACGAGAACACGTTTTCCCTTGACAAGCGAATCGGTGATGATATTGACGATCGTTTGGGATTTTCCGGTGCCGGGAGGACCGAAAATGACGATATTTCCGCTCTCGTCGGCTTTTCTGACGACCTGCGACTGTGCGTAGTCCATGGACCGAACGGCAAAGGTCGGCGTTTCGGTGCGCTTTTTCCGTCTGACGGCGCGGATCTTTTTAAGACGCAACTGACGTGCCTTGAAGGCGCGTGGCGTCAGCAGTTCGTCGATGGCGGCGTTCGTCAGTTTTCTTTTTTCGAGTTCGGTATAATCGTTGTAAATGGAATTGGCGATCGGAAATCTGCCGAGAACCGCGGTATCGTGCAGAAAGAGCGCCGCGCTTTCGGAATCCTTGAAACGGTAAAAGGACTGAATACCGGTGGCGGCAAAGGGACGGATGGCAATATGAAATCCCGAAAGATAGGAGAGGACGTCGCCGACGCTGTGAAAATCGGAAAAATCGTCATACTCCAGCTGCAAAGTATCGGAGGGAAGCCGCCTTGCCTGCAAATACGAGAAAATGAGGGCGGGATTGATCCGGATCTTTTGCGTGCCGTAGTGGTGTATCTCGACATTGCCGTCTCCCGGGAATTCGAGGCGGACGGGGAAGAGGAGCAGAGGCGCCTTGACAGGCGTTTTTTTACCGTTTTGGGAGAGGGTGCCGAAAACGAACGGATAACCGACGTACAGTTCGTACCGCCCCGTTTCTTTTTCGATGTCTTCCATTTCGCGTTTGAGGGCTTTCAGAGCGAGAATCTCGGCCTCTACGGCTTTTTCGGTGTCTTTTTTAACCGTTTTCCGGGTTTCGGCGGAAAGATCGGGCGCGCGCTTTCCTCTCGATGGGACAGCGCCGCAAAGATCCACGATCGCCTCGTGATCTTTCTTTTCGATCAGGGAAAAATAAGACTCTTTTCCCGAAAAAAGAAAACGCAAAAAATCCTCGGATTTTTCTTTTCTGCCTTCGAGAAGACGGGAAAGATCGTACGAAGCGTTTTTGGTGAGGCGGGACAGATACAGGCATTTGTTCTTGCCCCCGATCTCGACGAGGCGCTCTTTATAGCGCGTATAAATACTTTTGCCCACGCGGTATCTCCTTTGCGCGATTGAATATCATATATTATAGTACCACAAAAAATGGGTTTATGCAATCATTCAAAGGAAACGAAAGCGTCAAATGGATGGAAAAAAAGAAAAATCGCGGGAAAACGCTTGTATTTTGTGCGTCGGAATGGTAAAATACTAAAAAATCAACGGTCAGAGATAATAACGATGAAAGAAGAATTGAAAAATATCGGCGAGGCGTTGACGGCGGGCGCCGAAAAACAGCAAAAAGAGATCCGCCACAATACGACGGATGTCCCGGGAAAATCCGCCGTGCGCGGCATCGTCGATGATATGCTGACGCTTCTGTTCCCGGCGTATTTCAAAGCAAAGAACGGGGAAAATGCCGATCTTTTGCTCGAGCGTACCTCTCTCGAACTCAAAAGGCAGATCACCTACGCGATGTCACTGGAGGGCAGAGCGCTTTTTGCCGACACCGAAGAATTGTCTTTGGCGATCCTGCAAAAACTGCCGATCATTCAGGAAAAACTCATGAAAGACGTCGAGGCGATCTACGAGGGAGATCCCGCCGCCTGCGGGACGGAGGAAGTGCTTCTGTCCTATCCCGGATTTTTTGCGATCGCGGTTTACCGTATTGCACACGAACTTTACCTATTGAAAATACCGTATCTCGCGCGGATGATGACGGAGTACGCTCACGAAAGGACGGGAATCGACATTCACGCCGGTGCCACGATCGGGGAATATTTTTTCATTGATCACGGAACGGGTATCGTTGTCGGAGAAACAACGGTGATCGGCGATCACGTAAAACTGTACCAGGGCGTCACGCTCGGTGCCAAGAGTTTTGAACTTGATGAGTCCGGCAACCCCGTGAAAGGCATTAAGCGGCATCCCGATATCGGAAATTACGTCGTCATATACGCGAACGCGACGATCCTCGGCGGCAGGACGAAAATCGGCGATCACGCCGTTATAGGCGGAAACGTCTGGATCACACACTCCGTGCCGGAAGGGAAAACGGTCATTTATTCCGAGTGATGAAAAAGCGCAGGTTTTTCCAAAACCTGCGCTTTTTGTATAGAAATGTTTACAAATAAGGGCGTATTTTGATGAGAAAATCATCTTCGACGTCAACAATTTCTTGTGCAATATCTTTCACCGATGTGTCGGCAAAAGGATTTCTGTTCAGTTTTTTGTTCAGGACGTTGATTCCCATATAGGTGCCGTCACTCATGATTTTTGCGACGGTGCTGTCGTTTTTGTTCATGGCAAAAAGAACGTTGCTTTTTACTTTTGAAAGTCCGCTTACAATAGGATTCACGGGCGGTTTTTCGATTCCCATTCTGTCTTCGAGACGATCTACGTCTTCCATGAGCCGTTTGTGTTCGTCGTACGATTCGTTCACGATTGTCAGAAAAGCGGGATCTTTTATCTTTTCGGCGGCACAGGCAAGTGCCTCCATACCCATCTTCAGTCCTGTGTCGCATTGCTTCAGCAGTGCGGCGCTTTCTTTTTCCGTCATGATTTTACCTCCGCATGGATTGTCTTTATTATGCGTAGGTTCGACAGTATTATACGTTTTTTTCTTTGTCGCATCGGATACGGATTTTTTCGCGGTTGTAAGGATCCGTAACGGTGATTCCACTCGCGCAGAGGTGATACGTTTCGTTCTCTTTCCGCGTGCCGTAAAGCGCGTCCGCAACGAGCGGGTGACCGATATATGCCATGTGAACGCGTATCTGATGCGTTCTTCCCGTGTGCAGAACGAGATGAACGACGGCATTCCCGTCCGGCTTGATTTCTATGACTTCGTAGTCGGTGACGGCGCGTTTTCCGTCCGATGCGACGCAGCGTTTCATGCCGTTTTCCGTTTCCCGTCGTATCGGTGCGTCAACGGTTCCTTTCATCGGGGAAGGGACTCCTTGGACGAGTGCTTCGTATTCTTTCGTAAACTCGCCTTTTTTCATGGATTCGGCGAGTCGGTGCGCCGCGTCGGCGTTTTTGGCGACGATCACGATGCCGCTGGTGTCTTTGTCGAGACGGTTGACGGCGCGAAAGGTAAACGGACGGTCTTTATAGTGTCCGACGACGGCTTCGGCGAGGGTAGGGAGATGATTGCCTCTGCTCGGATGCGTCGGCATACCGGAGGGCTTAAAAACCGCGAGAAACGCATCGGTTTCGTAAAGAACGCGGATCGGGATATCCGTCCTCGGCTTTACGTTTTCGTTTGCCGATTCCACGTCTTCGATTTTGACACTGTCCCCGTCGTGAACGGACGCGCGCATATGTACCGTATGCCCGTTCACTGTCACGCCGCCGTATTTGACGCGCTTGATAAAAGTCGAAGAAAAGCCGAGACGGAAAAGATAATCTTTGATTCCGATGTCTTCACCGTGGTAAACGAAGTGAAAAGAACTCATTTTTTCTCCTTTCTTCGTGCCATTACGGGCAAAAACAGTAAAATTCAAATAAAAGTGCCGTATTTTGGCGAATTCGGCGGTAAAAGTGAGGCACCCTGTTTTACGGTTCAATGTCTCGCGCCGCATGATATACCTCGCGTCCGCTCGGCATGATATAATATCCGTTCCTTATACGCCTCTCGGCGTATATCATCCGCGTAAGCGGATATCATATGGCTTCGCCATATATCATCCGTTCCGCAGAGGAACGGATATCATTGAAAAAACCACTTGCTCTCGCAAGTGGTTTTTTCTGGCAGGGGCAGAAGGACTTGAACCCACGACCCATGGTTTTGGAGACCAGTACTCTACCAACTGAGCTATACCCCTACATACGCCGTATATTATAAGTGAACTTTCGGCTTTTGTCAAGACGTTTGAAGAAAAAAAGTCGGAGGGGATCGTTTTTCTCCATTTTTCGTCGCCGTCAGATCGCTTTTTTGAGGTTGACGAAGATTTTTTGTCGTTTATCGTTTTTTTTCAAAAAAGCCCTTGACAACCGTTTCATTCTCGTGTATAATACCTTACGTTCCTGCGGGAGTGGCGGAACTGGCAGACGCGCACGTTTGAGGGGCGTGTGGTTTTACCGTACGGGTTCAATTCCCGTTTCCCGCACCATAAAAGACCGGTCGTCCTTGTGGCGGTCGGTTTTTTATATCGAAAGCGGGAATTGAAGGGGAGGCGGCACAGAGCGACCTTCCTGTGGACGGTCGCGACCGCCGGAGCGGCTCGCCCGCAGGCGAGAATTCCCGTTTCCCGCACCAACAAAAAAGTCTCTTTTGTCTATCGACAAAAGACACTTTTTTGAATGATGTTTGCCCTGCCGGGCAAATGATGTACCCCGCGGGTATGATGTTGCCTTCGGCAATGATGTGTGCCTGACGGCACATGAGCAAACATCGCATCATTGCGGCACGAAGTGACGCAGCATCATTTCGAAGCGTAGCGACGAAACATCATCAGCCGCATAGCGGCGACATCATTGATTTTTTCTGTAAATATGATATATTTTTTGCGGAAAGGCGGTATGGCTTATGAAAGAAAACAAACTTGCTGAATTATCAATGAACTTTTCCGTTCAGATCATCAATCTTGTAAAAGACCTGAAAGCAAAACACGAAACCGTCATCTCCAACCAAATCGGTCGTTCCGGCACTTCAATCGGTGCGAATATATACGAAGCAAATTACGCACAAGGTACAAAAGATTTTATTTCCAAACTTGAAATTGCCCTCAAAGAAGCAAGTGAAACGGGTTATTGGCTTGAACTTTTATACCGTACAAATTATATTGATGAACAAACATACAAAACACTTAACGAACAAAGCACATCTATCCGTGTTATGCTCATTGCATCTTGCAAAACCGTAAAAAGCAAAACAGATGGAAAAACAGATGACAGAAATCAGAATTCGCACTTTGTGCGATGATATATGCCTTTGGCATATTAAAGAAGAAAAGCCCTCCGTGTCTTTTGACCGCAGAGGGCTTTTATTCTTTTTGGGATCCCGTTATTCCGCCTTTGCGGTATTTTCGGCTTTTTCAGTCTTTGTCTTTTCAAAAAAGATAAAAGACGCGATCAGCGTAGCGGCTGCGGCGAAAAGAAAAAGCGTGCCGAACTGACCGATAAGATCGGTGACGAACGGCTTTTGTGCTTCCTCCTGGCGGACGGCGGTAAAGCCGGTATCCAGAAGATAGTGGAAGCAGACGTAGTCGATCGCGAAGACAATAAGAGAGATCCCGAAAGAGATGAGCGACGTGATTTGCAGTTTTTTTCTCACGGTAATGTCCTTTCCCGGTTGTAGTGATCCTATTTTACAGGAAATCCCGGATTTTGTCAACCGTGTTTTTTTGTCAGGAAAACGGCATTGACAAAAGCTATGTTTTTGTGTAAAATAAAAACGGTTACGAAAGGAGTGTACCGTTATGACCGAAATGTATATCACCTTGAAAACGATCGAGGATATCCGCACATTTGTCAATACCGTTGTGCTTTTGCGCTATGAGATCGACCTGATCCAGGGGCGCTACGTCGTTGACGCAAAATCCATCATGGGTATTTTCTCTCTGGATCTTCTGTCTCCCGTGAAAGTGGTGGCGCACACGAACGACGCCGAGGCGCTTAAAGAGGCGCTCGCACCTTTCCTCGTGAAATAACAGTCGGAAAACTGACGCCGAAAAAGTGTCAACCGAAGCCGCAAATCCCCCCGATGTTTCGGGGCTGCTTAAAAACCTGAGAGTTTTTAAGCAGCCCCTTTTATTATTCTAATCTTCTTCGCGTTTGTTTTGCAACGATTTGTAAAACTCGGATTTGGAGAGGCCGCGGTCTTTCGCCGCCGCTTTGATAGCGTCCATGCGGGGCAACCCCTGCTTTTCATAGTGAGCGACGTGCGCTTCGGGCGAAAGGGAGAGGAGCGGATTTTCCGTGACGGCGGTTTCCATCCCGCCCTCCACGACCAGGACGTATTCGCCGCGGGGTTCTTTTTCTTCGTAGCGTCGGACGGCGCCCCCGAGCGTCGTCCTTTCGACCTCTTCGTTGATCTTCGTGAGTTCGCGGCAAAGCGAGATCTTCCGTTCCTCACCGAAAACGGAAGAGAGATCGGAAAGCGTCGTTTTCAGTTTGTGAGGTGCTTCGTAAAAGATCATCGTCCTCGGTTCGTTTTTCAGAAACGCGAGGCGCTTTTGTCTTTCCTTCGTCGGAACGGGCAAAAATCCCTCAAAAACGAATTTTCCGGTCGGAAGAGCGGAAACGGCGAGCGCCGACACGGCGGCACACGGTCCCGGGATCACAAATACCGACAATCCTCTGTCCGCACAAAGACGGACGAGATCTTCGCCGGGATCGCTGACGGCGGGCATTCCGGCATCCGTGACGAGCGCACAGGATTCGCCGTTTTCCAGTCTTGCGGCGATCTTTTCGCCGCTCGCCGCTTTATTGTGTTCGTGGTAACTGACACATTCCTTGCGTATGCCGAAAAACGTCAGCAGTTTTTGCGTGTTTCTCGTATCCTCGGCGGCGATGAAGTCCACGTCCGAAAGCACTTTCTTCGCTCTGTCCGAAAGGTCGGAGAGATTGCCGATCGGCGTGCCGACGAGATAAAGCGCCGCGCTTTTCACTTTGTTCTTTTCGTTTTCTGCCATAATGCCTCACATATAGCGCTCGGGAAAACTTCCGTTTTCGAGAACGCGGATCATATCTTCCGAATATTCCCGTCCGTCGGGCGAACGGTAGATGAAAAATGGCGGTGTTACACAGAGACCGGGGGCGGCGCCGCGCTTGGCGCTGACAAGGACCATCGACGGCTTCGCGTCGAAATCGGCGTGGACGAGCGTCATGCGCTTCGGTTCGATCCCGGCATTGTGGAGAGCACTCATCAGTTCCGACAACCTGTCGGGACGGTAAACGACGACGAAATCACCGCCGAAACGCAGCAGTCTTTTTGCCGCTTCGCAGAAGTCGGAAATGTTTCCGAACACCTCGTGTCTCGCCGCGTTTTTCGCTTCGCTTTCATTGCTTTTTCCGCTGGTCGTCTTCATATAAGGCGGGTTGGTATAGACGAGATCGCATTCCCCGTCTCCCGTATAATCCCGCACGTCGGCACAAACGACGCGTAATCGGTCGGAAAATCCGTTTTTCTCCGCGTTTCTCTCTGTCAGACGCGCGTAGGTTTCCTGGACTTCCACCGCGACCGTCGAGTCAAGTTTGTTCCGGGAGAGAAGGAGCAGGGAAATGATGCCGCTTCCCGAGCCGATCTCCAGTCCCGTTTTACGTTTGCCTTTGACGTAGGCGGCGAGCAAAAGAGCGTCCGTCCCGAACGTCAGACCGTCGGTATTCTGGATCAGCGAAATATCGTCGTTCACAAAATCGATTCGTTCCATCGTCAGATATAAGAAAAAGCGGAGATGACTCCGCTTTTTCTTCGAAAGTTGACCTTTCTCAAAATTATTCTTCAGCGGGTGCGCCTACCGGGCAAGTATCTGCGCAAGTGCCGCAGGAAATGCATTTGTCAGCGTCGATGACGTATTTGTCGTCACCCTCGACGATACATTCCTGAGGGCATTCAGAAGCGCAAGCGCCACATTTGATGCAATCATCGGAAATCTTGTAAGCCATGGTTTTACCTCCTACTGGATTTGTATCCATTTTAGCATAGTTCGGGAAAAAATCAAGAGATTTTGCGAAAATTTATAAGAATACGTCAGTTTTCGTCGGTGTCGGCGTCTTCACCGGCTTCCGGGGATCCTTTTTTTCCGTTCTTATGATTATTCTTTTCCGGCACTTTTAAGACCTTGATATCGGCGATATCGAAAAGTTTGAAGGTCTCTTTTCCTTTGTCCTCAATACGGACTTTGACTTTTGCCGCGAGGGGACGACCTTCGACGACCGTACCGACACCGTCGGAGGTCTCGACCGTCGAACCGTTTGGCGGCGTGACGCGGATGGCTTCTTCGTAGGTATCGTGCTCGTATCGCAGACAGCACATCAGTCTGCCGCAGGCGCCGGACGCTTTTGAGGAATTGAGGGCGAAGTTCTGTTCTTTCGCCATTTTGATGGACACCTGGACAAAATCGGTCAGAAATCCTTTACAGCAATACGGTCTGCCGCAGACACCGATGCCGCCCATCAGTTTCGTTTCGTCGCGGATGCCGATCTGATGCAGTTCGATTCGGGTATGGAAAGTCGAAGCGAGATCCTTGACGAGTTCGCGAAAATCCACGCGGGATTCGCAGGTGAAATCAAAGGTGAGTTTTGAACGGTCAAAGGTATATTCCACGTTGACGAGATCCATAGCGAGCCCGTGTGTCTTGACTTTCTTTTTGAAGATCACGGCGGCTTCGTCCTGTGCCTGCCTGTTTTCTTCGGCACGGTCGAGATCCTCTTTCGTGGCTTTTCTTTTGACCGATTTGAGCGGCGGCTTCACGGTTTTTCCGTCCACGGTTTTATTGGCGATCTTGACGGTTCCCATTTCCAGTCCGCGGGAGGTTTCGACGATGACTTTTTCCCCGGGCGCGCAGGACAGTCCCGCAGGGGCAAAAGAGTAGATCTTTCCGGCATCGCGGAAATTGACGCCTATGATCTCGACGGGACCGACGATGGGTTCTATTGCTTCTTCGGTTTGTACCGTGTCGAAGGATCTTTTTTTCGTTTGTTTGTCTGACATAATGACCTCTTTACAATTTTCGGGTTTCGAGAATGACGTTGGCGCCGATCAGGGAGAGATTGCCGTTTTTCGCGTTCTGCTCGGCGGCGTTTCTGTAAATATCGAAGAGACGGAACAAGCGGGAGAGTTTCCATTTCTCGGTAACGCTTTTTGCCTCTTCCTCGTTGAGAAAGAAGAGAAACGTGCCGTCTTCCGTTCCGTTTTTCAGCGCGATCATGTCGCGGATCGCCAAAAGAACGCGGTCGATAAAAACGGCGAACTCCCCTCTTTTCGTCGGCAGGGAGGAAAACGCTTTGCGGAGTTCTTCATACGGTTTTCCGGGCAAAGACGCGGAAAGGATCGAGAGAACGGCGCTTCTCATCTTGTTTTCGGCGGAAACGGCGTTGGAATCGAGAAGAGAAAGTGCCTGTCCGACCGTACCGCCCGCACGGAGCAGAACGGCGCGGTATTCCTCGCCGGAACGAAGGTTCAGCGACCTTGCTTCCTCGCTTCTTTGCAAAAGATAGCGGGACAGAACGTCCGGCTCGAACAACTCCGTCGCAATGCGTTGTGCGCGGCTTTTCACCGTCGTGAGGATCTTTTCTTCCGATTCTGTCAGAAGAAAAACATACATTCTCCCGGGCGGTTCTTCGAGGATTTTGAGCAGCGCGTTCTGCGCCTGTGTCGTCAGCAGTTCCGCGTTTTCCAAAACGTAGATCTTGGCGTCCGATTCGGAGGGAGATAAAAACATATCTTCCCGGAACGCCCGGACCTCAGCGACGCCGACGGAGGATTTATCCTGCGGTTTTTGCAGAAATTTCAGATCGGTGAACTGCCGGGCGAAAATCCGTCGGCAGGTGCGGCAGACGTGACAGGGAAAGTCCCCCGTGCCGTCCCGGTTCTCGCAGTTGACGGCGGCGGCGATCTCCAGCGCCAGCGTGTGCTTTCCGCTCCCGGCGGGACCTTTAATGAGAAAAGCGTGGGGCAGCGTTTCGTTCTTCAGATTGCGCGCGATGCGTTCTTTTGTGGACTCATTGCCGAAAAGACCTGAAAAGACTGCCATCCGCTCTTGCCCCTTCCCATAATAATACAAGATAAGGATACCATATAACCGCCGTTTTGTCAATCGTATTTTCCGCGAAAGACTTGTATTATTTATTCTTTTGTGCTAAAATCAGTATTCGGATGTAATATGCGGTTTCATTAGCCGCAAATAAACCCAAAGAGAGGGATATCATGGAAAAATACTATCTGACAACCGCGATCGCCTACGCTTCCCGCAAGCCGCATATGGGCAATACCTACGAGATCATCATGGCGGATGCTTTCGCGAGATTCCAGCGCCAGATGGGCAAGGACGTTTTTTTCTGTACCGGAACGGATGAACACGGACAGAAGATCGAAAATTATGCGAACGACGCCGGCGTGTCGCCGAAGGCGTACGTGGACAAAGTCGCGGGAGAGATCCGCGGTATCTGGGATCTGATGGATACGAGTTACGACTACTTTATCCGCACCACCGACGACAATCATGTGGATGCCGTGAAGAAGATCTTCAAGAGATTCTTCGATCAGGACGATATTTACAAAGGTTATTACGAGGGTTGGTACTGCAACCCCTGTGAATCTTTCTATACCAACACGCAGGTCGTGGACGGCAAATGCCCGGATTGCGGCGCACCCGTCCGTCAGGCGAGGGAAGAGGCGTATTTCTTCCGTATGTCGAAATACGTCGATCGCCTCATCCGTCACATTGAGGAAAATCCCGGGTTCATCGAGCCCGAGAGCCGTAAAAAAGAAATGGTCAACAATTTCCTCAAAGCCGGACTGCAGGATCTCTGCGTTTCCCGCACGTCCTTCAAATGGGGTATTCCCGTCGATTTTGACGATAAGCACGTGGTTTACGTCTGGCTCGACGCTCTGACGAACTACATCACGGCGCTCGGCTACGATCCCGAAAAATCCTACGAAGAGCAGAGCGAGAAGTTTCGCCGCTATTGGCCCTGCGACGTGCATATCATCGGAAAAGATATTCTCCGTTTCCATACCATCTACTGGCCGATCTTCCTGATGGCGCTCGGCTTGCCTCTTCCGAAAAAAGTCTTCGGTCACCCCTGGTTCAACTTCGGAACGGACAAGATGAGCAAATCCAAGGGTAACGTCGTCTATGCCGACGAGCTCGCCGAATTGATCGGTGTGGACGGCGTGCGGTATTACGCCCTGTCCGAAATGCCCTATAACGCCGACGGCTCGATCTCTTACGAGAACGTGCTGACGAGATACAACAACGATCTTGCCAACAATCTCGGCAATCTCGTGAGCCGTACGCACGCCATGACCGTCAAATACTTCGGCGGCGTGATCCCCGAGCCGAAAGAATCGGGAGAACCCGACGGGCAGCTCAAAGACGCTATCGCGCTTGCCGTCGAAAAATCGAGAAAACTGACCGACGATTTCCATATCGCTGACGCGCTCGACGAGATCTTCATCATGCTCCGCCGCGCCAATAAGTATATCGACGAGACGATGCCCTGGGCGCTTGCCAAGGACGAGACCAAAAAAGACCGTCTCGGCACGGTCCTTTATCATCTGTTGGAAGCCATCCGCGTCGGCGCCGTTCTTCTGACACCGTTCCTGCCCAAGACGGCGGAAAACGTGTTCTCTCAACTCGGAACCGACAAAAAATCTTATGACACCGTTTTGAAATTCGGCGCACTCGAGAGCGGAAAACCTCTCGGCGAGGCGTTCACGCTTTTTGCCCGCCTTGACGAAGAAAAATTCAAAGCGAGCATCGAAAAACAGAATGCCATCCGCGCCGCCGCGACCAAACAGGCAGAAGCGGCGAAGGAACCCGAGCACGAGCCGGAGATCGGAATCGAATCGTTCGGCGCCGTCGAGCTCCGCGTCGGCGAGATCCTTGCCTGCGAGCCCGTCCCTAAAGCAAAAAAACTGCTGAAACTTCAGGTCAGTCTCGGCTATGAAACGCGGCAGGTCGTCTCCGGCATCGCCAAGTTTTATCAGCCCGCCGATCTGATCGGCAAAAAGATCGTGCTCGTCGCCAATCTCAAGCCCGTCACGCTTTGCGGCGTTGAAAGCTACGGAATGCTTCTCGCGTCCGGCGAAGAGGACGTGAAGGTGGTCTTCCTCGATCCCGCCGCGAAGCCCGGCGACCGTATCCACTGATGCGTTACTTCGACTCTCACGCGCACTATTTTGATGATAGGTTCGTCGGGGATATTGACGATCCCGTCGATGACCTGCTTCGGGGACTCTTCGATACCTCCGTTTCCCATATCGTCAACGTCGGCACATCGCCGAAAACCTCGGAAGCGGCGATCGCGCAGGCAAAACGGTATCCCCGTATGTTCACGGCTGTCGGTATCCATCCGACGGATTCGCAGGACATCGGCGATATTGATGCCGCGCTCGATCTGACCGCCGCGCTTGCCGCCGATCCCGACAGCAAATGCGTCGCCGTCGGAGAGATCGGTCTGGATTATCATTACCCCGACACGTGGAAAGAGCGGCAGAAATACGTTTTTGAAAAACAAATGGAAACGGCGGCGCGTCTGCGCCTGCCCGTCGTGATCCACGACAGGGACGCCCACGGCGACGTCATGGACGTTTTGCGCAAATATAAGGGTGTCGGCGGTGTGATCCACAGTTTTTCCGGGTCTCCCGAGATGTCGAAAGAAGCCGTGAAACTCGGCTATTACGTCTCGTTTTCGGGTACGGTCACTTTCAAAAACGCGTCGAAGGTCGTTTCCGCCGCCGCTGCGGTCCCACCCGAGCGGATACTGATCGAAACGGACGCACCGTATCTTTCGCCGGATCCTTTGCGCGGCACGAAGAATCATTCCGGCAATTTGGTTTTTACCTGTCGGAAGATAGCAGAGATCCTCGGTATCCCGGAAGAGGAAGCCGCCGCCCTGACCGCGAGAAATGCCGCCGCGCTTTTTCAGGTCTCTTTGACCGAATAAAATACGTAATTGACCGGCGCGAATTCCGTCGCCGCGAGCAGCAGCACCGGCGTATCGGTCCGCATGACGTCAATTGCGATCCCCATAAAGCCGAGTTCGTCGAGCAATGCGAACTTGGCTTTTATATTTTCAAGAGATTCAAAAACGGCATTGTGTGAGCGTGTGGTAAAGGAAGAAAGCTTTGTTTCTTCGTCATAACGGATCGTACCGCCCTCCGCGATGGCACGGACCAGGGCTTCCTGCTTTGTGACAGGGACGCCGTCAAGATAGGCGAACGGGGAAATATCCACCATGATCGCAGGCGCTTTTCCCGTTTTTTCATACCGTTTCAGAAGACGGATCTCGCCGTCTTCAAAAGAGACGGGTTCTTTGAGGTTTGCTTTTTCATACATGAGAACCGTCGCGTCGGCGTATTCTGTGATCGGGGCGTTTTCATTCCCGTTGGTTTCGTTGAAAAAGAGCATTTTGCGCCGGGAGAGACTGTCTTTGAGTGCCTTCAGGACGGAAAATCCGTCGTGCGCGCCTATCCCGTAAAACGCCGCCGTCACACCGTCAAAGTTTTCTTTCTGTGCCGCGTCCGCGACCGTTTCCGCAAGAGCGTTTGCGGATTTCGGATTGTCAAAAACCGAAAAATCAAAATCGTCGGACAGACAGACGCGGCAAAGGCAAAGCACGTTTTTCGCGGCGGCTTCTTTTCTGTATGTTTCAAAACGGTCGGTAAAACGCAGGGAGTGTCCGTCGGTATGACAACAGGAAAACGTGTAATACTGGACACGGTTCAGCGTGTTTCGGAAATGCGCCCCGTCGCATCCCGGATACACGTACCCGTTGACGGTAAGTGCGCCGTGTGTGCCGGCAGAATAGGATATCGTCAGGATTCTGCCCGGGTACAGTCTTTCGTCCTCCGAGAGGGACGGATTGTATCGGTAAAGCGTTTTTTCGGGGATACCGAATCGCTCGGCAATATCCTTTACGGTATCGCCACGCCTGACCGTGTAGGTGCGGCTCGGCTTGAGGATCAAAAGTTCCTGTCCGGGGATCAGCCGGTCGGGGTAAGTCAGCGCGTTGTCTGTGGCAATTTTGGCGGCGCTGACGCCGTATTCTTTGGCAATGGAATAGAGGGTGTCACCCTTTTGAACGTGATAGATCATCGTGAATCTCCTTTGCTTTTTCCAGTCTATGAAAAAAAGTCGGGGGCGACACTTGACAAAAGCCGGAATACGGGTTATACTATAAACAGTTGAACAACCGTTCAACCGTAAAGGAGTCTTTATGAAACGTGAAATCCCGGTCTGCACGTCGTTTGAAGTCCACGGGGAAGCGGTGCGGGAGAAGAGGGGAAAGATGCCGGACGAAAACGTCCTGACGGATCTTTCCGACTTTTTCAAAGTTCTCGGTGACAGTACGAGAATGCGCATTCTTTTTGCGTTGGACGGAACGGCCATGTGCGTCTGCGATCTTGCCGAACTTTTGTCCATGACGAAATCGGCGGTCTCGCATCAGCTGAAGATCCTGCGGCAGAATGACCTCGTCGTTTACAAAAAGAGCGGAAAGAACGTCTTTTATTCGCTTTCCGACGAGCACGTGGGCTCTATCATCGAAACGGCGCTCGCTCACATCAAAGAAGAAAAATAAGGAGAAACGGTATGAAACTCAAATATGACATCACCGGGCTTGATTGCCCGAACTGCGCGGCGAAACTTTCCGCCATGATCGAAAAAGAGGACGGCATCGAGAGCGCGAAGATCAACTTTCTCACCGAAAAACTGACGGTGGAAACCTCGCTCGGTGAAGAAGAGACGTTGGCACTCGTCAGAAAATGCGGTCTCGCGTTTTCCAAAAGCGTGAAGATCACGGCGTGATTTATGGTTGACAAGATCTTAAAAATCGTCAAAAAGCCCCTTTTCGCGCCCGCGATTTCGTTGATCCTTCTGATCGGCGGATTCATCTTCGGACGGACGGGGGCTCCTCTCGTTTCCGCCGTTCTTTTCGGATTTTCGGTTCTGATTTGCGGTATTCCCGTTTTCCGCGACGCGGTGCTCGGGTTGTGCCGACGCGATTTTCTTGACGAAAAGTTTTTGATGAGTATAGCCGCCATCGGCGCGTTTTTCATCGGTGAGTTTTCCGAGGGCGCGGCGGTCATGATCTTTTACCGTTTCGGCGAATGGCTGGAAAAACGCGCGGTGGCGGGATCGCGGGCGTCCATCAAGGCGCTTATGGATATACGCCCCGATACGGCGCGCGTTCTCCGCGACGGAAAAACGGAAGAAGTCGATGCCGACGACGTCGGGATCGGAGAGACATTTATCGTCAGAACGGGGGAGAGAATACCCCTCGACGGCAGGATCGTCCGGGGTGATGCCGGGATCGACACTTCGGCGCTGACGGGCGAATCGCTCCCGAGAAATCTCGGCGTCGGCGATACCGTCGAAAGCGGGTATCTCGTTTTGTCGGGCGTTCTCACCTGTACCGTTTTACACACGGCGGACAATTCCGCGGCGGCGCGGGTGCTCGAGCTTGTTGAAGACGCTTCGGAGAGAAAATCGAAAGAAGAAAGGTTCATTACGAAGTTTTCGCGGATCTATACCCCTGCCGTCGTGGCGGCGGCGCTGCTGATCGCGCTCATTCCGCCGCTTTTCGGGATTCTGAACGTCAAAACTTCGGTTTACCGCGCTTTGATGTTTCTGGTTATATCCTGTCCCTGCGCGCTTCTTATTTCGGTTCCTCTGACGTTTTTCTGCGGGATCGGCGGTGCGGCTCGTCTCGGCGTTTTATTCAAGGGTGGGAATACGTTTTCCGCCGTTTCCCGCGTTTTTGCCGTCGCTTTCGACAAGACGGGGACGCTGACGGCAGGGTCCTTCCGGATCAGTGAAGTGAAGCCCCGGCGTCTGACAGCGGAGCGGCTGCTTGCCGTTGCCGCTTCGGCAGAATACTATTCGGGGCATCCGATCGCCGTTTGTCTTCGCGGCGCCGTAAAGGATCCCGAAGTACCGGCGACGGTCACCGAGATCCCCGGAGCGGGCATCCGCGCGGAGGTGAAAGGACAGGTCGTGCTTGCCGGTAATGAAAAACTTTTCAAGCGGTATTCCGTATCCGTGCCGGAAAACGGTACCTTTTCCGAGAGCCGCGTCCTCATCGCCGTTGACGGCAGTTACGAGGGTTATATCGCCGTTTCCGATACGCTGAAGCCGGAAGCCGCCGAAACGATCGGAGAACTCAAAAAACTCGGGGTGAAAAAGACCGCTTTGCTTTCGGGAGACCGAAAGGAGATGGCGCTCGCCGTTGGAAAAGAACTCGGGATGGACGAAATCGGATTCGAACTGACGCCCGAGGATAAATACAAAAAACTCGAAGAGATGCAAAAAGGCGCGGACGGCACTCTGATGTACGTCGGTGACGGCATCAACGACGCGCCCGCTCTGGCGCTCGCGGACGTCGGCGTTTCCATGGGAAAGATCGGGCAGGACAGCGCGATCGAGGCATCCGACGTCGTGATGATGTCAGACCGTCTCGACAAATTGCCGGTCGCCATCCGCGTCGCGCGGAAAACGCTCCGGATCGCCAGAGAGAATATCGCCTTTGCCCTCACCGTCAAACTCGGGATCCTGGCGCTCGCCGCCACCGGTCTTCTCGACGCTTTCGGCGGAATGTGGCTGGCGGTCTTTGCCGACGTCGGCGTTTGTGTCCTTGACGTTCTGAACGCCTGCCGGGCGCTGAAAGCGTGACGTATGGCAAGATATTTTATGTTCCACAAACCGCGCGGCTGTATCACCGCGACAGCCGACGCGCGGCACAAAACCGTTTTTGATTATGTCAAAGAAGAGGACAAAGCGGATCTTTTTCCCGTCGGAAGACTGGATAAGGATACCGAGGGGCTTTTGTTTTTCACCGACGACGGCAAGTGGTGCGATGCGTTGATGCATCCGAAACATCACGTGGAAAAAACCTATTTTTTCTATGCGATCGGTGAAATGACGGATGAAAAGATCCGAAAACTCGAAGAGGGTATTTCGATCGACATGGGACGTTCTTTGACGAAACCGGCGAAGTTTTCGCCACTTTCGGTCTGCACTCTCTTTGAAGTTGCGGAATATCTCACCGAGGACGAAGCCAAAAGAGCGAAAAAACACCCGCATACGCCCGTTTTTTCGGCGACGCTTACGATCAGCGAGGGAAAGAAGCACCAGGTCAAGCGGATGATCCGCTGCGTCGGTTGTTATATCGTGTATCTCAAGCGCGTCGCCGTCGGCGGCGTCACTCTCGATCCCGATCTTCTTCCGGGTACTTACCGTCCTCTAACGGAGGATGAATTATCTCTTTTGCAAACCAAAAACGAGTCTTGAAAACCAAAAACGGCAAAACAAAAACAGCGAATGAAGCCATTCGCTGTTTTTATATTTCCGGGAAATCAGTCGTACCTGTCGTGGGAACTTTCTTTCATGTGACGGTCGATGAGTCTTTCGGCGTCACGCTTGGCGATGCTGTCGCGCTTATCGTACGCTTTCTTACCGCGGCAGAGACCGAGAGCGACTTTGACGTGCTTCCCTTTGAAATAGAGGGAAAGCGGGATGAGTGTATAACCCTCGCGCGTCGTCAGACCGATCAGCTTGACGATCTCTTTTTTGTGCATCAGCAGTTTTTTGTCACGGAGCGGTTCTTTGTTGAAAATGTTTCCCTGCTCGTAAGGGGAAATATGAATATTAAGGGCGAAAATCTCGCCGTTCACTATTGAACAGTACGAATCCTTGAGATTGACGTTCCCGGCTCTGACGGATTTGACTTCCGTCCCGTAAAGCGCGATCCCGGTCTCGAATACTTCTTCGACGAAGTAATCGTGCCGCGCTTTTCTGTTTTCGGCGATGATTTTTCCCGCGTGCTTTTCTTCCGACATAACGCGCTACCTTTCTTTTTCGGTAGGGACATTGTAGCATGAAAAGCGCGGGAAGTCAATTCTTTTTACGCATTTTCTCTCCGATCTCGGAGGCGACCTCGAGAAGTTTGAAGCGGATCACATAGTCGTCGTCCGAGATCAGACGCATCTCTTCTTCCGTATAGGCGATCTCTTCGAGGGGTTCCGCACAGCAAAGGTCGAGACACATCGGCGGATACATGACGCACCACCAGTTTTTGCCGTCTCCCTCGCCGAGGATGACGCGCAAGGAGAGATAACGCCCGCCCGGCATCGAGAAATCGTCATAAGTGCGCGTGTCGTACGTTTCTTCCGTCAGCGTGATACGGCAGCGATAATCGACGCCCGCCTCGGCGAGCTTCTCGTCGACTGCCGTTTCCATTTCGGGGATCAGCGCCTGCGCTTTTGTTTTCGCCGTTTCGAGGTCTTCGGCGCAGAGCGCATCGGCAAATGTTAGGAGAAGATAGTCACGCACCGAGAGTTTCAGAGACTGATCGAAGTCGGAATCGGAGTTTGCGAGTACGTGCAGGCGTAAGGTGTCGTCGTAGATGGCGGCGTCCGCCTCCGTCGGGAGAAAAAGAAAAAGAAACGCGGAAAACAGGAGCGAGAACGCGCCGATTACTATGTTTTTCATTGGGTTTATCCTTTCGGTTTGATAAGAAAGGATTGCCCCGGGCTTCGGTATTTATTCGGAAAATGGAGATTTTTTGAAATTATTTTTGAAAACGGGAAACGATAAAAGAAAAAGGCGATGGCATTCACCGCCCGCAAGAAAAGTTCAGAAGGACGAAATCTCGTCCTCCACGACGTAGGGAAGATTGATCGGTGTCGCCAGGAAAGAGACGATCCGAAGGAAAAACGCCCGCGCCTGCTCAAGCGAGCGAAAAACGTCGTACGCCATCGCGGAAGTTTCTTCACCGCTTGAGGTTTTCATAATGGCAAAGAGGGAATATATTTCTTCATTATCGTCTTTTCTGGATAAAAGGCGGTATTGATAAAAGCACCCGTCTTTTCTGCGTTCTTCGGAAAAGACGGTCACGTACGTTTGCTCGCGCATGGCTACGGTGTCTCCTTTTGGGGTATTACAAAGTGGTGATATCCATTGTAACATAGCGGACCGGAAAATGTCGTCAAGAAAACCGCCTTTACTTTTTTCGGTTTTTGAAATAATTGCAAATATTGATATTAATTCTCGGATCATTCCAAAAAACAGGTCAGAATAAAGAATTATTTCTGCAAGAAAAATAGATAGACTTGCATTTTATGACAAAATAATTCGTATAATTCGTATTTTATGATATTTTGCAAGGAAAAGTGCAAGAAAAACAATGAAAAGAATATAAGAATATAAATATCCGGGATAATTCTTTACAAAAAAACGATATTATGGTATACTGTACGCGGAGGATAAGAAAATGACCGTTTTGACCAAAGATAATTTTAACGCCGAGATCGAAGAATACGAGGGGCTCGCCGTCATTGATCTTTACGCCGATTGGTGCGGACCTTGCCGGATGCTCGCCCCGACGATAGAGGCGCTTGAGAAAGAGAATCCGCAGGTGAAGTTCTGCAAAGTGAACGTGGACAACGAAAGGGAGATCGCCGAGATGTTCCACGTTGACAGTATCCCTATGATCGCGTTTGTGAAGAACGGGACGTTCGCGGATTTTTCGGTCGGCTACGTTCCGAAAGAAAAACTCGAAAGCATGATTAAGGAAAACGTATGAAGATCCGTCTGAACGAAAATGAAGAGATCGTCAGGATCGTCAAAGAAGGGCTGAAGGAGAGGGGCGGATACTGTCCCTGTCGCCGGGAAATGACGGAAGACACGAAATGTATGTGTAAAGAGTTCAGAGAGCAAATAAACGATCCTCTCTTTGAGGGATACTGTCATTGTATGCTTTACTATAAAGAAAAGTAATTTTCTGTTGCGAAGAAAAGGAATTGTCATTTTCTGTACAGCGGAGAAAACCCGTCGGGTTTTCTCCGCTTTTTTGTCGCTTTGCTCCGAAATGTTGACATGGAAAACCGATTGAAATACCGTTAAAATATGGTATAATTTACCAAAAACATAGCGGGAGATAGAGCCATGTATCTGCTGAAAAAGATCGGACTTTCCCTGTCGATGGCGATCGGTGTACTGTTGATCACGGCGTCGGCGGTCGAAGCGGACGAGTCCGCGGTTTATGTAATAAAAGGAAGCGAAACGGCAGTCACCGTGACGCAGAACGGGGAAGAAGTCTTTTTCGGAGATATTGAGGAAGCGTTTTCTTTTTGCTCGGACAAGCCCTTTTCCCATATCGTAGGGGAAGACGTAAGCGTGAGTTCTGCCCTGACTCTTCCGGACGGGGCGTATTCCATCGCTGGATCGTGGACGCTTGCCGCGCCGCTTCATATTGCGGAGGAGACGGAATTAACCTTAAACAATGCAAATGTTTATTTACAGTCCGACGGTTATTTTCATGTTAAAGGCGGGAGTCTTACGGTTTTTGACAGCGTGATAACGGCGGATAAAACGGCGGTGAGACAGGATTTCTCCGCGTCGTCATCCTTTATCTTCCTTTCGGGTTCTCTGTCTTCTTCCGATTTTTCCGTCGTGGCGACGCAGGGAACGGTAAAGGTCACGGGCGGAGTGATCACCTCGGATGCGGAAGCGGCGGTCGTTTCTTACGGCACCGTGATCCTCTCGGGCGAGCCCGTCGTTTCGTCCGCTTTCGTGGGGATCAAACTTTCGGAGCCCCCATTGCTCAGTGCAGACGGCGTTCCGTTTGCGGGCGTGATCTCGATCCTCAGTATGAAGACCTACGCCGTCGGCGATTTTGCCGTCGCCGCATACCGCGCCGAAAAGGGAGCGGAGGAGAGAATCTCTTACTATGACGCCGGTGGTGTCGCCGTTTCTCTGTCATATTTTGAAAAATCCGATTATACGGACGAGACGGACGTTCTTGCCGTCTGTCTGCCTTACACGCTCCGTGTTTTTGCGGACGGAGAACTGAAGGAAATGCTCATTGATTTTTCTTTTTCGCCGTCGGATATAAGCACGAACACCGAAAAGCCCGGTTATACTTTTTTGGGGTGGTATCAAAAAGGCACGAACGTTCCGTTTCTCGGGACCGAAGAGCGGAGTCTCGACGTGGAAGCCAAATATCGTCTTGACGCGCCGACTTTTTCCATTTTTTCTTCGCCTTTCATATACGACGGACTGACGCACGATTTCACGTTTTCATCGCTTACGCATCCTCTTTCGGAATATGGCTTTTTTTCGTTCGTATGGAAAAAAGACAGTGAAACGATCCCCGCGTCTTCGGGCGTCATCAGGATCCGGGACGTAATGGACAGCGGCAGCTATACCTGTGAAGTAACGTTCACTTACGGCGCGGAGAGCGTCACGGTAACGACCCCGCCGGTCGAGGTCACGGTATTGCCGAAAACCGTGGCGTTTCCGACGTCGGTGTCTTACGTTTACGACCAAGAGGAACACAAAGCGTCGTTTCCCGCATCGGCGGATTATATCCTCGTTTCGAACATGGCGGGGATAAACGCAGGTTTTTACCCTTATACGTTGGCTCTGACGGATCCGGATAATACGGTATGGGAGGACGGGACGAGTAAAGAAACGACGCTTTACTATGAGATCAAAAAAGCGGAAAACCGATGGCTCGTTGCCCTGAAAGCGGGCGTTTGCTATCTCGGGAACGAACCTGAAATCGAGGCAAAAGCGGCTTACGGGGAAGTGCGGTTCTTTTTTGCCGCGGAGGGTTCTTTTGATTTTCGCTATTCGTTTCCGACCGAGGCGGGAGTTTATCTCGTTAAGGCGGCGGTTGCGGAGAACGGCAATTATTACGGACTTGAAAGTGAGGCGCTTTCGTTCGTTCTGGCACCCGTCACCGTCGTCGGACTTCGCGTCTGTGAACTTCCGTTTCGCACCGAATACGCGGCTTTCGATATCTTCGATCCCGATGGCCTTTCCGTCGTGGCGACCTATGCGGACGGAAGTATGAAACCCGTGGATAACGGTGATCTTTCTTTCCGTTACCGGACGAAAGACGCCTTTGCTTTCGGAGATACGTTCGTAACGGCAACGCTGGATTCCGTCTTTGTTGCCATACCCGTTACTGTAAGAAAAGCAGTTTATAATATGGCAGAAATCTCTTTTTCGGACACCGAAACAGTATTCAACGGGGAATGGCAGACCCTTTCGATCGACGGATCTTTAGGGATCGGAACGGAATCCTGCCCGTTTTGCGTCAGCTACGTCGGGGGCGGCATTCACGCCGGAACATATGAAATATCCGCGGTCTTTTCCACGGAAGACCCGAACTATGAAGTGCCGAAACCGCTTTCTGCCGTTCTGACGATCTTACCGCTTCCCGTCGAGGCGGATTGGGACGCGACCGGGCTTTGCTATTCCGGAGAAGTGAACCTGCCGAAAGTGCGTTGCATCGGCTTGCTCGGGGAAGAACTGCCGTATCGGCTTTCGGGCGGCGGGATCGACGCCGGAGAATACGAGGCAACTCTGACGCTTTTGACGGGAGATTACGTCCTCACGAATCCGCGGTTTACTTACAGCGTTTTGAAAGCCGCGTTCGACCTTTCGCGTCTTTGCCCGTCCTGTGTTGCCGTGCCGTATGACGGCGGGGAGAAATCGTCGGTTCTTACAGGTGTCCCGGCGGGTCTTTCCGTTGCGGGTTACGTAAACGCCGTCGGCACGGACGCCGGCGTTTATCACGCTTCCGCTTCTTTCACTTTCGATACAAAAAATTACGAATCCGTCGGCACTTTTTCGTGGAATTGGGAGATCCTCCCTGCCGATTACGACCTGTCAACGTTTTCTTTTGATCTGACACCGGTCGTTTTTGACGGGGAGGCGCACGTTCCCGCGATCCTCGGAACGTTACCGACGGGGGCAGACGGTTCCGTTCTTTCGCTTGCCTTTGAAGACAGCGTCACCCACGCCGCCGAAAACGTTCCTCTGACGGTATATTTCCATACCGAATCCTTAAATTATAAAACTCCCGAACCGACGGTCGTTTTCTTTACGGTTCTGCCGCTGCCGATCACGGTCGATTGGGGGGAGACGGTTTTCGTTTATGACGGGGAGCGTCATGTTCCGGGCGCAACGGGAATCGTACCGATCGTCGTTTCCGAGGGCGCGATCTACGCCGGAGAATATACCGCGACCGCGACGTCGGCGGATCCCGATTACGCCGTTGAAAACGACCGCATCGGTTTTTCCGTAAAGAAAGCGGAAAACGGTTGGCTTGTTCCCTTTTCCGTCGGCGATTTTTACGCAGACTCCGAACCTGTGATCGGGGGAATCCCGAAAAAAGGGGAAATGACCGTCACCTATTACACCGACGCCGCCTGCCTCTCTGCGGTCACGGAACTGACGGCGGGGCAGTATTACGCAAAAGCGGCGGTGGCGGAATTGCGTAATTATGAAGCCCTCGAAAGCGAAGCCGTGCCGTTTTCCGTCTTTTCGGTGGTTGCCGTCTCGCTGTCCGCGACGTTGACGAAAGAGGATTATTTCGGCGGGGAAACGCTTTTTGATGAAGACGTTATCCTGACATTGCTTTTCAACAGCGGAAAAGACCGCATTCTTTCGCTTTCCGAAGTATCGGTAAACTATGAAAACGCCGAATATCTCACCGTGTTCGATCGTACCGTCGGGTTTACGTTCGGAGGGCTTTCCTGCGAAGCGCCGATCGCGGTGAAAAAAACGGTGATCGCCCTGCCGGAATTCAGCGCTGAATATTCCGGAGAAACCAAAAGCGCAGAAGTCGCAGGAGACGAACCTTACGAGATCGTCGGAGAGATTTTTGCGGTTCCTGCGGGTGAGTACGCTTTGACATTGCGCCTCAAAGACGCGGATAATTACGCTTTTGAGGGCACCGACGACCCGACGGTGACGGCGACATTCCGCGTGACGCCGCGCAAACTCACCGTGAAGATCGCCGACGTTTTTCTGTATCGGGACGGCGTTTACGGCGAAACGGACTTTGAGCTCGTCTCGGGGACGCTCGCCGACGGCGATACGCTTTCTCTTGCTTTCGTGTACGGCGAAACCGTCACGGCGATTGGGCATAATCCCGATTATGAAATTGAGGTGATAGACGGCAGGATCATAGAAACTTCCGCGCTTTCCGCCGCCGGAAAGAGAAAGCGCACGGCACTTCTGACCGTTTTCGGGATCTTGAGTGTCCTTTCCGCGGTTTGCATATTATACCGGAAAAAGAACGGAAATAACGCCGTCACTCCGACGCCGGACGGTTTTCCCGCAGAACTCCCCGCCACTTTCGGGAATAGTCAAAAAGTGACGGGTAAACGGTATTCTGCCGCCGTTGTGCCGGGCACTGTGAGATTGCCGTCTCTCCGCCTCGAAGAGATCGTGAAAGAGATCCTGGCGAGCGTCGATAAAGAACACGCCGACGAACTGATCAGCGACGGTTTTGCCCGCCATCTTCTGAATCGCAAAAAAGAAAAAATCGTCACGTTCGGCAAGAGAAAATGTATTCTGAATCTCGATACCGTCAACGCGCATTTCGAGAACGGAAGCCGCGTGGATATCAACGTTCTGAAAGCAAAAGGGCTTTTGCCTTACGACTGCGGCTACGTTAAAATATTGGCGCGCGGTACCATCGGAAAACAGCTTTACGTCTATGCCGACGATTTCAGTCTCCAGGCGGTAAAAATGATCGCCCTGACCGGCGGGATCGCGGTCCGCGTCACGACCGTTTCCAAAAAGTTTTCCGCACAATAAGAGAAAATAAAACCGAATCTTGAAATTTCCTCTCCTTTATGGTAAAATAATAAAATAAAATGAGGAGATCGGGGGAGATCGGGATATGAAGCAGGTCTTGACCAAAGAAAAAACGTCGCAAAAACAGGCGATCCGGCATCTGACGTACCTTGCCGTTCTGTGCAGTCTGGTTTTTGTATTCCAGATGCTCGGTGCTTTTATCAAATTCGGACCTTTTTCCGTCAGTCTGGTTTCCGTTCCCGTTGTGCTCGGCGCTTGTCTTCTCGGACCCGCCGCCGGGATGATCCTCGGCACGGTCTTCGGCGTCGCGGTTTTTGTGACCGGGGACGCCGCCGCTTTTCTCCAGATCCATATTCTCGGTACGATCGTCACGGTACTTCTCAAGGGTGCCGTCGCCGGATACCTTTCGGGCGTCGTATTCCGTGCGCTCCGTAACAAAAACAGTTATTTTGCCTCGGTTTGCGCCTCTCTCGTTTTTCCGATCGTCAATACCGGTATCTTTCTTCTCGGATGCTTTGCATTTTTCATGGGGCAGATCAACGAATGGGCGCAGGGCACGCCCGTCGGAAAATATATCGTCCTCGTTCTCGTGGGGGGCAATTTCCTTTTTGAACTTTTGGTTTCCATCGTTCTTTCCCCTGTCGTCTATAAACTTCTGACCATGAAGAGAAGAACGAGATGATCAGAATCGTATGGGAGAACCGCGATCTTCTGATCGCCGAAAAACCGCCGTTTGTGTCGGTCGAAAAGGATCGGACGGAAAAGCACGATATGCTGTCGCTTCTTTCGGCACAGACCGGGTATGATCTTTTTCTCATCCATCGGCTCGATCTCCCGGTCGGCGGTCTTTTGCTTTTTGCCAAAAACAAAAAGGCGGCGGCGATCCTTTCCGCCATGGCGGGAAGCGGCAAAATCGAAAAGCGCTATTATGCCGTTGCCGAGGGTTCGCCGAAAGAGGAAGAAACCCTCGTTGACTATCTGAAAAAAGAGAAAAACCGTTCTTCTGTCTGCGGAAGTGAAGAAAAAGACGCCAAATACGCGGAACTTTCGTATCGCCGGCTTGACACGGCAGATTATGACGGGATTCCCGTCTTTTTGCTTTCCGTATCACTCAAGACCGGCAGATTTCATCAGATCCGCTGTCAGCTCGCTTCTCGCGGCATGGCGCTTTTGGGGGATGGAAAATACGGCAGCCGAAGATCGCATCTGCCGCTCGGCCTTTACGCTTGCTCTCTTTCTTTTGATTATCACAAAGAGACGATCCGCGTTTTTTCTTATCCCGATCTTTCCGCTTTGCCTTTCTCGTTATTCACAATGGAGTCGTATCAAAAATGAAAGATTTTCCTAAACTCCGCGTTACACAAAAAGCCGAAAAATCCTTGCGCGGCGGCCATCCGTGGGTGTTCGGCGAGGAAGTCCTCGCGGCGGACCGTCCTTATGAAAACGGCGATCTTGTCCACGTTTATTCGGAAAAAGACAAATATCTCGGCACGGGATTCGTCAACGGCTGCTCCAAAATCCGTGTCCGTGTGATCTCGAAAAACGCCAACGATCTGTTCGATGAAGCGTTTTTCGCCCGACGGATCAGTCACGCCGTCCGTTATCGTCTGACTGTCATGGGAGACGATTTTTGCGCCTGTCGTCTGATATTCGGGGAGGCGGATTATTTTCCGGGCTTTACCGTCGATAAGTTCGGCGATATTCTCGTGACGGAAGTCCTCTCCCTCGGCATTGAAAAGCGAAAGGATATGCTTTACCGCCTGCTCGTCTCCGCTTTGGCGGAGGTCGGTGTGATTGTAAAGGCGATCTACGAGCGCAACGAAAGCGAGATCCGAAAACTTGAAGGGATGGAAGTCTATAAGGGATTTTACCCTCTTGACGGACTTTCGACGGATCTCGACGGCTTGACAAAAATCGAGGAAAACGGTGTCATATACACCGTGGACTATATAAACGGTCAGAAAACCGGCTTTTTCCTTGACCAGAAATACAACAGGGCGGCGGTCGCGAAGATCGCGAAAGGGAAGCGCGTGCTTGATTGCTTCACGCACACGGGTTCATTCGGACTCAACGCCGCGCGCGGCGGGGCTTCGTCGGTCCTTTCTCTCGATATTTCGGAGGATGCCCTCGCGATGGCGAGAAAAAACGCGGAAGAAAACGGCCTTGGCGGTAAGATTGAATATCTGAGGGCTGACGTTTTCGATTATCTGACGGCGCTCAAAGAAAGCAAAACGCAGCCGTTTGATCTCATTATCCTCGATCCTCCCGCCTTTACCAAAAGCCGGGATACTCTCAAAAACGCCATCCGAGGTTATAAAGAGATCAATCTGAAAGCCATGCAGATACTCCCGCGCGGCGGCTATCTTGCCACCTGTTCCTGCTCGCATTTCATGCAGGATACGTATTTCAAGCAGATGCTTCACGCCGCGGCAGAGGACGCAGGCGTTTCTCTGCGGCAGATCGAAGTCCGTACGCAGGCGCCGGATCATCCGATCCTCTGGAACGTCCCCGAGACTTTTTATCTCAAATTCTATATTTTCCAGATCGTGTGAAAAGAAGCACCCCAAAAGCCAAACGCTTTCGGGGTGCTTTCATGATAAAATCGGTTTTATTTACTGCTTACACGTTCCATTCGTCTTTGAGTGTGGACGAGAAGTAGTAAAAAAGGACGGCATAGAGGACGGCGGTCACGTTCACGACCATACCGAGCCAGGGGAACGCACTCATCGTGACGGAACCTACGATGACGGAATCACGGAGGATTGCAGACGTTTGCGAGTGACTGTCCGTGAGGATCTTCGCCGTACGGGCGAGGAGCGTTATGATACCGAAGACGGTAGCGGCACGGTTGAGTTTTTTGATACTTCGGTGATAATCGCGGTCGGTTTCCCGATAATCCTTCGCGGTCACGGGGACACCGGTGCGGTTTTCAATCAGGTTATCGAAAAACCTGCGGAGCAAAAGCAGGAAAGCCGCCGTCAGGATACATTCCGCGATCGCAACACCTTCGTAAACCGCGTAAAGGGATTTTGCCGTGCCGATCTTTGTGATATCCGACAGATCGTAATCATAGAAAAACACCGGCCGCAGAACGAAGGAGGCGAAAGAGACAACGGAGAGGGAAAGACCGACGCGGAACAACGATTTCCGGATCGGATAAAGCGACCGCAGACGCCCAAGCCCTATCAGGAAAAATACGGGAAAAAGAAATCCCGGGAAGAGATCCGCGTAGCCGAAAGTGTCCATCGGCAGAAAAAACGTAAAGATCGTAGATGCGAACATAAAGAGAAAAGCGGTGGAGAGGATCTGTCTTTGATTGTGTTCCTGCGCCGGCGCGGCGTTTGCCAGGGACAAAGTCGAGAGACTTTCACGGAAGCGGGCCTCCGAGCGGACGCTGTGAATATAACAGCAGGCGAGAACGAGAATGATCGCGGCAGAGATAAAGCCGAGGATCACGCAGGCAAAAACGCTGTTGCGATAGAGAAGAAACGTGCTGTTTTTGCTGAACAGACGGATAAAATCGGGGAGCATCGAGAGAAGCGCTTTCAGTCCGAAAAATCCGAGAAGACAAAACTCTAAATGCTCCGGTCTCACCTCCGCGCCGAGCACCCGGAAAGGACGGATGAGGGAGGCACAGGCGGAACGCTCACCGAGATAAAAAAGTGCGGAGAACGTGTCGCGGATGGCTTTGAAGAGCAAGATATACCCCACGACGGAAAAGGAAAGGGAGAAAAGCGCCATCGTGTCGTTCCGCGTATCGTTGTTCGCCGAAGCGAAAATGAGAAACTGACAGAAGAACCGGAAAATATCGAAAAGAGCGAGCTTATAAAAAGTCGATCTCGCTTCGTCCATATAAGGGACGAAAGCGGCGGCACTTCCCATCATCCCCGCGAGAATGAAATACGCGATGAAGTCCGGGAAAATATCGAGAATATTGACGTTCGGCTGACAAAGAATGAAAAGACACAGGACGAGAAGTCCCGAAGAAAAGCCGATCTTTTGTTTTTTGGCATCCGTCACGTTTTCACCTTCTTTTGGTTATAGGTGCTTTATTCCTGCGCGTTCGCACCGCAACACTTTTTGTATTTTTTTCCGCTTCCGCATGGGCAGGGATCGTTTCTGCCGACTTTTTTGACAGCCGCGGGTTTTCTCTTCGGCACGTTGCCGTCCGGCGCGGCGGTCGAAAGGGGTTTTGCGACCTGTACGCGTTCGACGGGCTGAACTTTCGGAACGACGGTGAGGATCTTTCTGACCGTTTCGCTGCGGATCTCGTCGATCATGGCGTCGAACATTTCACCGCCCTCAATGCGGTACATCGCCATGGGATCGCGCTGGGCATAAGAGTTCAGACCGATATATTCGCGCAGGTCGTCCATATCGTCGAGGTGTTCCATCCATTTTTCATCAATGTTTTGCAGGAGGATGACTTTTTCGATCTCGCGCATGGCGTCGGGCTGCATCCCCGGCACTTTTGCGAAAAGTTCGTCTTTCCCGTGATAGACGGCGAGCGCCGCCGCCAGAGTATCCTTATAAAACGTCTCTCTGTCGATCGCGCGGAGTTCTTCCTCGGTATCATGATGCCCCGATTCGTCGGGAATACAACCGAAAAAGTGATTTTTGAATTCGTCAAAGTTCCAGGAGGAGCGATCCCCGTCCGGAAAACATTCGTCAAAGGCGGCGAGCACCGCGTCCGAGATCATGTTTTCGATCTTATCGCTGATATCCGGCAGACGCAGGATATCCTGCCTTTGCGAGTAGATGATACTTCTTTGCATATTCATGACGTCGTCGTAGGAAAGGACGCTTTTTCTGCGGGCGAAGTTCATGGATTCGATGCGGCGTTGAGCGGATTCGATAGAGTTGGAGAGCAGTTTGGCATCGATCGGGGTGTTTTCATCGAGACGGAGTCTCGAGGCAAGCAGGGAAAGACGGTCGGAACCGAAAAGACGTAGAAGATCGTCTTCAAGAGAGAGATAAAAACGGGATTCACCGGGATCTCCCTGTCTGCCGCTTCGTCCGCGAAGCTGGTTGTCGATACGGCGGCTCTCGTGGCGCTCCGTTCCGAGGATGAAAAGACCGCCGACGGATCTGACTTTATCCGCCTCGGGCGCGATCTCTTCTTTATGAAGATCGTATTTTTCACGGAAGAACCGACGGGCTTCGAGAATCGTCTCGTCGGAAGTATCGGCACATCCTGTCGCCGCGGCGATCACGGTGTCGTCGTAGCCGGCTTTTCTCATATCGGCTTTTGCCATGTATTCGGGGTTTCCGCCGAGCATGATATCCGTTCCGCGTCCCGCCATATTGGTCGAGATGGTGACGGCGCCGAAATGACCTGCCTGTGCAACGATTTCCGCTTCTTTTTCGTGTTGCTTTGCGTTCAGGACGGTGTGAGAAATCCCCGCGCGTTTCAAGAGAGCGGACAGTTCTTCGGATTTATCGATCGAGACCGTGCCGACGAGGACGGGCTGTCCTTTTTCGTGACATTCTTTGATCTGCTCGATGATCGCCGAGATTTTGGCTTTTCTCGTACAATAGACGCGGTCGTTGTGATCCAGACGGATCATCGGTCGGTTCGTCGGGACTTCCACGACGTCGAGGTTGTAGATCTCGCGGAACTCGTCGTCTTCGGTCATCGCCGTTCCCGTCATACCCGAGAGTTTCTTATACATACGGAAATAATTCTGGAACGTGACGGTGGCGAGCGTCCTCGATTCTTTCTGGATCTTGACTTTTTCTTTGGCTTCGATCGCCTGATGGAGTCCTTCGTTGTAGCGTCGTCCCGGCATGAGACGGCCTGTGAAACTGTCCACGATGATGACGGCGTCGTCCTTGACGATATAATCGACGTCGCGTTTCATGACGCCGTGCGCCCGGATGGCAATATTGATATGATGGTATATCGTATTGTTTTCGGGATCGGAAAGGTTGTCGATGCGGAAAAACCGTTCGGCTTTTTCGATACCGTGTCCCGTCAGCATGGCGGTTCTGGCTTTTTCGTCCACGATATAATCTTCGTCATAACTGTCGTTGTCCTGCTTGACGTCGAATTCCTTGATGACGTGGCAGGAGAGCGAACGGATGAAACGGTCTGCCAGGTCGTAAAGCTCGGTCGATGCCTGTCCCATACCGGAGATGATGAGAGGCGTTCTTGCTTCGTCGATGAGGATGGAGTCCACCTCGTCCACGATGGCAAAGGCGTGTCCTCTCTGTACCATTCGTTCCTTATAAACGACCATGTTGTCACGCAGATAATCGAAGCCGAACTCGTTGTTCGTTCCGTACGTGATATCGGCGGCGTATGCCGTCTTCTTTTCGGACTGTGAGCCGCCGTGAACGATGAGACCGGTCGAAAGACCGAGAAAAGCGTACACTTTTCCCATTTCTTCGCTGTCGCGCTTGGCGAGATAATCGTTGACGGTGACGATATGGACGCCCTCACCGGTCAACGCGTTCAGATAAGCGGGCAGGGTGGCGACGAGGGTCTTTCCTTCACCCGTCTTCATTTCGGCGATCCGCCCCTGATGGAGAAGGATACCGCCGATCAGCTGAACGGTGAAAGGCCGTTTTCCGAGCACTCTTTCGTCGGCTTCTCGCACGAGCGCAAACGCTTCGGGAAGAATCTCGTCGGTCGTTTTTCCGGCGGCAAGATCCGCTTTGAGCTTGTCGGTATATTGCCGCAGCTCGGCGTCCGTCATCACACGGAACTTTTCGGCGAGCGCTTCGATCGCACGGACGGTCGGCATCAGTTTTCCGACCTGTTTTTCGCTGTATGTTCTGAAGAGTTTCATAATGCCTCCGCAAATAACGTTATACCCATTATAACATATAATTTCGTAAAAGAAAAGAAAAAATTGTAAATTAAGGACGGAATGAAAAGGTTTTGCCCTTGACTTTTTCCGGCAAAACGGTAAAATAAGGGGAGTACGTTGATATTTTCCGAAAAAGAGGGCATAGTAAAGATGAAAAAACTGAATATCGTGCTTTACGCTCCGGAGATCCCGCAGAATACCGGCAATATTTCGAGGACCTGTTCCGTGACGGGCGCGGCGCTCCACATCATCCGCCCGATCGGATTTGAGATAACCGACAGAACGCTCAAACGCGCCGGACTGGATTATTGGGATACGCTCGATGTCACCTATTACGACGATTATGAAGATTTCAAGGCAAAAAATCCGTCGGCGGACATCTATTATTTTTCCGCCAAAGGCGTCGGAAATTATACCGATATTTCCTATCCCGAAAACGTATTTCTTTGTTTCGGCAGAGAATCGGTAGGTCTTCCCGACGATCTTCTCGAAAGAGAAAAGGAAAAGACCGTCCGCATTCCGATGCTAAAGGATCGCCGCTGTCTGAATCTTTCAAACGCGGTCGCCGTCGCGGCTTACGAAGTCTTGCGGCAATGGGGATTCGACGGCATGAAGACCGTGGGAAAACTCGGAGAAAAAGCATAAGGAGGATTATGCGACGCTCATTCGTTCCCGTTTTGCTCGGATTGGATCTGAACGCTTATTCCGTGGCGCTCTCGTTTTTTGAAACTTACGGTCTGAAATCTCACGCGTTCGGACGCTACAAGTGCGGCATCACCGAACATTCACGCTTTGTCAGGACACACGTCGTGAAAGACATGGACAAAGAAGAATGCGGCGTTGCCGCACTTTTGTCTTTTGCGGAAAAACACAGAGAAGAGGAACTGTTTCTGGTGCCTTGCTCCGACTGGTACCTGTCTTTCCTCGAGAAAACGCGGGAAATACTGCGGGAAAAATACACTTTTTTCATTCCGCCGAAAGATATATTTTTCATGGTGTCGGATAAGAAATCGTTTTACGAGTCGCTCGACCGGCATGAGATAGCATACCCGAAAACCGAAGTCATCGGCTCGGTATTTGAAGTGGAAAAGGTATTGACCGCGAGCGATATTCCTTTCCCGGCGGTACTGAAACCGTCCGACAGTACGGCGTATTACAGCCATCCTTTTCCGGGTATGAAGAAAGTGTATTTCCCAAAAAACCGGGAAGAAGCCGAAAAGATCGCCACCGGGATTTTTGCCGCGGGATACGACAAAACACTTTTGCTCCAGAAATACGTTGATGCGCGGTCTATGGCAACTTTCACCGTTATGATCGGAAAGGACGGCAGAGTGCGGCGCGGTGTTCTCGGGCATATTCTTCTCGAAGAGCGGGCGCCGACCGCGAGAGGAAATTACGCCGCGATCGTTACGGCGCCGATGGATGAGATCTCGCATCGTCTTCTTGCCTATTGCCAGGAGATCGGCTATGAGGGCATCGGGAATTTCGATATCCTGTACGGGAAAGACGGAAAAGTTTACGTTCTCGAAATGAATCCGAGGCAGGGAAGAAGTTCAGATTATCTGAGAGGATGCGGGGTCAGCGTCGCGGAGTTTCTGAGAACCGAGGCGGCGGGAGATAACTATCCGAAGAAACTGACGTATCCCGGGATATACTGGCGATGTGTCAACGACAGGACCGTGAGAGAGCACGCCGAGAATGCACAACTTCTTTCTCTCGCCGAAGAGTACGCGAAAAACGGGTTCGCCTTTTCTCCTTTCCACGGGAATGCGGACGTGCGTTTTCGTCCGGTCAGAGCGATCTACGTCATGATCCACGAAAAGAGAAGAGGGAAAGCGTTTACGAAAGAAAGGATGGCAAAAGACGCGCTTTGAAATTATCGAAATTGCTCGGAAATACACCGTATGAAAATGTAGCCGAAACCGAAAATGACCGGGAGATCAGAACGCTGACGGCCACCTCCGGAGAGGCGGACGGTGAATCCGTTTTTGCCTGCGTGGCGGGGCATCATACCGACGGTCATCTGTATCTTCGTGAGGCATACGAACGCGGCTGTCGGTTTTTTATTTGTGATAAAAAAACGGAAATGCCGCCTGACGCTATCGTTCTGAAAACCGATAACGTGAAACGAACATCCTGGGAATTGCTATCAAAACTTTACAATTACCCGCAAAATCAGATGATTTTTATCGGTGTAACGGGAACAAAGGGAAAAACAACCGTCGTATCGTTCATCTCGTCTATCCTTACGAAACTCGGTATCAAAAACGCCGCCGTCGGAACTCTCGGCGTTGGCGTCAACGGAAAATACGAAAAGACAAAAAACACCACGCCGGATTTTTTCACTCTCTTTCCGCTTTTCGCAAAATGGCGGGATGAAGAAGTGAAAGTCGTGACGATCGAGATGTCGAGTCAGAGTCTTTCCGACGGTCGGCTTTTCGCTCTTCCGATCCGCGTCGGCATTTTTACCTGTATCGGGATGGATCACATCGGTGTTTTTGAGCACGCGGATTTCCGTGCTTATTACTCCGCGAAGCGGAAACTGTTTTCGGATTTTCCGCTTTCTTTTGCCGTGGTCAACGATGACGATATTTATTCCGATACCGTAACGGATACCGGCGTTTTGCGATATACGGTCTCGAAAACGCATCCTGCCGATTACTTCGCGACGGTAACGCGGCTTTCTCCCGACGGGATGAACTACCGTTATCGGGGACAAGAGTATTTTTTGCCAATGCCGGGAGAACATCAACTTGTCAACGCGATGCTTTCCGCCGCCGCCGTCAGCCGGCTTTTCTCCGTACCTATGGAGAAAGTATTGCCGCTTCTTTCGGACGTCAGCGTGAGCGGGAGATTTGAGCGTTATTCCCACGACGGCAAAGACGTCATCATTGACTACGCGCATAATGCGACGAGTCTTTACGCCGTCTGTTCTCTTTGCCGGAAAATGTATCCCGGAAAATTGTACGCCGTATTCGGTTCCGTCGGAGAGAGAGGACAGAAAAGACGGTACGATCTCGCCAAAATGGGAGAAAGAATGTGCGACCTCTGTATTCTCACTTCCGATAATCCGGGCTTTGAAAATCCTTACCGTATTCTCGGCGATATGTACGAAGCGTTTTCCGACAAAACGCGGGCAAAGACGGTGAAAGACAGAAGAGAAGCGGTGAAATACGCCGTTTCGCTTGCCGGAAGCGGCGACGTCGTTCTGCTTCTCGGGAAAGGTCGGGAAACGTCGCAGAACGAATACGGAAAAGAGATCCCGTACTCCGAAACCGAAGCCCTTTTTTCCGCCTTTTATTCTTGACAAGACTGACGTTTTGTGATAGACTGTTTCCGTAATAAAATAAAGGGAGTCAGTTATGTCAAGATACGATGAAGCAAAAGCCATGTACGCCGCTTACGGTATTGATACCGAGGCAGCGATCTCCGTTCTTCAAAACATTCCCGTCAGCGTTCATTGCTGGCAGGGCGACGACGTTCTCGGCTTCGACGGTTCCGATTCGCTCAGCGGCGGTATCCAGACCACCGGAAATTACCCCGGGCGTGCGACCGGTCCCGACCAGCTGATGGCGGATATCAAAAAAGCGTTTTCTCTTATGCCCGGTAAAAAACGTCTCAATCTTCACGCCTGCTACGCGATCCTCGGAGACGATAAGGGAAAGGTTGACAGAGACGCCTATACGTTCCGTCATTTTGAGCCGTGGGTGAAGTTCGCCAAGGAAAACGGCATTAAGGGAATCGATTTCAATCCGACTTTCTTCGGTCATCCCATGATGAAGGACGGTCTTTCCCTTTCCTCCCCGGATGAAGAGACGAGATCCTTCTGGATCCGTCACGGCATCTGTTGCCTGAAGATCGCCGCGGAACTCGGGCGCGCTATGGGTTCGCCCTGTCTTGTCAATATCTGGATCCCCGACGGATACAAGGATATCCCCGCTGACCGTCTGTCTCCCCGTCTGCGCCTGAAAGATTCTCTCGATCGCATTCTTGCCGATTACGACAAGGAGTGGGTGACGGTCGCCGTGGAGAGCAAGGTGTTCGGAATCGGACTGGAAAGTTACACCGTCGGAAATAACGAATTTTATCAGAATTACGCAGCGACGCGCGGGATCTGCTGTCTTCTCGACACCGGCCATTATCATCCGACCGAGGTCGTTTCCGACAAGATCCCCTCGCTTCTCGCCTTTTACGACAAAGTCGCCCTCCATATCTCCCGCCCCGTCCGCTGGGACAGCGATCACGTCGTTATTTTTGAGGATGAACTCAAAGAACTCTGCAAAGAGATCGTCAGAAACGACGCGACCGAAAAGGTCAAGATCGCGCTGGATTATTTCGACGCGTCCATCAACCGTATCGGTGCCTGGGTGACCGGCGAGCGTTCGGTGGAAAAGGGATTGCTTTTTGCGCTTCTTCAGCCGAACGATACCTTGCGGCAGTTGCAGGATGCGGCGGCTTTCGGAAAACTTCAGCATCTTCTCGAAGTCATGAAAACCATGCCTTTCGGCGACGTCTGGTGTGAATACCTCAGACGCGAGGGACAGGTCGAAGACTGGTATTTTGAAGCCGAAAATTACGAAAAAGAAGTATTCCCCGGCAGAGGTTAAAAGATGAATAAAAGAACCAAAAAGGACTTTCTGACCGCATCGGTATTTCTTGCGATCTTCGTCATTTTCACGGTTCTTCTTCGTTTTGTTGATAAGGACAGTTTAGCACCCGACGGCAGTACCGTCGGGTTTGCTTTTATCAACCGTCCTGTTGCTTTACGGTTTTCTTTTCATCCGTTTTTTTACCGGTTGACAAAGATGCTCGGATTTTTTGCCGTCGCTCTGGCGTCGGGATTTGCCTTGCTCGGAGCGTATCAATGGATTTTAAGAAAAAAGTTGTTTCTCGTCGATCCCGATATTCTTTGCCTCGGCGTGCTGTTTGCCTTTACGGTAGGTTTTTATATTCTTTTTGAGGTCATAGGAATCAACGTCCGTCCCGTTCTTCTCAATGGGGAAGCGGAGAACTCTTACCCCTCCTCGCATACCGTACTTTCCGTGACCGTTTTCGCAGGGAGCGTCCCGCTCTTCAAAAAACGGACGGGCACGATCGTTTATACTCTGATCGTATCCGTCCTTGTGTCAATGATGTTTCTGACGGTCATAGGACGGTTTTTGTCCGGCGTGCATTGGTTGACGGATCTGATCGGCGGACTGTTTTTGTCGGTCTCTCTTCTGTTTTTCTATTCCGGTCTTCTGAAACTGACGGATGAGAGAATGCCATAAAAAATCGGGGTTTGATACCCCGTTTTTTTAGAGATGTTGACATTGCCGTTTTTCTGATATATAATTATTGCGTAAAAGTATAAGGAGATGCCGCAAGAGCGGCAAAGTATCATGACAAAAATCGACATTTTTTCGGGGTTCCTCGGTGCCGGAAAAACGACACTGATCAAAAAACTGATCGCGGAAGCGTATCAGGGGGAAAAAGTCGTTCTCATCGAAAACGAATTCGGCGAGATCGGCATTGACGGCGGCTTTTTGCAGGACGCCGGCATCAACATCACGGAAATGAATTCCGGCTGTATTTGCTGTTCGCTGGTCGGTGATTTCAGAAAAGCACTCAAAAGTGTCGTGGACGAGTATCATCCCGACCGCATCATCATCGAGCCGTCCGGCGTCGGAAAACTCTCCGACGTCATTAACGCCGCGTCGTCTGTGGATTCGGAAGAGGCGAAACTCAACTGTTTCACGACAGTCGTCGATATCAACAAATGCAAAATGTATATGAAGAACTTCGGCGAGTTCTTCAATGATCAGATCGAGCACGCGTCTGCCGTCGTTTTTTCCCACACGGCAAAGGCGAGCGACGCAAAGATCGAAGAGGCAGTTGCCCTCCTGCGTGAACACAACCCGACCGCGACCGTCGTAACGACCGATTGGGCGCTTCTTTCCGGCGCCGAGATCCTCAAGGCGATGGAGCGGAAAGATACCCTGCTTGACATTCTCGACAAACTTGCCGAGGAAGAAAAACACGAACATCACCATCACCACGAAGACGGGGAAGAATGCCATTGCGGGCATCATCACGACAACGATGACGACGACGATGACGATGAGCATGAGCATCATCATCACCACGAAGACGGGGAAGAATGCCATTGCGGGCATCATCACGACGACGATGATGACGACGATGACGATGAGCATGAGCACCATCATCACCACGAAGACGGAGAAGAGTGCCATTGCGGGCATCATCACCATCATCATGCAGACGAGGTCTTTACCAGTTGGGGAACAGAAACGACGCATAAATTCACCGCCGAGCAGATCAAAGCGGCGCTCGAAGCGTTTGTCGAGGATCCGGATTACGGCATGATCCTTCGCGCGAAGGGAATCGTTGAGGGATCCGACGGACAGTGGATCCATTTCGACTATGTTCCCGGTGAGCCCGACGTCCGTTACGGATCTGCCGGTATCATAGGCAGACTCTGCGTCATCGGTTCAAAAATCAACGAAGAAAAAATTCGCGAACTGTTTGGAGTATAATGCGTATGTCGAAACCCGTGGAAATACCCGTCTATCTTTTTACCGGCTTTCTTGAGGCGGGAAAAACAAAGTTTATCATTGAAACGATGGCGGATCCCAATTTCAACGATGCGAAACGGGAGTATCTCATCATCCGTTGTGAAGACGGCGAGGAAGAATACGATCCCACCGCGTTTTCTCCGAACGTCACGATGACGACGATTGATGACGAACAGTCCTTGACCGTTGATCGCCTTTCCGCGATGCAGAAAAGGGCAAAAGCCGACGTCGTCGTTGTGGAATACAACGGTATGTGGACGCTCGACCGGTTTTATAACGCTTTGCCGGAAAACTGGATGGTTTATCAGGAGATATTTATCGCCGACAGTCAGACGATCCTCTCTTATAACGCCAATATGCGTCAGTTGACCGTCGATAAACTTTCCAGCTGTGAAATGACGGTGTTCAACCGCGTAGGGGAAAATACTGACAAGGAAAGTTTACACAAACTTGTCAGAGGGGTCAGCCGGAAAGCCAATATCTGTTATGAGGACGTAAAGGGCGAGATCGAATTCGATACGTTCGAGGACCCGCTGCCGTTCGACGTTCTGGCACCTGTTATCACGATAAAAGATGAGGATTTTGCTATTTTTTATCGGGATATGTCGGAGGATTTCGGAAAATACGACGGGAAAACCGTCTCTTTCAAAGGAATCGTTGCCCTTGACCGCGTATTGCCGAAAGGCGATTTCGCCATCGGGCGCCATATCATGACGTGCTGCGAGGCGGATATCGCTTATCGCGGTGTCGTCGCGTCCGGGATGATGGGGCATTCGCTCAAGACCCGTGACTGGGTCGCCGTAACGGGAAAACTCTCGTTCGGATATTCTCCCCTTTATCAGGGTGAGGGACCGATACTGAAGGTATCGTCTCTTCTGCCCGCGGAAAAACCGCAGGTGGAAGTTGCCACGTTTTATTGATTTTCAAGGTATTGAAACGGATAAACTGACGAAAGGACGAAAAATGATGTCTGCTCTGGATGCTTCGGTGTTTCCATTCTCCGTCGGCAGGAAAAGCGGAAACGGGATACTGTATAAACCCACTTTTTTTGAGGACGCGGACGAATTTCTGTACGTGGAGTCCGGCACGGTCAGAGTATTTATCGGCACTTATTCGACCGTCGGACAAAAAGGGACGATATTCTTCATTCCGAAAGGAATGGTCAGAAGAGCGGAGGCGCTCTCCGATTCCGCTTCGCTCGTGAGTCTTTTGTATTCCCACGCGCTGATCGAGGAAAAACTCGAAAGCGTCGATTCCGATCTCTGCTATATGTTCGATGTACAGTCGAAAAACCGTATTTTTTTCTATCGTGAAGACGACCCCGTCTATCCTCTTCTGCTCGAGAATATGATGCTCGCAACCGATGAGTATTGGGGAAAAGACGTGTGCTATCGTATCAATGTTTTTTCGGCGGTATTCCGTATGGCGGGGGCTGTTTTGCGTTCGTATTTCACGACGCGCGGCAAGAATGACGAGACCGTTTATCACAATGTTTTGCGATTTAAGCCGGTTCTTGACTATATCTCTTTACATTTTTTGCAAAAAATCTATGTTGAAGATTTAGCGGAAATGATGATGATCTCCGCCGATCACTTTACAAAACTGTTCAAGGACAGCATAGGAACAACGCCGATTGATTACATCAATACCCTCCGCGTCAACCGCGCAATGATTCTTTTGTCCTATGACACGCAGAGCGTCGCGGACATTTCGGAGTCTCTCGGATTTTCGGGTCCCAATCATTTTCATAAGATATTCAAAGCTGACACCGGTATGAGCCCCATCGCCTACCGAAAAATGACAAAAGAATAAAATAACGCTGGCGTCTCCGTATGAAACGGAACGTCAGCGTTTTTTTCTGTTAAGTGTTAATCAAAAATGGATTTTACGCGCTTTGAGTTTCGGTTTTTCTGACGATCGTAAGGTCGCCTTTTCCGAGCACGAAATCTTCCGTTACGATGATTTTTTCAATCGAGGGATCGGAGGGTGAGTCGTACATCGGCTTCATCATCAGCGTCTCCATGATTGCGCGAAGACCGCGCGCGCCGGTTTGTCTTTCCGTCGCCATGCGGGCAATGGCGGAAAACGCCGCGTCCTCGAATTCGAGGCGGATGCCGTCCAGCTCAAAGAGTTTTTCATATTGTTTGGAGAGCGCGTTTTTCGGTTCCTTAATGATGCGGACGAGAGCGTCTTCGTCCAGGGCTTCCATCGTCACGATGACGGGGAGACGCCCGACGAGTTCCGGGATCAGACCGTATTTCACGACGTCGTGCGCGATGACATCTTTATAGACGCCTTGCGCGGCTTTTTCGCTCTTCGTGACTTTTTCGGTGCCGAATCCGATCAGCTGATTGCCTTTTCTCTGTTCGATCACGGATTCGATGCCGTCAAAGGCGCCGCCGCAGATAAACAGGATGTTTTTCGTGTTGATCTGGATGAATTCCTGGTTCGGATGCTTTCTTCCGCCTTGCGGGGGAACGTTCGCCACGGTGCCCTCAAGGATCTTCAGGAGTGCCTGCTGAACGCCTTCGCCGGAGACGTCACGCGTAATGGATCGGTTTTCGCCTTTTCTTGAGATCTTGTCGATCTCGTCGATATAGATGATACCTTTTTCCGCGCGGGAAACGTCGTAATCGGCTGCCTGGATCAGACGCAGAAGAATATTTTCGACGTCTTCACCGACGTAACCGGCCTCCGTCAGGGTGGTCGCGTCTGCGATCGCGAAGGGGACTTTGAAACTCTTTGCGAGCGTCTGCGCGAGATACGTTTTTCCGACGCCGGTCGGACCGAGAAGAAGAACGTTCGATTTCTGGAGTTCGACTTCCGGAGCCCCCGTGTCGTTCTGCGGCTTTTTGCCGCGTCTTTTTTTGTTCTTTTCGCCGTCGCCGAGATGAAGAATCCGCTTATAATGATTGTAAACGGCGACGCTGAGCGCCAATTTTGCCTGATCCTGTCCGATCACGTAATCGTCGAGCATTTGCTTGATATCCGCCGGCTTCGGAAGATTTTCAAAAGTGAGTTCTTCGGCATCCGGGTCGGGAAGATGAAAATGCTCGTCGAGAAAACCGGCGCAGACGTCGATACAGTTTTCACAGATATAACTTTTTCCGTCCTGACCGGGGATCAGAAGAGACACTTCCGTTTCTTTTCTTCCGCAGAATGAACAACAACGGAAGTCGGACTTGTTTTCAGCCATGTTATACCAATTCCTTTTTCGTAATGACTTTATCGACGAGGCCGTAAGCGCACGCCTCTTCCGCCGTCAGGAAATTGTCCCTGTCGGTGTCTTTTTCGATCATTTCGACGGGCTTTCCCGTTTGTTCGGCGAGGAGCGCGTTCATCTTTTTGCGGATCTTCAGAATATGATCGGCGTGGATCTTGATATCGCTCGCCTGTCCCTGCATTCCGCCGAGCGGCTGATGAATCATCACTTCCGCGTTCGGAAGGGCAAAACGCTTGCCTTTCGCACCGCTGCTGAGCAGGAAAGCGGCCATGGAAGCCGCCATGCCGACGCAGATGGTGGAAACGTTGCATTTGATATAGTTCATCGTGTCATAGATCGCCATGCCCGCGGAAATGGATCCTCCGGGGCTGTTGATGTAGAAATAGACGTCCTTATCGGGGTCCTGCGCTTCAAGATAGAGCATCTGTGCGACGACGAGAGAAGCCGTCGTATCGTTGACTTCGTCTGCCAGTATGATGATACGGTCGTTCAGAAGTCTCGAAAAAATATCGTAGGATCTTTCGCCGTGTGCGGTTTGTTCAATGACCATTGGTACGAGTGCCATAAAGAATCTCCTTTTTATTTTTTGAAAAAGCCGACAGCGGAATTCTTCGGCTGTCGGCAGGATTTCGTCGGTTATTTGCCTTTTACGTTCTCTTTGACGAGTTTCATGGCTGCCGCGACCAAAAGGTCAGCGCGGATATCGTCTTTTGCAACCATGGAACGGACTTCATCTTCTTTCACGTTGTAGGCATCGGCAATTCTCTTGTATTCCGCGTCAATATCGGCGTCGGTGACCGCGAGATTTTCGAGAGCGGCGATTTTTTCAAGAGAAAGTCTGACTTTGACCTGTTTTTCTGCCTGAGGACGAAGTTCGGCACGGAGACCGTCGAGGGTCATGCCGGTGTATTTGAAGTAAGTGTTCATATCCAGACCGTTCATGCGCAGGCGGCTGTCGTAGTCGCGGACGTAGTTTTCGGTTTCCTGGACGAACATGGGTTCGGGAATATCGGCCACGAGTTTTTCGCAAAGCGCGTCGGCAATTTCGGAATCGAATTTCGCGTCGGCTTCGTTTTCCTTGCTCTTTGCTATTTTAGACTTCAGATCTGCCTTGTATTCATCCAAAGTGTCAAATTCGGAGACATCCTTGGCAAATTCGTCGTCAAGTTTCGGCAGTTCTTCGACTTTAATCCCGTTGAGTTTCGTTTTGAAGACAGCTTTCTTGCCTGCGAGGTCCTTTGCGTGGTAATCCTCGGGGAAAGTGACTTCGACGTCAAACGCTTCGCCGATCTTCTTTCCGATGATCTGATCTTCAAAGCCGGGGATGAAGGCGCCGGAGCCGATCGTGAGGTCGTGACCTTCGTCTTTTCCGCCCTCGAACGCTACGCCGTCCACAAAGCCCTCGTAATCAATGTTGACGATATCGTCTTTTTCAACGGCGCGGTCTTTGATTTCCACGTTTCTCGCGTTTCTTTTACGGACTTTTTCAAGTTCGGCGTCAACGTCCGCTTTCGTGACTCTGACGGCGGCTTTCTTGACGGGAAGTCCCTTGTAGCCCTCGATCTTGACTTCGGGTTTCACAAAACCGACGGCTTTCAGTACGATATCACCGTCACGGGACACGATATCGAAGTCGGGGGTGCCGACGATCTCGAGTTTTGCTTCCTTCACGGCTTCCTCAAAAGCTTCGGGGAGGCAGGCGTTGATGGCGTCTTCAAAGAAAATGCCTTTTCCGTACATATTCTCAATGACGTGTTTGGGTGCTTTTCCTTTGCGGAAGCCGGGAACGTTGAGTTTTGCGACTTCCTTTTTGTAAGCAGCCATTTCCGCTTTATCATAGACTTCCTTTTTGACGGAAAACTCCATGGTAAAACCGGATTTTTCGGTGAGTTCAAATTTGACCAGACTCATGAGTAATCTCCTTCGGGGCGTATATATAATTTCAACCTTAACATTTTAACCCAACAAACGCGATTTGTCAAGTAGGGGAACACACATTTATATATTTTGGTAAAAAGTTCAGATAATCGGCAGAGGTGAGATGATATTCGACGCCGTTACGGGAGAGAACCGCGGGAATCTGATAGTTCCCGTGTACGTGTCCGTAATACACCCGGCGGACGCCCGATTCCTCGATCAGAGAGGCAAGACCGTCTTCAAAATCCGTTTCCGAAACGACGGGAAAGTGCGTGAAGACAAGGATCTCTTTCTGCGGCGACAGACGTTTTCTTTGCACGGCGTCGGTGAGACTCGCGCGGAGTCTTCCGATCTCACGCAGGCGGACTTTCTCAAAATCAGCGCCCTGTGTTTTTCCCATGTCCTCGTCGGCAAACCATCCCCGTGTTCCCGCGATGATGAAATCGTCGGTTTCCGCGGCGTTATTGTAGATGAATTCGAGGGTATGAATGTCGTGCGCTTCGCAGAAAGCACGGTTCTTTTTCATCGTCGCCCACCAGAGGTCGTGATTCCCCTTCAGCAGGATCTTATGCCCGGGGAGAGAATCGAGAAACAAAAGATCCGACAGGGCTTCGTCCGCGGTCAGTCCCCACGAGACGTCCCCCGGGATGACGACGGTATCGTTTTTCCCGATGAGTTTTTCCCAGTTCGCACGGAGACGATCGACGTAACCGTCCCAGCGTCCTCCGAAGACTTCCATAGATTTGTCGGTCTCTTGCGCGGTGGAAAGATGCAGATCGGAAATAACGTATAATGCCAAGAAAAACCAACTCCTTTCTATGAATATCGGAAGATAAAACGGGGCATAATGTTATTGCAGGAATGAATCCTGCTCTTGAAAAACGGATTTTTGTCCGTTAATTCTCACAAGCAAGAATGGAGATATCATGCAGAACAGAGAGTATGAAACCGATTGCACCTGTCATGGAAAAAAGACGATTCGCGGCATCAATTGCGACGCAAAGAAGTGCGCCTATAACGATGGCGAATGCAGATGCACGGCAGAGAATGTGTGCGTCGGTCCTTGCGATGCCGGATGTTCGAGTGACACCGTATGTGCGACGTTCAAACCCAAAACGTATTGACGAATATGGGATACTGTCCGTTCTTCTGACAAGAGGGAAAAAGACAAGTCCCTGCTCCTTAAAAAAAGCATCTTTTCCCGTGCCGCTTCCGGCACGGGTTTTTCTACTTGCGGTAAGCCGTATCCAGGGTGAAAGCGTTTTTCAGATGGCAGATTTCGGTGTCTTTTTTCGTTTTTCCGAGATACACTTCCACGATATCGAAGCGCAGATGTTTACCCTCGGGGACGGAATAGAAGCGGGACGCCGCAAAAATCTTTTTTTGCTTTTCCGGTGTGACAGAAGCGGCAGGTCTCGTTTCTTTGACTGCCGCCGGGCGATTTTCCGGCAGGTAGTGCCGCGTTTTGACTTCCGTAAAAACGACGGTGTCGCGGTTTTCGGCGATGATATCGATCTCAGCGCCTGCCGCGACGAAGTTGCGTTCTTTGATCCTGTAACCGCGCTTTTGCAGAAACGCCGCCGCCAGATCCTCTCCGTAAGTACCCGTGAAACGATTTTCGGAATCCACGCCGAGGATGGGCAAAATGCTGCGGCGGATCTTTCTTTTGCCTTTTCCGAAAAGGAAGACCTTATTTTTCATCGTTGTTCAGAAATTTCAGGAAAGTTTTGCGGTGAATGGGGGAGGGACCTAAAGTTCTTACGGCGTCCATATGGTCTTTTGTGGGATATCCTTTGTGCTTTGCGATACCGTAGCCGGGATAGAGACGGTCGAGTTCTTCGCACATTCTGTCTCTTGTCACTTTGGCAAGAACGGAAGCGGCGGCGATGGAAGCGACTTTGGCATCCCCTTTTACCACCGTCTTCGTCGGGATCGTAAATCCGCGGCTGGTATTGCCGTCGATGAGCGCAAAATCCGCCTTGACACCGAGTTTTTCCACAGCGCGGTTCATCGCGAGCATGGAGGCGTTCAGTATGTTGATTTCGTCGATCTCCTGCGGCGTGGCTTCGGCGATCCCGTAAGCGATCGCTTTTTCAAGAATGACGGGGAAGAGGGCTTCCCGTTTTTTTTCGGTCAGTTTCTTGGAGTCGTCGAGACCTTTGATCTCAAGGTCGGGCGGGAGAATGACTGCGGCGGCGACCACCGGACCGCAGAGCGGTCCCCGTCCGGCTTCGTCACAGCCGCAGACGGCGGTATAACCCATCGCATAAGCTTCTTTTTCGTAATCATAATTCGGCATAACGATCCTCCGGCGTTTCGAGTGTGATGCTTCCGATCTTTCCGCTTCTGAATTCTTCGAGAAGCAGGTTGGAAAGCCGGGTTTCGTCGATCTCTCCGCCCGACATCACGATTCCGCGTTTTTTTCCGATCTTCAGGAAAAGATCGTAAGCGTCGAGATCTGCCGTTTCTTCTTCCGTGAGTTTGTAACGGTTCAGAAACGGTTTTCTTGCGGTACGGTACAAACGGTCGCAGAGAATCACGGCGATCTCCTCGGTATCGAGGATCGCGTCCTTGATCGCGCCCGTCAAGGCGAGATTTTCGCCGACTTTTCTGTCATCAAATTTATGCCAGAGAACACCCGGCATATCCAAAAGATCCATGCCGATATCCGTCGTCACCCATTGTTTTGTCATGGTAACGCCGGGGCGGTTTTCCACTTTGGCTTTTTTGCTTTTGGCAAGACGGTTGATGAGGGAGGATTTTCCCACGTTGGGGATACCGACGATCATGGCTTTGAGGGCGCGTCCTTTCATCCCTTTTTCCGCGTATCGTTCGAGTTTTTCACCGAGAACGCTTTTGACGGTTTCGGCGAGCGTGCGGATGCCGTAATCGGAGAAGGAATCGACGGCGACCGCCGTCACTCCGTTTTTGCGATATTTTTCGATCCATCGCTTCGTCAGTTCGGGATCGGCGAGGGAAGACTTTGTCAGGACGACGATTTTCGGTTTGTTACCGATGATGGCGTCGAGATCGGGATTCTTGGAACTTTTCGGTATCCTCGCGTCGAGGACTTCGAGGATGACGTCAACACTCGGCAGACATTCCGTCATCATACGCCGGGTTTTTGCCATGTGCCCCGGGAACCATTGGATCGGATTGTTGTTATTAGACATTTTGACCTCTCAATCGACGGTGCCGAAGCGGCTTGTCGGTGCGATTCTGAGTAAGACTTTTCCGTAAATATAATCTGTCCGGATCTCTCCGAAAGCCCGGGAATCCGTGGAGTTGTTGCGGTGATCTCCGAGGACAAAGACGCATCCCTCCGAGACGGTGAGCGTGATCGGTTCGGAATAGGTACCTCTCACCGCATCTGTAAAAACATAGGGTTCGTTAAGAGGTACGCCGTCCACGTATATTTCCGTATCGGATACCACCTTGACGCATTGACCTTCGGTTGCGATAACGCGTTTGACAAGCGGCTTTTTCAGCGATTCCGAGTAAAAAACGACGATGTCGCCCTGTTTCGGCTGATAAAACGCCGAAGAGACCAGCAGATGTTCGCCGTCAAACAGCGTTCTTTCCATAGAACCGCCGTCCACGACAGAGTGACGGAACAGACAGGTCGTGATGAAAACGACGGCAAAAAGTGTCAGAACGATCAGTTCGGCAAAATCGAAAAAACCGTCGATCCGACGCGGTCTTTCGGGATCGTATTTCTTTCTTTTGCAATTTTCGGAAGTCATAGAGATCTCCCCTGACATAATAATTCATCATAGTATAACACAATTTTCAGTGAATTACAAGGATACGCGGTAAAAAAGAAAACTGCCCGGGGTCGGGCAGTTGAAAAGCAGGACAAGAGTGTTATCAAACGCCGGAATAAGCGGAAAAACCGCCGTCGATCGGCAGGATAACGCCGGTTACGAAAGCAGACGCCTCATCCGAAAGGAAGAAGAAAAGACCGCCGAGGAGTTCTTCGGATTCGCCGAAACGGCGCATTGGGGTTCCCGAAAGGATCTTATCGGTTCTCGGCGTCGGCGTGCCGTCTTCACGGAAGAGAAGCGCACGGTTCTGATTGGTGACGAAGAAGCCGGGGGCAATAGCGTTGACACGGATACCGGCGGGTGCGAAATGCACGGCGAGCCATTGCGTGAAATTGGAGACCGCGGCTTTTGCGGCGCTGTATGCGGGGATCTTCGTCAGAGGGCGGAAAGCGTTCATCGAGGAGATATTGATGATATTGCCGCTTCCTTTTTTCGCCATATCCTCGGCGAAGACCTGCGTGGTCAGAAATGCCGCCGTTACGTTCAGATCAAAGACGAAGCGAATGCCCTCGGGGGCAATGTCGAAAAAGCTCTTTTTGTCGGCGTCGTTGAGAGATTCGAGATCAAAATATTCGTTGTCCGTGGTTGCTCTCGGATTGTTGCCGCCTGCACCGTTGATGAGAATATCGCAGGGACCGAAAGCCGCATCGACGGCGGCTTTTGCCTCTTTGAGACTCTCTTTTTCGAGGCAGTTGGCTTTGATGGCGATCGCCTCGCCGCCCTGTTCGCGGATGGCTGCGGCGACTTTTTCCGCGCCGTCCACGTTGATGTCAAGAAGAGCGACTTTGGCACCGCATTTCGCCAAAGCGGCAGAAAAATCAGAGCAGAGTACGCCTGCCGCGCCGGTGACGACGGCAACTTTTCCTTTCAGATCCAAGGCAAAAGGCAGTTTCATTTTGAGAGTCCTCCGTTTTCTTTTTCGACGGCTTCGAAAAGTCCGTTGAGATAGCAGGCACCGAGTGCCCGATCGTAAAGTCCGTAACCCGGCTTTCCGTCTTCACCCCAGATATTGCGGCCGTGATCGGGACGGACGTATCCGTCGAATCCGGCTTTCACGAGGGCTTTGACGACACCGTAGATGTCGAGATCGCCCCCCGCCGTTCTGTGTCCGGCTTCGGTGAAATCGCACTCATTGTCAAACTTCAACTGACGGATGTGCGCAAAATAGATTCTCGGGGCAAGTTCTTGTGCCATTTTCACGAGGTCGTTGTTTCTGCCGGCACCGAGAGATCCCGTGCAGAAGGTAATGCCGTTATGCTTGTCGGGTACCGCGGAAAACAGTTTACTGTAACTGTCGGGGCCGGTGATGATACGGGGCAGACCGAACATATCCCAGGGTGGATCGTCCGGGTGGATCGCCATATCAATCTCCGCGTCGTTACACGCGGGCATAATACCGTTGAGAAAATAAACGAGATTATTGAAGAGCGTTTCGTGCGTCATGCCGCGGTAAGCATCGAGCAGACCCCGCAGTTCCTCGGGGCGGTAACTCTCGTCCCAACCGGGCAGATGCAGATCGTTCGGATCGAGTTTCATGAGTTCGTCGTGAACGTAGGAAAGGGAGTTCGAGCCGTCCTCAGCTTCTTTGTGCAGCGTGGTTCTCAGCCAGTCGAATACCGGCATAAAATTGTAGCAAACGCAACGGATGCCGCATTTTCCGAGATTGCGGATCGTTTCCGCGTAGTTGGCGATATAGCGGTCGCGGGAGGGACGTCCGAGTTTGATATCCTCGTGGACGCCGACACTTTCGATAACCTCGAGAGCGAGACCGTTTTCGTTGGCGGTCTTAACCAGTTTTTCGATTTTCGCAAGCGGCCAGACTTCACCGACGGGAATGTCGTAAACGGCGCTGACGACGCCGCTCATGCCGGGGATCTGCCGTATGTAGGAGAGCGGGATGGTATCGGTTTCTCCGTACCATCGGAATGTCATTTTCATGATGGTGTCCTTCCTCTTTTGAATGCGGCATCATTATAGCACAAAACGCAATAAATAGCAAGGATTTATGAAAAAAACGAACAAATATTCTTCATTTTGACTATTGCAAAAATTGCCCGCGTGTGTTATACTTTATTTTGAAATAATATGCGTGCGAAAGGAGACTGCTGATATGCCGGGATCTGTAACTCTTATCAAGACCGAAGATCTTGAATGTCGTCACGAGACGGATGCGTTCGTGACAGACGGATGCGGCGGTTCTCGCTTTCACGACGGTTACGAGATTTTTTTCGTCGTCGAGGGTAAAGGACGCTTTTTCGTCGAGGGCTGTACGTATTCCTTTTCGCCCGGTACCGTCATGTTGGTCCTGCCGGACGAGTATCATTCTCTGATGCCGGATAAAGTTCCTTGTTTCGATCGCTTTACGCTTCGTTTCCGCGACAATCTGATCTCTTCCGAGATGCGGGATCTTCTTCGCAGTCTTTGCGCTTCGGACGGGGAGCGGGGCAGCCGCCTTTCTCCGTCTCTGCACGTGATCGAACCTCTGATCGGTGCGTTTTCACGTTTTGCCGACGCCGATATACTCCCGGCGGAAAAGAGGGAACTGTACGCGAAGACGGTTCTGTCGGAGATCATCGTTTTGCTTTCTTCCGCGGTGCCGGACAGACGGTCAGCCGATTCCGGTGAACTCGCCGTCCGTATTCTGGATTTTCTTAACGAGAGACCGGGGCAGAATCTTTCCCTTGACGAGATCGCCAAGCATTTTTTTGTCAGCAAATACTATCTTTGCCGAACGTTCAAGGCGTATAACGGCATCTCCATACACGAATATCTTCTGCATAAGCGCGTTCTTCTCGCGAAAAAACTGATGGAATCCGGGGAGACTGCCGCTGCCGCCGCTTACCGCGTCGGGTTTTCCGATTACTCCGCGTTTTACCGCGCGTTCGTCAAGGTAACGGGTACGTCGCCCGTCTCTTCCGTTCGCAAGAAAGGAAAAAGTCATGGGTCTGTTAAATGACGTTCGTTGTTCCGAAAACGTAAAAAAACTGACCGAGAAAGAAGCGGTCACGCTTTGCTCCGAGCTGCGGGGATTTCTCGTCCGTGAGATCCCGAAGACCGGCGGTCATCTCGCGTCGAATCTCGGCGCGGTAGAACTTACCGTTGCGATGCACCGCGTTTTTGACTGTCCCTCCGACCACTTCATATTCGACGTCGGACACCAGGCGTACGTTCATAAGATCCTGACGGGACGGCGCGAACGGTTTTTTACCCTCAGAAAGCCCGGCGGTCTTTCCGGCTTCACGACGCGAAGGGAGGGGGAAGCGGACGCTTTCGGCGCCGGTCACAGTTCCACGTCGCTTTCCGCGGCGCTCGGCTTTGCCGAGGCAGACAAACTTCTCGGGCGCGACGATTATACCGTCTGCGTCATAGGCGACGGCGCTTATACGGGCGGGATGATACACGAAGCGCTCAACAACTGTAAAAAAAATCTGAAACTTGTCATCATCCTCAATGAGAACGGGATGTGCATTTCCCCGAATAAAGGGGCATTCGCCAAACTTTTTGCGAAACTGCGGGTTTACGCGCCGTATCACAGATTCAAAGGAAACGTCAAGGCGGCGCTTTTGAAGATCCCGCGCGTCGGAAAAGGACTTGTCCGTGTGCTTTCAAAAACGAGAGACGCGATCCGAAAAGCGATCTATCCGATGAACTATTTTGAACAACTCGGGATGTATTATATCGGACCGGTAGACGGAAACGATTATCATGCCGTAGAGCGCGCGCTCGCCAATGCAAAAGCCCTCGGCAGCTGCGTCGTCGTCCACGTGAGGACGAAAAAAGGGTACGGGTACCCTCCGGCGGAACTCTCCCCGGAAACCTTTCACAGTATCAAGACCGACGCGCCCGTCGAGACGTTCCACAGCGTTTTTGCGAAAGAACTTCACGCCGCCGCCGCGCTCGATTCGAGAATTGCCGTCGTTACCGCCGCCATGGGGATAGGAACGGGGATGAAATCCTTTGAGACGGCTTATCCCGACCGCTATTTTGACGTCGGTATCGCCGAGGAACACGCTCTGACTTTTTCTGCGGGGCTTGCCGCCGCCGGGATGAAGCCGTATGCCGTTATCTATTCCACTTTTCTTCAGAGAGGTTACGACAATATCGTTCACGACGTCGCTCTGCAGAATCTGCCTGTCAGACTCATCATTGACAGGACGGGACTCTCGCTCGGAGACGGCGCGACGCATCACGGCATTTTTGACGTGGCGTTTCTCTCCGGCATTCCCGGGATGACGATCTATGCGCCCGCCACCTTTGACAGTCTCAAACGCGCCATTCTCGCGTCACTCTCTATGGATACCCCGGTCGCCATCCGCTATCCGGACGCGACGGAAGATCCCCGCGTTTTTGCCCGGTTTCACGGTGATTCTTTCGGGATTTCCGCAGATTTCGACCTGTCTGCCAAGCCGGAAAACGTCATCGTGACTTACGGCACTATGGTCAGCCGCGCTCTCGACGCAGAGGCGATTCTCGAAAGCCGGGGAATCGGCGCCGGCGTCGTTCTCCTCGAATCCCTTGCGCCTTATGAGAAGACGGCAGAGCGGCTTATCCCCTATCTGAAGGACGCCCGTCACATTCTCTTCGCCGAGGAGGGAATCGAAAACGGAGGCGCCTCCATGATCCTGCGGACGCTTCTTTCCGACCGGAACGCTTTTGCGGACGGCGCGAGAACGGAAACGGCGGCGATCGGTGATTTTGCCGTCCCTGCCGAGCTTTGCGACCTTTACGATCATGTCGGACTGTCTGCCGAAAAACTGGCATCGCACTTTGAATCTTGAAACGGAATCAGACTATGGATGAATCAACAATCATTTACGAACGCTACGTTTCGGGCGTGAAAAATTATCTTGCCCGGAGTGAAGTCGGCTATTACGTAGAAACGCTCGGCTGTCAGCAAAACGAAGCGGACAGCGAAAAAATACGCGCCATGGCAGAGGCGTGCGGTTACCGACCGGCAGCCCGTGCGGAGGACGCCGACCTCATCGTCGTCAACACCTGCGCCATCCGCCGTCATGCGGAACTCCGCGCGCTTTCCCTCATCGGATCCTATAAGAAGATCAAGGATAAAAATCCCGATACCGTCATCGCCGTCTGCGGATGTATGGCGGCGGAGCCGCACATTGCGGAGCAACTCAAGAAGAGTTTTCCTTACGTCTCATTTTCACTTGAACCGAATATGCTTCACCTGTTCCCGAAGCTTTTGTTTTCCGCTTTGCTCGAAAAACGCCGTGTCTTCATCTTCGGAGAGGATAACGGAGAGATCGCGACGGAGGGGATCGAAGCCGTCAGAACGCAAAAACACCGCGCGTGGGTTTCCGTCATGTACGGCTGTAATAATTTCTGCTCCTATTGTATCGTTCCTTACGTAAGGGGACGGGAGAGAAGCCGCGATTCCGCCGCCGTTCTCAAAGAATGCCGAGAGCTCGTTGCCTCGGGATATAAGGAGATCACCCTGCTCGGGCAGAACGTCAATTCCTACCGCGCCGACGTTTCTTTTGCCGAATTGATATCCGAGGTGGCAGAGATACCGGGTGATTTTATCATCCGTTTTATGACGAGCCATCCGAAAGACGTGTCGGACGAGCTGATCGCCGCGATGAAAAAATACTATCCGAAAATCGCGCCGTGCTTCCATCTGCCGCTCCAGTCCGGCAGTAACGCCGTGCTGAAAGCGATGAACAGGACTTATACCCGTGAAAAATACCTGGAAACGGTGGAAAAACTGAGACGCGCCGTTCCGGATATTGCCTTGACCACGGATATCATCGTCGGCTTCCCGAGCGAAACGGACGAGGATTTTGAACAAACGCTGCAAATCGTGAAAGACGTCGGATTCGACGGGATCTTTTCCTTTATCTTTTCTCCGCGCGAGGGGACGCGAGCCGCCCACATGGAAGATAAAACGGAAGAAAAGATCAAAAACGAGAGAATGGCAAGACTTCTCGAACTCTCGCACGAGCAGACCTACGCGAAATACGCGGCTTTCGTCGGAAGGGACGTCCGCGTTCTCGTGGATTCCGACGCCAGAGAGGGAGAAGGTTATTACCTCGGCAGGACGAGGGACAATAAACTCGTCCGTTTTCAGTCCGAAGAAAACCGTATCGGTGAATTCGTCACCGTGAGAATAGAAAAAGCGTCCCCGTTCGACCTGACGGGAACGGCAATATAAATCCAAAGGAGAAATGAAATGGAAAAAATCATTGAACTCGCGCACAATCTCGGTGTGGAGATCGCGAAAAGCAAAGAGATAAAAGATCTCGAAGAAACGAAAAACGCCTATGAAAAAGACGCGGCGCTTCAGGCAAAGCTCTCGGAATACGAGACGGAAAGAAGACTTTTGGGCGAAGAATTCAATAAGCCGGAAGAAGAACAGGATATCTCCGTCATCGAAAACGTGAAAAAGCGTCTCGATGAACTCGGACGGGATATTCTTGCGAATCCCCTGTATGCCGCTTTCAACGATGCCCAAAAAGCGATGAACGATCTGATGACGAACGTGAACGACGAAATCAAATTCTGCATCACGGGAGAACGCCCGGAACATTGCACGCACGACTGTTCGACCTGCGGGGGCTGTCATTGATTTTTTGATAATTAGGAGCCGACTATGTCTGATACCATTGAGAAAAGAAGCGATCTTGAGACCGTTACCCCGATGATGGGGCAGTATCTTGAAATCAAAGAGCAGTACGCGGAATATATCCTTATGTACCGCCTCGGCGATTTTTACGAATGCTTTTTCGAGGACGCCGTAACGTCATCGCGGGAACTGGAATTGACTTTGACGGGACGCGACTGCGGAGACGGAAAACGTGCCGCCATGTGCGGCGTGCCGTTCCATAAAGCCGACGTTTACGTCGGAAAATTGGTGGAAAAGGGCTATAAGGTCGCGATCTGTGAACAGGTCGAAGATCCGAAGAGCGCTGTCGGACTCGTCAAACGCGACGTGATCCGCGTCGTCACACCCGGAACCATCACCGATGCTTCGCTTCTGAACGAAACAAAAAACAATTATCTCTGTTCCGTGTTTTTCGGAAAAGCCGGGATAGGTCTCGGATTCGTTGACGTTTCGACCGGTGAGGTCTCCGCTACATTTATCGCCGGAGAAGACAGGAAAAGACTGGAAAACGAGATCGGAACATTTCTGCCCGCAGAGATCGTGACAAACGCGAAAGAGGGAGAATGCGGCGAACTCGACGCATTTCTGCGTGAGCGTTCCACCGCGCTTCTGACCTACGGTGCGTCGCGGCTTTTCGATTATAACGGTTCCAAAAACGCGGTAGAAAACGTTTTTGGCGAAGAGGCGGGAAAACTTGCCGAGGCGGAACTTGTCCTCGCCGTGGGTGCGCTCGTCTTCTATATCCGGGAAACGCAGAAAACCGAGATCACCTTTGTAAAAGAGTTGAAAGTGTACGGAGACGGTCAGTTCCTGGAGATCGACCTTAATACCAAACGCAATCTCGAACTGACGGAATCCATGCATACGAAAGAGAAGACGGGATCGCTCCTTTGGGTACTGGATAAGACCAAGACGGCGATGGGCGCGAGAATGCTCCGGTCCTTTATCCAGAAACCGCTTCTGAATCCCGTTGCGATCGCCAAACGGCAGGATGCCGTTTCGGACTTTTACCGCAATCGCCGCAAGAGTGAGGATCTGTCGGAACTGTTGTCTTCCATGCTCGATCTTGAGCGCCTGACCGCCAAAGCGGTTTACGGAACTGCTAACGCCAAGGATCTGCGCGCCATAGCACAGAGTTTATCCTGTCTTCCCGCGATCCGGGAGACGATTTCCGATCTGCCGGCGTCTTATATCAAGGATATTTATGAAAAATTCGATACCGTGGACGATATCGCGGATCTTCTTTCGCGCGCCATTGTCGATACACCTCCTTATACCGTGAGGGAGGGAAGCATGATCCGCGAAGGGTTCAGTAAAGATCTTGACTATTACCGGGATATCAAAAACAACGGTGCCGAGATTATGGCGGGAATCGAAGAGAGGGAAAAAGACGAAACCGGGATACGAACCCTCAGAGTCGATTATAACAAAGTGTTCGGCTACTATATTGAAGTATCGAAATCGTTTATCAACGACGTGCCGCCGCGTTACGTCAGAAAACAGACCCTTACCAACTGCGAAAGATATATTACCGATGAACTGAAGGAGATGGAAAACACCATCTTCGGTGCCGAAGAAAAGATCGTTGCTCTTGAGTTTGATCTTTTTACCGAACTGCGTGAAGAAGTCGCGAAAAACAGTACGAGAATACGAAAAGCCGCGGCTCTGGTCGCCGAGCTCGACGTTTACCGGTCTTTCGCAGAAGTCGCGGGAAAAAACAATTACGTGCGTCCCGAAGTCGATCTTTCGACAGAACTGACCATCCGCGACGGACGTCATCCCGTCGTTGAAAAATTCGTCACGGACAGTTATTTCGTTCCCAACGATACGTCCCTTGACACGGATAGTAACAGACTGATGATCATAACCGGCCCGAACATGGCGGGAAAATCCACCTATATGCGGCAGGTCGCGCTCATCACGATCATGGCACAGATCGGCTCTTTCGTTCCGGCGAGAGAAGCGAAGATCGGCATCGTGGACAAGGTGTTTACAAGGATCGGCGCTTCCGACGATCTGGCGTCCGGACAATCCACTTTCATGCTGGAAATGAACGAAGTCGCCAATATTCTCAAAAACGCCACGCGCCGTTCCCTCATCGTTTACGATGAAGTGGGAAGAGGCACCAGCACTTACGACGGTATGGCGATCGCGAAAGCCGTCGTCGAATACACGCTTTCCAAAAAGATCGGAGCAAAGACGCTCTTTGCCACCCATTACCACGAGCTGACGGCTATGGAGGATGACTGTCCCGGTATCGTCAATTACAATATCGCCGCGAAAAAACGCGGAGACGGCATTGTTTTTCTTCGGAAAATCGTCAGAGGCGGCACCGACGATTCTTATGGAATTGAAGTTGCCAAACTGGCGGGAGTTCCGGGTGAGGTCACAAAACGCGCCAAGGAGATTTTAACGGAGATCGAGGCAGGCGTTCACACAACCGCGAAAAACGGCACGGCTTCAAAGGGGGAAACCGTGGATCTCTTTACCGAGATGCTCGCGTCGAGGGATTCCGAGATCGTGGACAAGATCCGGAAAGCGGATTTCAATACCATGACGCCTATCGAAGCCATGAATTTTCTGTTTGAACTGAAAAAAAGCATTTCCGATTAAGGAGAAACCATGGGAAACATTCACGTTCTCAGTTTTGAGATTGCCAATCTGATCGCCGCCGGCGAGGTGGTCGAACGTCCGTCCTCGGTTCTGAAAGAACTTCTGGAGAATGCCATCGACGCCAAAGCGACGAATATCGTCGCGGAGATCAAGCGCGGCGGCGTTTCGCTCATCCGCGTTTCGGATAACGGATGCGGTATCGGCAGGGAAGATCTTCCTGTCGCACTCAAACGCCACGCCACCAGTAAGATCACGGACGCTGACGATCTTTCTCATATCATGACGCTCGGATTCCGCGGAGAGGCGCTTGCCGCCATTTCTTCCGTTTCCAAAATGACGATCATTACCAAAAGAAAAGAAGACGAAACCGGTTCCATGCTGACGTCGGAAGCAGGTATCGTTGCCGACGTGGAAGAGGTCGGAGCGGCGGACGGTACCACCGTCGTCGTTGAGGATCTGTTTTATAACGTGCCTGCGCGCCGTAAATTTCTGAAGAAAGACGTGACAGAGGCGATGAACGTCACCGCGCTCGTCGAAAAAGTGGCGCTTTCCTCCCCGTCCGTTTCGATTCAATTGCTTGTTGACGGAGAAGAAAAGTTCAGGACACCGGGAAACGGCGATCTTTCGGACACGGTCTATGCCGTTCTCGGCAGAGATTTCGCATCCAAAACGATCCCCGTTGACGGAACCGCAAACGGTATCCGCGTCCACGGATTTATCGGCAGGTCCGATAACGCCAGAAAAAACAGAAATATGGAAAACATTTTCATCAACGGACGTTTTGTCAAAAGTCTGACGATCGGCGCGGCGGTCGAAAAAGCATACGTTTCGTATATAGCCCCCGAGTGTTTCCCGACATGTGTGCTTTTTGTCGAGATCAATCCCGCCGTCGTTGACGTCAACGTACATCCAGCCAAGCTGGAAGTGAAATTCACCGATGAACGCCCTGTTTTTGAAATCGTGTATTATACCGTCAGAGAGGCGCTGATCAAGGGTGGTTACCGCCCCGATTTTCAGATAGAGAGAAGACCGCAGAACCCTTTGCAGACATTCGTACCGATCGGAGAAAAAACGGCAGGCGAACAGATCCTCATAAAAGAGAGAAACGTCGGATTTCCGAAAGAGCGTTTATACGATACGCAAAGAGAACGCGCATCCGTGACGAACGGATCCTTGCGTGTCGCGAGCGCCCCGGCTTACCGCGACGACAAATCCTCTATGACGGCGAGAGAATCGCTTTCGGTTTTACAGCGGTATCATGAGGCGAAGCCGGAAGTCCCCGTACGCGAAAATACCGTTACGGAAACGGAAACGAAAAATCTGCCGGATTACCGTATCGTCGGAGAAGCATTCAACTGTTACGTGATCGTCGAAACGGCAGACGAACTGTATCTGATCGACAAACACGCCGCGCACGAAAGAGTGATTTTCGAAGATCTGAAAAAGAGCAGAGAAAAAGACGGCAGAGTGGCGTCGCAGATGCTGCTTTTGCCTTTCACCGTCCTTTTGACACCCGACGAAGTCGGTGCCGTTCTTGCGTGGAAAGATAGTTTTGAGTCTGTCGGATTTACCTTTGACGTATCGGAAAAGGGTGCGACGGTATCCGCCGTTCCCGACTGTATTGCCGTGACGGACGCAGAAAGTCTGTTTATGGATATGACAAGTTCTGCTGTAAGTGCCATCGGCGATCCGGCTTTAACGGACGCGATACGCAGGGAAAGGGCGCTTTATCAGATCGCCTGCAAAGCCGCTATCAAAGGCGGGCGCGTTTACGACGCCGCGGTGATTCGCTGGCTTGTGGAAAAATTGCTTTCCATTCCCGATATTACGGTGTGTCCGCACGGCAGACCGGTGGCATATCGCCTCACAAAAAGAGATCTTGATAAACAGTTTGACAGGATAAAATAATGAGTAATTTTACGCTATTAAAAACCGAAGGAAAAGCAAGACGCGGTCGTTTTGAAACGGTACACGGAACCATAGAAACCCCTGTTTTTATGAACGTCGGAACGTCCGGAGCGATCAAAGGCGGCATCTCGACAGATGACTTAAAAGATGTAAAATGTCAAGTTGAGTTGTCAAATACTTATCATTTGCATATTCGCCCGGGCGATGAACTTATTTATAAGATGGGTGGGCTCCATAAGTTTATAAAGTGGGACAGACCGATCCTGACCGATTCCGGCGGGTTCCAGGTCTTTTCTCTCGCCAAACTCCGTAAGATCACGGAAGAGGGCGTTGCTTTCAACTCTCATTTTGACGGAAAACGTATTTTTATGGGTCCCGAAGAATCCATGCGTATCCAATCGCACCTCGGATCGACGATCGCGATGGCGTTTGATGAGTGCGTGGAAAATCCGTCCCCTTATCCCTATGTGAAGGCCTCTCAGGAAAGGACGATCCGTTGGCTGCGCCGTTGCCGTGCCGAACTTGACAGACTCAACGCAGAGCCGGGGACCGTCAATCCGAATCAGATGCTTTTCGGCATCAATCAGGGCGGTACTTACGAGGATTTGAGAATTGAAAATATGATACAGACCGCAAAGATCCCCTGCGACGGTTACGCGATCGGCGGACTTGCCGTCGGCGAGGATGCAGAGACCATGTATCATATCATAGAAACCGTCGAACCGTATATGCCGAAAGACAAGCCGCGTTACCTCATGGGAGTCGGTACGCCGCAGAACATCGTGGAAGGCGTTTACCGCGGCGTCGATTTCTTCGATTGCGTCATGCCGAGCCGAAACGCTCGACACGGCAATCTTTTTACGTGGGACGGGAAGATGAATATTCTCAACGAAAAATACGCGGAGGATGGAAGACCAATCTCCGAAAAATGCGACTGTCCCGCCTGCCGTTCGTATTCAAGATCCTATATCCGTCATTTGCTCAAGGCGAAAGAAATGCTGGGTATGCGCCTTTGCGTTCTTCACAATTTGTATTTCTATAACGACCTTATGCAAAAGATCCGTGACGCGCTTGACGCCGGGGATTACGAATCCTTTTACCGCCGGTATCATCTTACTCTCGCGGAAAGGATCGAAGACTGATATTTTCCGTCAGAAGCAAAAAGGTCATGCTTTACGGTTTGCTTTTTGTCATCTTCAAAGAAAAAATGCCGAAAACTCTCGGGTTTTCGGCATTTTTTTATATTTCTTTCGTTTTTCCGTCGCAATGACCGTCGAACATTCCCGCCGTGCGGCAAATGAAGGAGCCGTCCTCGCTTTTTTTGAATCCGACGCTTTTCAAAAGACGCTCGCTCCCCGCGTCTGTGTTTGCTTTACATTCGTGAACGCCGCAAAGATCAATGAAATTGAGCGTCTGACGTCCCAAGATGAACATGGCTTCAAAATCCGTGACGCCCGGCGCTTCCCGCAGATCGTAAAGAACGCTTTCGCCTTTTCCGATCTCGAACTGCGACATTCCGAGAAGCGAACCGTTTTCAACGTCGATCATTTCGTACGCAAAAGCATTTTCTTTTCCGTATGTACCGCAAATCTTCGCAACTTCGTTCTGGCGTACCGGATCGTTTATGGGTGTTATCTTGAACATTATCGCATATTCGTCGCTTTCTTCAGATATTCGACTTCGCTTTCCGTGAGGTAGCGCCATTTCCCGACGGGAAGTCCGTCGAGCTTCAGATTTCCGATTGAAATACGGGAAAGGCGCCTGACCGTCAGATGAACGGCTTCGCACATTTTACGGATCTGTCTGTTCCGTCCCTCGTAAAGCGTCATTTTCAGAACGGTGCCCGTCTCATCGGTTTGTCCTTTCGAGACTTCCACGGGGCGTATCTGATAGCCGTCTATCACGAGCGGGGATGACAGAGCCGTCAGTTGTTCTTCGGATACGTCGCCCGCGACCTTGACACGATATACTTTCGCAATATGATGTCCGGGATGCGTCAGACGGTTCTTGAGTTCACCGTCGTCGGTGAGCAGGAGCATACCCTCGGAAATAAGGTCAAGGCGTCCGACGGGGTATATTCTCGCGTTTACGCCTTCAATCAGCTCCGTGACGCATTTTCTGCCTCTGTCGTCCGTCGTGGAACAGAGATAGCCGCGCGGTTTGTTGAGCATGATATAAACGTGATCGTTTTTCTTTTTCAGCGTAACCTCGCGTCCCTTGTATGCGACGGTGTCACAAGCGGGATCGGCTTTGTCTCCGATCGAGGCAGTCCTGCCGTTTACGGTCACGAATCCGTTTTTGATTTCTTCTTCCGCGGCGCGTCTGGACATGAGTCCCGCGTCTGCCATCCATTTTTGTAATCTGATCGTCATATGTGCTCCGTCATCAAAGTCTTACTCGGAATAACCGCTCTGCGCGGATACGAGTGAAAAACCGTAGTCCAGTAATTTTTTATGATCGCTCCAGTCGTTTGGCGCGTCGAGAGTGACGCAGATCAGTGTCTGCCCGTCTTTTTCCGCAGCGCTGACAAGGCATCTTCCGCATTTTTTCGTAAATCCGGTCTTGACACCGAAACAACCGTCGTAGAGTGACAAAAGTTTATTGTGATTTTGCAGTATTCTTGTGGAGTCGCCGTTACCTATCACGGCCTTTTTTGTGGAAATAATCTCGCAGAAAGCCGGAATGTCAATCGCGTAAGCCGCGAGTTTTGCGAGATCGTTCGCGGTTGTGTAATGCGTCTCTCCGTCGAGACCGTGAGGATTGTCAAAATGCGTATCCGAGAGCGATAGTGCTTCGGCTTTCCGATTCATCAGATCCACGAAAGCGTCTTCACTCTGACAAACGGCGTAAGCGATCGCGAGAGCGGCGTCATTGGCACTGCGCAGAAGCAATCCGTAGAGCAGTTCCCGTACGGTAAAGCGTTCTCCCGCTTTCAGATACAGCGAGGTTCCCTCGACGCCAACGGCGCGGGGATCCACCTCCACGATCTCGTCGGGTTCGGCGTTTTCAAGCGCGACGACGGCGGTCATCATTTTGGTCGTACTTGCCATACCGAGTTTTTGCCCGGCTGCTTTTTCATACAAAAACGTGCCTCTGTCCTTTGAGTAGAGTGCCGCAGAGGACGCGCTTACCGAGGGCGTTCCTTCAGCGTAAAGATTGATATAAGTGAAACTGAAGAAAAGAAAAAACAAGAGTAAAAATATAAAATGCAAACGTACGTTCGGCTTCATGAAAGTTACCTTCCTTTACCGTTAGTATGTGCATTTATCAACAGGAAAAACTGTTAATTCCTGTCATCGGAGGTCAGAACAGAACCTCTTTGATACGTCGGAGGATATCCGGGGCGTTTTCGATCACGTCTGTGATCTTATCCACCGATCGGGCGGCAGGTTCGCCGTTGACGGGGATAAACGTGGTTTGTCCGGTCCTGGAGACGGTGAGATAAGCGATGGGAGAAACGGTTACCATAGTACCGCCGCCCCCTCCGTTGTTTTTCTCCTGCATATTCCGCTTGGCAGAAAAATCGAGATTCCCGGTGGCAAAAGCGATCTTCACCTGCGAGACGGGAATCACGCAAACACCTGACGGCGTTTCAATAGGACGGCCGAGAAGACCGTTGTCCTCCGTAAAAGCGCCGACACTTTCGAGGGAAGTCCTCACGTAATCACTGATAGGATCCTGCGGCATTTGTCTTTCCTTTCTTTTTTGAATTTGCGATAGAATGAAAAAGAAATGACACGGCTGCAAAAATCACGGCGAAAAGTGATATTTCAAGTGAGACATAAAGTGCGCCTTTTTCTTTTCCCACAGGCAAAGAAAAGACGTGAAAGTTTTGAATCTCGTTTCGCACAAGAACGAGCGCAGGGCAGAGAATCGCAAAGATGCCTCCGGTGAGGAGGGGATACTCGTAGGAAAAAGAAACGTCGCATCCCACGTTGAGATAACGAATTTTGCGGAGAAGAACGGAAAGTGCGCGTCCGCTTTCACGTAAAACAGAAAAGTAGTTTTGCTTATGCCCGTTTTTGCCGTTTTGTATCGCGGCTTTCGGGGAACTCTCGGCTTTTTGCATTTTTTGCGGGAGTATCGTCAGGGAAAAGAGAACGGTTTCGACCGTAACGATCACGTTTTCGTCTTTTTTCAGCGTCAGCTTCAGCGGTGTGGATAAGACCAGCAGAATGATGAGAAAGAGGGGAATCGCGATCAGCGGGAGCATGAGTCCTCCTTTCAGATTTCCTGTCCGTCCTCCGCGAGTGCTTCATTTTCGTCAAAAGCGTCGGTATCGGACACGGCGTTTTCGGTTTCGTTCTTTTCGGTTTCAGGCACGGCGTCTTCCATCGAAAGTTCGAGTTGCTCGGCTTCCGTTTCGCGGGTGTGTTTGCTCTTTTCAAACATTTCGACGATTTCCTCTGTCGTTTTCGGGAGTTCGTCGATGTCTTTCAGACCGAAGCAACGTAAAAAGTCGTTCGTCGTGGCGTAGAGCATGGGACGGCCGGGAACGTCGAGACGGCCGACGCTTTCGATCAGTCCGCGGTCGAGAAGGTTGTTCATGGCGTAGGAAGAATCGCTGCGTCTCAAGGTATCGACGAATACTCTCGTGACCGGCTGATTGTACGCGACGATCGCGAGGGTCTCAAGCGAGGAATTGGAGAGAGAACCGCTTTTCCGGATGCCGAGCGCTTCGCGGATCTCCGAGAGATAATATTCTTTCGTGCAAAGCTGGCAGGAATCGGGGTAAGTGAGAAGAATGACGCCTCTCGGAATCTCGGTGTTGTTATATTCGAGCGCGTAACGGTGGGCGATATTTTTGATTTCTCCCGGCGTCATATTGAAAGTCCTGGCGAGCGTAGCGTAGGAAACGGGATGGCCGGCGGCGAAAAGCACCGCTTCAAGGGCTTCTTCCGGAACGATGTCGTGCTTCGGGAGATCTTCGGCGACGTCGGATGCCTGCGCTCCGTTTTCTTCCGCGGGTTTCGCGGTCGTGTTTTCTTCTGTCACATTTTCAAGCTGCTTTTTCATGTATTATTCTCTTTCTTCGCTGTCTTCAGTCATATTTTCTTCACCGGGGGTTTCGGAATCAAACTCGCTTTTTGAAATATCGCCGGGAACGTAATGGGGATTCAGGGCAAATGTCATTTCGAGGTTGTTCGGTCCGTATTCCGCGATGCCGTCTTCGAGATACGTGACGGAGGTGATGTGTATGCGCTGGATCTTGATCATTTCGAGGATACCCATGAATCTTGCTACGAGTTCGGCGCGGGAGGCGCTGTTCTTCAGCAGTTCATAAAGGGTGACCTCGCTTTTTTCATCGAGAAGCGTCGCCATTTCCTCGATCTTGTCTTCGACCGAAACGACGTGATGCTTGATCAGAGGATCCACGAGTTCAGACGGTTTTTTCGCCTCTTCCGCGATCTTGATACGGCGAAGAACGCCCGAAAGCGCCTTGATCATCAGATCGGGATTGAGGTTGAGGGGAAGACCGCGCTCCGGCGGGACTTCGTCGGTCTCTTTGACGAAACGTCCGGAATAAACCTGATACATCGGACCGAGTTCTTCGGCGCCTTTCTTTGCCTGCTGATAGAGGAGCAGGGCGTCGGCGATCTCGCGTCTCGGGTCGTTCCCCGTTCCCTCTTCGTGGGGCAGAATCATCTTGCTCTTGATAAGCATAAGTTCGCTCGCCATCACGATAAATTCGCTGGCGATCTCAAGATCCATTCGCTCTGCCTCGGCGATATATTCCATATACTGATCGAATATGAGCGATATCGGAATATCGGTGATACTCACTTTGTTTTTGTTGATCAGCGTCAAAAGAAGGTCGAGGGGACCTTCAAACTGATCGAGTCGGTATGTGATGGACTCTGTCATAAATACCTCGTTTGATTAAGAGATAAAAGAAAATACACGGAACATAACGTCCGACAAAAAATTGATCACGCAAGACAACAGATAATCCAGGGATAAAACGGACGCGATGAAGTTGATCAAAGCGGATTCGATACCGCTTGTCAGGCGGAGCAATAAATCGGAAAGAAAACTGCCGAGGAACAACCACGCGAGGATACCGTAATAGAAATATTTTTCATACTTCATCAGTTTGAAGTAGGTTTTGTCGGGCAAAAGCGCGTTCAGAAGCCGGGAGCCGTCGAGAGGCGGGATCGGGATCAGGTTAAAGACGGCGATACCGATCGACATATGGTGAAACAAAAGGAAAAAGAATTCTGCCGTAAGGACGAACGTATAAAGAAAACCGTTTTGGGGGTCAATGAGCGGGAGGGCTTTTTCAAAAAGCAGGCAAATGCAGGCGGCGACGAAAGCGGAAATCAGGTTGGAGAGCGGTCCCGCGAGTGCCGTAAGTGCAAAATCCCGCTTCGGTTTCTTGAAATATCGCGCGTTGATCGGCACGGGCTTTGCCCACCCAAAGTGGAAAAACACCATGCAGAGCGCACCGATCGGATCGAGATGCCGCAAGGGATTGAGCGAGAGCCGTCCGATGCTTTTTGCCGTCGGATCTCCGAGCCGGTACGCCGTTATCGCGTGGGCGTATTCGTGTATGGTGAGGACGACGAGCGCCGCCAGAACGGTGAGTACGGTATCGATCATGAAAAACTCCTTACAGAACGTTGAAAATCGTGCGCCAAAGCGTTTCTTTTCCCTCCTTGGTGACGGAGGAAAAGGGGATCGGATCTCTGTCGAGGGACAGTTTGGTCTTCCATTCGGAAACGGCGGCTTCCTTCGCGGATTTTGACAGCTTGTCGGTTTTTGTGAGAACGACGGTAAAGGGAATCCCGTTATCCTGTAAGAAACGGATCATCAGTTCGTCGTCTTCGGTGGGACCGACGCGGCAGTCGATCAGCTGAATGACAAGCGCGAGGGCGTCAGCCGAAGGGTTTTTCAGAAAATAATCTTCCGTCAGCGCGGAAAAACTGCGCTTTGTCTCTCCCGAGCGTCTGGCGAATCCGTAGCCGGGCAGGTCAACGAAATAGATCTTGCCGTCGATGAGATAATAGTTGATGGTTACGGTCTTTCCGGGGGAGGAGGAGACGCGCGCCAACGATTTTCTTTCAAGAAGTGTGTTGATAAGCGAACTTTTCCCGACGTTGGAGCGTCCGGAAAGCGCGATCTGCGGTCTTTTTTCTTTCGGAAACTGCGAGGATCTGCCGACGCTGATGGAAATATCGGCGTTGTGGTAGTTGATAGTCATAGTATTTCCTTAATTTGGATTTTTCAATCGCCGGAAGCGTTTGTCGAAAGAGCACATTGCAGCACTTCCTTGACGGTTTTGCAGGGAATGAATTGCAGATGGCTCGCCGCCTCTATGTCGATTTCGTCGAGGTCTTTTACGTTATCCGCGGGAAGAATGACCGAGCGGATCCCGCTGCGGTACGCTGCGAGGGTTTTTTCTTTGAGACCGCCGATGGGGAGGACTTTTCCTCGGAGCGTCACTTCGCCCGTCATGGCAATATCGCGACGGACGGGGATACCGGCGAGGGCACTGACGATGGCGGTGACGACCGTCACGCCTGCCGACGGTCCGTCTTTCGGAACCGCACCCTCGGGAAAGTGGATATGCAGATCTTTGTTTTTGTAAAACTCTTTTTCGATTCCGTAATCGGAAGCGACGGTGCGTACGTAAGAATGGGCGATCTGCGCGGATTCTTTCATGACGTCGCCGAGAGAACCCGTCAGTTCGATCTTTCCCGTTCCGTCCATCACGGCGGCTTCGACTTTCAGAAGATCGCCGCCGGACTGCGTATAAGCGAGCCCGTTGACGACGCCGATAGGATCGGTATCTTCCGGTTTTTCGGGAATGACTTTGATCTTTCCGAGATAATCGGACAGATTCGCTTCGGTGATCTTTACGCTTTTTGCGTCGCCGTCGGCAATCTTTTTCGCGGCTTTGCGGATCAGGGAAGCGATCTCCCGTTCCAGGTTTCTGACGCCTGCCTCTCTCGTATATCCTTTGATCAATGCGCGGATGCCGTCGTCGGTGATCGTGAACTTGCGCTTACTCATACCGTGCCGCTTCAACTGTTTCGGCAAAATATGATTTTTGACGATACTGACTTTTTCGGTGTCGGTGTAGGTAGAAAGCTCAATGATCTCCATACGGTCGAGCAGGGGCAGGGGAATGCCGTCGTAGCTGTTCGCCGTGGCGATGAACATACAGTCGGAGAGGTCGATCGGAATCTCCATGAAATTATCGCGGAAATAGCGGTTCTGCTCCGGATCGAGAACCTCGAGGAGCGCAGAGGTCGGATCTCCTTTGAAATCGTTTGCCATTTTGTCGATCTCATCGAGGACGATGACGGGATTCTGGACTTTTGCGGAGATAAGCGCCGTCACAATCCTGCCGGGCATGGCTCCGACGTAGGTTTTTCTGTGTCCGCGTATCTCGGCTTCATCGTGCATACCGCCGAGAGAGACGCGGGCGTATTTTCTTTTGAGAGCACGGGCGATCGACGCCGCCACGGAGGTTTTTCCGGTGCCGGGAGGGCCGATCAGACAGAGGATCTGGTTCTTGACGTCGGGCGAGAATTGCTTGACGGCAACGAATTCGAGAATACGCTCCTTGACTTTCTTTAGTCCGTCATGATCTTCGTCAAGCATGATGCCGGCTTCTTTGACGGTCGGTACTTCGCTTGTGATCTTTCCGAACGGAAATTCGAGGACGGTGTCGAGATACGTGCGAAGAACCGTCCCCTCCGCGGATCCGTAGGGGGCTTTCGCGAGTTTCGACAATTCCTTGTAAAGCTTGTCCTCTACGTCGGCGGGCAGTTTTGCCGCGTCGATCTTGTCGGCGTATTCGCTGATCTCGTCGTCTTCATCTTCTTCACCGAGTTCGTTCTGGATCGCTTTCATCTGTTCGTGAAGAAAATAATTTTTCTGCGAGTCGTCGATTTTCTTTCTCACGCGAAGCTGTATTTCGTGCTCGCAGTCGAGCAGCATACGTTCTTCGCCGAGTGCGACGAGCAGATGCTCAAGACGGGATTTTGCCGTCAGGGATTCGAGTACGCTCTGTTTGTTGTTATAATCTATCAGCGCGGCGGCGGCGACAAAATCCGCGAAAGTGTAAGGATCGGGAATGGAGAGCGCACCGCATTTCATCTGTTCGGTGAACGTCGGATGAACGGTCTCGAGATTTTCAAGCGCGTTTTTGACTTCCTGCATCAGCGCCTCGATCGCCGGCGTCGTGCTTGAGACGTGGGGATCGGTTTTTTCCGTTCCCGATGCCATAAAATAGCCGGAGTCGGTCTGACGGATGCTGTCGATTCTGACCCTGCGGATCCCCTCGAATACAACGGATAAATTGTTATGTGCATTCTTAACGACGTGAACGACGTTCGCAAGAACGCCGAATCCGAAAAAGTCAGACGGCTTCGGATTTTCGACGGATATATCCTTTTGAGCGACGAGGAGCATTTTTCCGCCGAATTCGGAGGAAGCCGCAGTAAACGCTTTGAGCGATACGTTGCGGATGATCTCAACGTTCAATTGTACGTGTGGAAACGCGATCATGCCCCGCAAGGGGAGCATCGGCAGCGTTACGATTACTTGATCTTGTTCTGACATAAGGCCCAACCTATCGAATAATATTCAAAGTATTATATCATATAAAAGGTGAAAAGTCCACAGTTTTGACGGATAAAAATATATTTCCGTAAAAATTTCCGTTTTTTCAAAAGAGTCTTTCTTTTTGCGGGGTTTTGTGTTACAATGAAGAAAAAAAGGAGACCGTTATGGGCTTGAGGGGATTATCATGGTTCGGTGCCGGCCGCGAAGAAAAAGAAGCGCGTAAAAGGGCAGAATCCCTGCACGGTCTTCCTGTTCGTTACGTGACCGAGCGCGTTGACGGAAACGATGACGTCGTCAGTCACGGAGGTCACCTCGCGGTGGCGGACGGCGAGTTTATCGTCGATTCGGAGAAGGACACGCTTTTTCGTTGTTCCCTTGATGACGTGAAGACCGCGATGCTCATGAGCGGCGACGGCGTTATTATCTCGGGACCGAATACGTTGGAAAACGGAAAATACAGAAGTTATACCGTCCATTTCGTTTATCACAGAAAGTAGGAAATATGGAGAATCAAGCTGTCGTTTACGCCGTCATTCTGGCGGCAGGCACTTCTTCGAGGATGCAGACAAGCGTAAAGAAACAAAGACTTCTCCTGGAAGGAAAATCCGTTCTCTTGCGAAGCGTTCTCGCTTTTGCGGCTGTTCCCGAAATTGCCGGGATCATCGTTGTCTGCCGGGAAGAAGATATGGCTTTCGCTCAAGAGGAGTGCCGAAACATCCGAATACCGATTTCTTTCGTGATAGGAGGAAGCACGAGACAGGAGTCGGCAAAAATCGGGTTTTCCGCTTTGCCGCAGGACGCGTCGTTCGTGGCGATCCACGATGCGGCGAGATGCCTCGTGACTCCCGACGCTGTTTCTTTGTGCCTGAAAAAGGCCTTGACGTGCGGTGCCGCCGTTCTCGTCGGCGCGATCGACGATACCGTCAAAACCGTTGAAAACGGACGAATCTGCAAAACGACTGACAGAGAACGGCAAAGACTGGCGCAAACGCCGCAGATCTTCCGGTGCGATCTTTACGGAAAAGCACTTGAGAACGCGGCGGCTTGCGGTCTTACGGTAACAGACGACTCGTCATTGCTTGAGGCGGCGGGCTGCGACGTATTTACCGTTGAGAACAAAGATTACAATCCTAAAATCACGAAAACAGAAGATCTGATTCTCGCAGAAGCGGTTTTGAAAGTGAGAAAAGAGCATGAGTGAATCCAGAATCGGTCACGGGTACGACGTCCACGCTCTCACGAAGGGACGAAAATTGATCATCGGCGGCGTCGAGATCCCGTATGAAAAAGGACTTCTCGGACATTCCGACGCCGACGTGCTTCTGCACGCCGTAATGGACGCTTGTCTCGGCGCGATCGGCGAGGGGGATATCGGACGGCATTTCCCCGATTCCGACGAACGGTACAAAGATGTTTCGAGTCTCCATTTGCTGACGCTTGTCCGCGAAATGATGGAAAAGAAAAAGGCGTCTGTCGTAAATGTGGACGCCACCGTCATTCTGCAGGCGCCGAAGATCGCGCCGTATATTCCCGCTATGATAAACAATATCGCATTTGCTTTTTCGACGTCTGCCGAGCGCATCAACGTCAAAGCGACGACCGAGGAGGCCCTCGGCTTTACAGGCAGAGGCGAGGGTGCCGCCGCCCACGCCGTAGTTCTGCTTTCGGTGGACGGCTGACACGTATGGGATGACCGATACCGCGGTGAATCATGAGACATCCTTGACGTTATATTTCGGCACCCGGTTTTTCGGTCTTTCATCCTATCCGCATTTTATGCAAAAAAATAAAATTGTTTAATTAAAGAGGCAGCTATGGTTAAAATATCCCCGTCGATTTTGTCCTGCGATTTCTGCCACATGGCAGAGGAAATGGAAAATCTGAAAAAAGCGGGCGCCGATATGGCGCATATCGACGTCATGGACGGACGTTTTGTCCCGAATATCTCGTTTGGGATGCCGATCGTTTCTGCGATCCGGAAAGTTAACGATCTTTTCTTTGACGTGCATCTCATGATCGTGGAGCCACAGAAGCATATCGAGCGTTTTGCCGATGCCGGCGCCGATCTTATCACTTTTCATCTTGAGGCAACCGATGACGTTGAAAATGCACTCAAAATGATAAAAAATAAGAAAAAACTTTCGGCAGTATCCATTAAGCCGGCGACCCCTGCGGAGGCGGTTTTTCCCTATCTTGACCTTTGCGACATGGTTCTTGTCATGACGGTGGAACCCGGTTACGGCGGGCAGAAACTGATCCCGGAAACCCTCGCGAAAGTTACGCTCCTGAAGAGGGAAATCGAGCGCCGGAATCTTTCCGTAAAGATCGAAGTTGACGGCGGTATCAACAGCGAAACCGCAAAGGCGGCGATCGACGCAGGCGCCGATATTCTCGTCGCCGGCAGCGCGGTATTCGGTAAACCCGATATGAAAAAAGCCATCGACGATTTGCGTCTTTCGTAACCCATTTTATTCAATATTCAAATTGAAGTTCAATCTCCCGGAAAGCAAAAGTTTTTCGGGGGATTTTTTCGTTTTACGGAATTCGACATATTTCGCTTTCCGTCGGTGATACAATACCGATAAAAGGAGGACGGCGTATGAAAACTCTTTACATCGACGTTTACTTCCTCTTGAATTTTTCCGTGGATCTTCTTGCCGTTTATTTTTCGCTTTGTGTTGTGAAGATCCCGACAAGATTTTTCCGTCTCGTCTTTTGCGGTATCCTCGCCGCGGCTTATTCGGTTTTCTGCGTTTTTATATCCGGGAGGATAGGGATCGTATTCGCCCTTGCGTTTCTGACGATGGCGTTGATGGCAACCGTCGTCGTTAAAAAATGTTCTTTCTCCAGGCGATTGCGTTTTTGTTTTTTCTTTCTCGTGTTCGAGACCTTACTCGCCGGTATGACTTATTATTTGTACAGTCTTTTTGCCCAAAGCCGTCTTTTGTCCGCCATCCGGCAGGACAGTCCGGCGGAAAACAGAAATTATATTCTGGCGGCGGCGCTGATCCTCTTCGGTATCGGGATCGTAAAACTGATGAAAGCGGGGATGTCGAAAACGGTCGATACCATGTCAAAAACGGTTTGCTTTTCTTTCCTCGGAAAAGACTATTCTACGGTTGCGCTGATCGATAGCGGAAATTTGCTCTGCGATCCCATGTCGGGAACGCCCGTTATGCTGACGGGGCGTCGGGGTGTTTTCCCGACACCGCCAAACGGAGACTCTTTTTTCGATTGTCCGTCCGAGATACGGAAGAAGGTCAGGATCGTCCCTTTCCGGCAAAAAGGAAAAGCACATCTGCTTTACGCCTGGAAGCCCGACCGGGTTACGCTGAAAGATGAACACGGGGAACAGGAAATATCATTATTGATCGCTTATGATAAGGAGGGTGGAAATTATGGCGGATTCGAGTCGCTCTTGCCGTATGCCGCGATCGCGGACGTTACGTAGAAAATGGAGGAGAATGATCTGGAGGATCAAGGTCTTCTTTGCAAAGAACAAGGCCGAGGTTTATTATATAAACGGAAGCGACGTCTTGCCGGAACCGTTGACGGCGGACGAAGAAGAATACTGTGTCACGCACATGGAGGAGTCCCATTGTCATAACGCCCTGATCGAACATAATCTCCGCCTTGTGGTTTACGTCGCCAAGAAGTTTGAAAATACCGGTGCGAATATTGAGGAACTGATATCAATCGGAAGCGTCGGATTGATGAAAGCCGTGGATTCTTTCAATGCGGATAAAAACGTGAAACTCGCGACGTACGCTTCGAGGTGCATCGAAAACGAGATCCTTATGTTTTTACGGAAAGGCGCGTCGCGAAAGAAAGAGATCTCTATTGATGAGCCGCTGAGTGTGGATTACGACGGAAATGAACTTTTGCTTTCGGATATTCTCGGAAGCGACGTCGACAGCGTGTCTCACGAAATGGAAGAGGATGAAGAACGGCGAATCGTCAGAGAAGCGGTAAAGAAACTGAATGAACGGGAAAAAATCATCATCGAGATGCGTTTCGGACTGAACGGAAATCCCGAACTTACGCAAAAGGAAGTCGCGGATATCATGGGCATCTCTCAAAGTTACATTTCCCGCCTGGAAAAAAAGATCATGGCAGGACTGAAACACAAAATCGAGGAAAAAATCTGAAAAATCCCCGAAAAAAGTCTTGACAATGCAAAAAAAACGTGGTATGATGTACGGGAAAGAGGCAAGACCTCTAAAAACAAGCAGAATTTCCGTTCTCACCATACCACGAGGTGCGTATGGTAAATACCTTTCCCCGCAAGGGGGATTTTTGGGTGCGTACGGATGATTCTGTATGCATTTTTTATTTTTCGGAGGTGTACGGTCATTAGCACGAACAATAACGCCAAGGCTTTGTTGCTCAACGAGGAAATCAAAGCGGAAGAGGTCAGAGTTATCGGACCCGACAACGAACAGCTCGGTATCATGAAGATCGCAGACGCTCGCGCTTTCGCTTACAATCACGGTGTCGATCTTGTCCTGATCGTTCCGACGGCGACGCCCCCCGTTTGCCGCGCTATCGATTACGGTAAGTTCTGTTTTGAACGGGATAAGCGTGAGAAAGAAGCCAAGAAAAAACAGGTTATTGTCAAAGTGAAAGAAGTGCAGCTTTCCTGCCGCATCGAACAGCACGATTTTGATACCCGTGTCAATCAGGCGAAGAAATTTCTCGCAGAGGGTAACAAGGTCCGCGCCGTCGTCAGGTTCCGCGGAAGAGAAATGACGCATACCGAACTCGGCAGAGAAGTCATCGAGAAGTTTCTCGAAGCTTGCTCGGGTGTCGGAAACGCCGATAAAAAGCCTGCGCTTGACGGCAGATTCATGTCCGTCATCGTTTCACCCGTCAAACCGGATAAAAAGTAATCTCGTATTATAATCTTCCGACGTTCGGATCTTATGATAAAATGGGGAAAACCCAAAAAGAAAAGGAGTAACACCATGGGAAAAATCAAAACGCGTAAAGCCGCTGCAAAGAGATTTTCTCTTACGGGAAGCGGAAAAGTGAAAATGTCCCATAACAACCACCGTCACAATCTCGGTATTAAAACTTCCAAGCGTAAAAGAGGTCTGCGCAAGGGTGCCATCATGAGCGAAAGCTTTGCACCTACTTACAGAACTCTCATCCAGAAGTAAGAAAGAGTCGGAGGTAAAGACAAATGGCAAGAATTAAGGGCGCGATGATGACGCGCAAAAGAAGAAAGAGCGTTCTGAAAGCAGCGAAAGGATACTGGGGTGCCAAGTCCAAACATTTCAGAATGGCGAAAGAAGCCGTCCTCAAGAGCGGTAATTACGCTTTTGCCGGCCGTAAACTCAAGAAAAGAGATTTCCGTAAACTTTGGATCGCGCGTATCTCCGCACAGGCCAAAGTGAACGGTCTGAATTATTCCACGCTGATGCATGGTCTGAAAGTTGCCGGTGTTGACCTCAACCGTAAGATGCTCGCCGAGATCGCCGTTGCCGACAAAGAGGCATTCGCCGTTCTTTGCGAAAAAGCAACCAAAGCACTCAACAAATAAGAAAATTTCCGTTTCCGATTTCGGAAACGGTTTTTTTCAATTCCTGGAGGATTTATGATTATAAGGGAAGAGATCATTACGAGCAGACAGAATCCGACGGTAAAACGGGCGGCGTCTCTTTCCGCCACGAAAGGCAGGGCAGAAGCACGTGCTTTTTTGGCGGAGGGTGTGAAACTGACGGAGGAAGCACTTCGCTTGCGCTTGCCTGTTCAATATCTGTTTTCGGAAGAAAGCAAAAAGGACGTTGTGCTTTCCCTTCTTGCGCCTTACCGTGACGATCCCGCGTTTGAAAAGACGGAAGTAATCACGCTCACGTCAGAGGTTTTTGAAAAAATATCCACGGAAAAAGCGCCCCAAGGCGTTACAAGTGTGATAAAATATCTTGACTTTTACCGCGAAACGGATATAATAAATAAGGAAGTTTTTGAAACTGTCTTCCATAATAGGATTCTTGCGCTTTCTTCTTTGCGCGATCCGTTGAATATCGGCGCGGTCATCAGGAGTGCCGCGGCGTTCGGCGTCGGTCATATCGTGTTGTCTTCCGACTGTGCTGACGTTTATCATCCGAAATGTGTCCGCGCTTCCATGGCGAGTCTTTTTCACGTCCGGATCACCGTTGTGAAGGACTTCGGGTCATTCGTCAGAGCGGCTCGGGAGGCGGGAAGACGCGTCTATGCCGCCGAATTACGGAAAGATGCCGTTTCGCTGGCGGATTGTTCGCTTCGGCAGGATGATATTTTCGTGATCGGAAACGAGGGCCACGGGATCGATCCTTCGATCTCCTCGTTATGTACGGCGAGCGTCTATATTCCGATCGCAGACGGCATCGAGTCTCTGAACGCGTCGGTCGCCGCCGCTGTATTCATGTGGGAACAAAAACGTATCGAGGGATAATTGTGGATACTTTACGATATTTCGTTTGGTTATCGCTTGCCTGTACGCCGAACAGTAAAACGTTTATCCGACTGTTTGAAAAATACGGTTCCGTCGAAGACATTTACGCTTTGACGGAGGATGAGATTCGGCACGCGATCGGCTCCGACACGAAAGACGTCGTGAGATTGGCAGATAAAGACCTTGCACCGGCGGATGACGTTCTCGCTTTTTGCCGGGAAAAAGACGTCGGAATCCTGACGTTTTCCGATCCTCGTTTTCCGGTGGCGCTGAAAAACATTCCCACACCGCCGGTCCTTTTATATTACCGTGGGGTTCTCCCCGATTTTTCCGCGATTTTTCCCGTCGCTGTCGTCGGCTCGCGCCGAATGACGGACTATGGAAAGAAATCCGCATTCTATATTTCTTTGGATCTCGCAAAAGCCGGAGCGACTCTGATCTCCGGGCTTGCGCTCGGTATCGACGGCGTTTCTCTCGCCGCTGCCGCCGCGATTGAAAAACCGACGGTCTCGTTTCTCGGATGCGGGATTGACATCTGCTATCCGACGGAACACCGGGATTTGGCGAAAGAACTGGTGAAAAACGGTTGTATCCTGACGGAATACGCACCGGGAACGCCGCCGCTTTCCTACCATTTTCCCGCACGAAACCGTTTGATCAGCGGACTTTCCGCCTGCGTTCTCGTGATCGAGGGAAAAGAGAAGAGCGGGTCGCTTATTACCGCCCGCCACGCTTTTTCCCAGGGAAAAACCGTTTACGCGCTCCCCGGCAATATCGACCGAGAAATGAGTCAGGTCACGAATCTGCTATTGAAAAACGGCGCCAAAGCCGTGATGAGTGCCGACGATATCATCAGGGATTTTGAATTCGTTTATACCGGGATCGTCAATCCGTTTGCGCTCAACGACAGAGTGTCCGTCACGATGAACGGGACGCTTTCGTCACTCGGCGTACGCGACAGCTCTCACCGGATATTTGAACGGATAAAACCCCTTTTTCAAAGAAAAAAAGAAAAGCAGAAAACACAGCCGGAAAGTGAAAAGGACCAAAAACCCGATATTGAAACGCTTTCGCTTTCCGAAACCGCAAAGAACGTATTTTCCGGTATTCCCGAAGAGGGCGACATAGCGATAGAAGATCTCGCAGACGATACCGTCGGTATCCGCGAGGTTATGAAAGCTTTGCTTCAGCTTGAGATCGCAAAGCTGATCGTCATGTTGCCCGGCGATCGGGTTTCCCGTTTATAGACTACACAGAAAGGTGCGGCAGAGTGCCGCTTAGTCCATGGCAAATTTAGTTATCGTTGAATCTCCCTCCAAAGCAAACACGATCAAAAGTTATCTCGGATCCGGTTATAAGGTTATCGCTTCTCAGGGACACATCAGAGATCTCCCGAAAAGTTCGATCGGTATTGATATCGACAACGGTTTTGCACCGCATTATATCAATATCCGCGGAAAAGGCGATATCATCCGTGAACTGAAAAAAGAAGCGAAAGCGGCTTCCAGAATATATCTCGCGACCGACCCTGACCGTGAGGGAGAAGCCATTTCCTGGCATATTGCGGAAGAACTCGGTATTCCGAAAGATACCCCCTGCCGCGTCACGTTCAACGAGATCACCAAAACGGCAGTCAAAGAAGCTATCAAGCATCCCCGCGCCATCAACGAAGACCTTGTCAATTCTCAACAGGCGAGAAGAATACTTGACCGCCTTGTCGGTTTCAAACTCAGTCCTCTGCTTTGGAAGCACGTCAAGGGCGGCTTGTCCGGCGGAAGAGTACAGTCCGTCGCCACGCGTCTGATCGCCGACAGAGAAGCTGAGATCCGGGCATTCGTCCCGCGCGAATACTGGACGGTCAGCGCCGTATTGCACGATCCTGCCGGTGAGAAACTGGAAGCTAAATTCTACGGCAACCGTAAAGGGAAAATGAAGATCCCGGACGAAAAGACCGCAAATATGATTTGCGATGCCGTAAGAAACGGACAGTTTACCGTTCTTTCCGTCAAGCATCAGCAACGTCAGAAATTACCGGCGCCGCCGTTCACCACCTCTACGCTTCAGCAGGAGGCGGCAAAAAAACTCGGATTCCAGACCCAGAGAACCATGAAGGTCGCGCAGGAGTTGTATGACGGCATCAATCTCGGTGCGGAGCTCGGCGGTTTTCACGGTCTTATCACGTATATGCGTACGGATTCCCTTCGTATCGCGTCTTCGGCACAGGATGCCGCGCGTCAGTTTATCGTCGATAACTACGGTGCGGAATGTGCTCCCAAAAATATCAGGCATTACAAGAGTAACGCCAATGCGCAGGACGCGCATGAGGCGATCCGTCCCTCGGAATTGACGCTGGAACCCAAAACGGTACGTAAGTTCCTTTCGGGGGAACAGTACAGACTTTACAAACTCATCTGGGAGCGTTTTATCGCGAGTCAGATGGCTGCCGCCGTGCTCGATACCGTTTCCGCGGATATTGAAAATGCCGGTTACGTATTCAGAATTGCCGGATATGCGGTCGTTTTCCGCGGTTATACGGCGATTTACGACAACAGCGACGAGGACACGACGGATGCTGAGAGCTACGCACGTCTTCCCGTGCTGGAGGTAGATCAGGTGCTCGCTTCTGCCGATATTCTCGGAGAACAGCATTTCACGGAGCCGCCCGCACGTTTCACGGAAGCGTCGCTCGTCAAATTCTTTGAGGAAAACGGCATCGGACGCCCCTCAACCTACGCGCAGATCATATCCATCATCCTCTCGCGTAACTATGTGAAACGCGACGGAAAATGCCTTGTCGCCACGCCGCTCGGAGAAGTGACGACGCAATTCATGAGAGACCATTTCCCGGACATCATTGATTACGATTTCACCGCGGAAATGGAAGACAAACTCGACTCGATCGAAAACAAGACCAACAGTCTTAACTCGGTCCTCACGGATTTTTACGCCGATTTTGAGAAAAACGTCGAGAAAGCGAATAACGCCGATTCTCCGAAAGAGATCGTGATCCCTGCCGAAGAAAGTGACGTTATCTGTGAAAAATGCGGTTCCCGCATGATCTATAAAAACGGGCGTTTCGGTAAGTTTCTCGCTTGTCCGAACTATCCCGCCTGCCGGAACACGAAAGCCATTGATAAAAACGGAAACCCCGTCGTGAAAGAAGAGGCGAAAGTCGAACTCGCCGGCTTCACCTGCGAACTCTGCGGTGCCGATATGGTCGTGCGGCGCGGTAAATTCGGCACGTTTTACGCTTGCAGTCATTATCCGACGTGCACCTTTACAAAACAGAAAGTCACGGCGCTCGGCGTTCCCTGCCCGAAGTGCGGGGGCGATATCGTTCCTCGTCACGGAAAAGGAAAAATGTTGTTTTACAGTTGCGTAAAATATCCGACCTGCGATTTTTCGTCGTGGGATATGCCGCTCGCCGAAAATTGCCCGAAATGCGGTTCGCTTCTGTATTACAGAAAGAGCAAGAAAACCGTTATCTGCAAAGAGAAGAAATGTGACTACAAGCGGGAAGATACCATCCCGGAAAAAGACTGAAATGACTGAAAAAATCACTGTTATAGGGGCCGGACTCGCAGGTTGCGAGGCGGCGTGGCAGGCGGCAAAGCGCGGCGTTTATGTCGATCTTTTTGAAATGAAACCGAAGCGCTATTCTCCCGCTCATCATTCTCCGAAATTTGCGGAACTCGTCTGCTCCAATTCTTTGCGTTCCGCCGACGTGAACAATGCCGTCGGACTCTTGAAAGAAGAACTCAGAAGACTCGGGTCTCTCATTATGGAAGCAGCGGACGCGACAGCGGTTCCCGCCGGCTCTGCGCTCGCCGTCAACAGGGAGGATTTTTCCTCATATATCACCGAGAAGATCAGAAATCACCCGCTCATTGCGGTTCATGAAGAAGAAATCAAGGAGATTCCCGCGGATTCCGTCTGCGTCGTTGCGACGGGACCTCTGACTTCCGAAGCGTTGTCATATTCGGTTTCGGAAATAACGGGAAAAGACGAACTTCACTTTTTCGACGCCGCCGCGCCGATCGTCGATTTTTCATCCGTAAATACCGAAAAAGCGTTTTTTGCTTCCAGATACGGGAAAGGCAATCCCGAGGATTATCTGAATTGTCCCATGACGAAAGAAGAGTACGACGCTTTTTACGAAGCGCTGATCAACGCGCAAGCCGCTCCCCTTAAAGCTTTTGATAGGGAATTGCAGGAAGATCTGACCGTATTTGAGGGATGTATGCCCGTGGAAGTCATGGCGAAACGCGGCTACGATACCCTCCGTTTCGGTCCGATGAAGCCCGTAGGGCTTCCCGATCCCCTCACGGGAAAAGACGCTTATGCCACCGTTCAGCTCCGCAGGGAAAACAAAGAGGGAACGATGTATAACATCGTCGGTTTTCAGACACACCTGACTTTTCCCGAGCAAAAACGCGTGTTTTCGATGATCCCCGGACTGGAAAACGCCGTATTTTTCCGTTACGGTGTCATGCACCGGAATACGTATATCAACTCTCCCGGGAAATTGTCTCCCGTGTATCAGCTCATATCCCGCCCCGGTTTGTTCTTCGCCGGACAGATGACCGGTGTCGAGGGATACGTCGAATCGACGTCATCCGGTTTCGTTGCCGGTATCAATGCCGCGAGAGCCGCGACGGGGCTTCCGCCTTATGAATTTCCCGATACGACGGAAATCGGCGCGCTCGGACATTACGTCAGCCGCGGCGGCGTTTCTTCGGATTTTCAGCCGATGAACGCCAATTTCGGCATTATTGCTCCTTTCGCGTCAAAGATCAAAGGCGGGAAGAAAAACAGAAACGCGGCGTATGCCGAACGCTCGCTCGCCGCTGTTGAAAAAATCGTGAACGAACTTTAAGAAAGGCGGTGACACCGTGGCTCTCGGAAAAGACTTGTATCTTCTGGCAGATGCCATGGATTATACATTCCGCGACATTTCTTTTCTCGAAACCGCGCTCACGCACGCTTCGTACGCAAACGAAGTGCGGGCAAAAGGCATCGCTCTTCCGTCGAATGAAAGAATGGAATTTCTCGGAGATGCCGTTTTACAGCTCGTGATTTCTCAATATCTTTTCCGCAATTTCAGTAAATACGCAGAGGGCGGTCTCACAAAGATCCGGCAGATGCTCGTATGCGAAAAAAATCTGTCCCGGGTTGCAAAATCCTATGGGATCGGCGAATACGTTCATCTCGGAAACGGGGAAGAAAAAAACGGGTGCAGAAATCGGCCGAAGATCCTTGCCGATACGCTTGAGGCGGTTTTTGCCGCCGTTTATCTCGACTGTACTGCCGTCGGGGATACCGAGTCTTACGGCCGTGTGATCCTGTCCATGATGGAACCGACGTTGTCCGGATGTGCATGTGCCGCTAAAGGAGATTACAAGACGCTTTTACAGCAGCTCGTGGAAAAAGACGGATCTTCCGATCTCACGTATGAAATCCTCAAAGAGGAAGGGCCTCCTCACGATAAAATATTTACGGTCGGTGCATTCGTTCACCGCAATCTTGTAGGCGAAGGAAGCGGACAGACCATAAAAACCGCAGAGATGAACGCGGCCAAAGCCGCTTTGTCACTTTTCGGATATTCAACTACACTTGAATCAGGACGGTAAACCATGTACTTAAAATCTCTCGAACTTCACGGATTCAAATCTTTCCCAAACCGAACGGTGCTTTCTTTTGAAAGAGGCGCAACTGTCATTGTCGGACCGAACGGAAGCGGAAAATCCAATATTTCCGACGCTATGCGATGGGTGCTTGGCGAACTTTCGAGCCGAAATATCCGCGGAACAAAAATGGAAGACGTCATTTTCGGCGGAACGGATGACCGCCGCCCGATGGGCTTTGCGGAAGTCACCGTCGTCTTCGACAACTGCGAACCGAATCGACTGGATTCTCCTTTCGACGAGGTGTCCGTTACCCGCCGGTATTACAGAACGGGCGACAGCGAATATCTCATCAACCGTGAGCCGAAACGACTTCGCGATATTTACGAACTTTTCATGAATACCGGTGTCGGCCGTGAGGGTTATTCCATCATCGGACAGGGTAAGATCGCGGAGATCGTTTCCAAAAAGAGTGACGAGCGCCGCACGATCTTCGAGGAAGCCGCCGGTATTTCCAAATTCCGTCACAGAAAAGAATCCGCGGAAAAGGAACTTGTCGCGACGCAGGATAACCTCAACCGCGTCAACGATATTCTGACCGAACTCGGAAGCCGTGTCGGACCTCTTGAAAAAGAAGCCGAAAAAGCCAAAAAGTGCATGGCGATCTATGAAGAAAAGAAAAAAGCCGACGTTGCCCTTTGGCTCTACGATACCACGAAGATCCGCGACGACGTTAAGGAAGCGGAAGAAGCTCTGAAACTCGCTAAACACGAGTACGAGATCATCGAATCCGCTGTCAACGATATTACCGTGCGGCAGGATAATCTGTTCCAAAAGGCAGCCGCCAATAAACTGATGTCCGAAAAACTGATCGCCGATATTCAATCGACCAAAGATAAGATCAACCAGCTTGAAAACGCGATGAATATCGCGGAAACGGAGTTTTCTCACTCGAACGAGCGTGTCGCCGAATGTGAACTTCGCATCGCGGAACTGAACAGAAAACAGGAAGAACTCGCGAAAGAGCGCAAGATTTACGAAGATAAGATCGGTGAACTGGAGATCACGCGCAAAGAACTCATGGACAAGCGTCTTGAGTATCTGGCAGAGCAGACAGAACTGACTGCGAAGATCGCGGCGGCGACCAAAGAGCGTGAAAACGCCATGGCGGATCTTTACGGAGAAGAAAATCACGCGACAGACCTCCGCGTCAGGATCGACGTGCTGAAGAACTCAAAGATCGCCGACGGCACCAAATCTCAGGATATGGAAGCCGAGATCGACAGTTATCGCAAAGAGGGCGAACTTCTTGAAAAAGAAGTCGAAAGATGTGAAGCCAACGTGTCCGAATTCAAGGATAAGATCGCAGGCAAAGACGCGATTCTCGACGGCTTCCGTGAATATGAGGCGGCCTACGGCGAAAAACGTGCCGTGCTTCTTGACGCGATCAACAGAGATACCGTCGAACGCGATACTTTGCTTCAGAAAGCCGATACCCTTCAGAGAATGAGCGAACATTTTGAGGGATATTCCGAGGCAATCAAGTTTGTCATGCGCGAATACGCAAACGGCCGTATCGCGTCGAACGGCAAAGTGTACGGACCCGTATCTTCGCTGATCACCGTAGATAAACAGTATATCATTGCTATAGAAACCGCCCTCGGCGGCAGTCTGCAAAATATCGTCGTCGATCATGAAGAAATCGCGATTTCCTGCATGAAAGCATTGAAAAACGCAGGTGCCGGACGTGCAACGTTCTATCCGCTTTCTTCCGTCAGACCGGTCAGAGAGACGGAGGAGATTCGTTCAGCGGCAAAATTGACGGGCTATATCGGAAGAGCCGATACGCTGGTAAAATCGGATAACAAATTCCGTACGGTTATCGAATATCTGCTTCTTCGGACCTGCATTTTCGATACGATTGAAAATGCGTCTGCGGCGGCTAAAAAACTCGGCTATGCCGTAAAAATCGTCACCCTTGACGGTCAGGTCATCAACGCCGGCGGTTCTTATACCGGCGGTAGTCAGAAGCGTGAAAGCGGTATTCTCTCGAGACTCTCCGAGATCTCCGTTCTCAAATCGAAAGCGGAAACTCTCGGAAAGAACCTCGAAAAGAATACGAAAGAACTCGACGATCTGACGGCAACATACCGTGAAGAACAGCAGAAAGCGCAGGATGCAGAGCAGGAAAAGAATCTTTTACTTTCTCTCTCGAGAACGCAGTTTGCCGAACTGGATGAGGCAAACGCGAAACTTGTCGTCAACCGCAACACCGTAGAAAAACTGAGATACGATTACAATAATCTGCTCGGTCATACTTCTTTGGCGGAAGAAGAAATCCGCTCATTGACGGCAGAATTTGATGCGGCAAATGAAAGAATGGCGGCTTTGCACACAATTGTTGACAAAAAAGCGGAAGAAATCGGTATTTCGGATGAAAGAATCGATGAACTGACCGCACTCGCCAATGATCTTATGCTACGCGCTACCGAATCCGCAAAGGATATCGAGACGTCAGAGCAAATGGCGCTTTCCTTCAATGAACGAATCGACGCTTACGAAACCGACAAGCAAGAACAGAGCGACAGAATAGCGCAACTTCGTAACAGCAGAGATACGATCTCCGATCGCAGAGCCGAAAACAAGGAAGCAAGGGAAGCCCTCGAAGAGGAACTCCGTGCCCTGAACGAAAGCCGCCGCGAAGTTGAAAACGGTTCCGATGAATTTGATAAGGAACTCGCCGAGCTTCGTGTGTTGGAAAAAGAGAAAACGAGAAGCCGCGAGGTTATCAACGAATCCGTTATCAGAAACGAAAACCGTTGTACCAATCTTCGTGAAAAGCAGGATAAACTCGGTTCTCAACTTTGGGACGATTACGAACTGACTTATGAAGAAGCGGTCAATCTCAATTATCCTGCCGTCACGCAGGAGAACCGACAGGAGATCGCGGAATTGTCTGCCTCGGCACGCAAAAAACTTCACAGTTACGGTTCGTTCAATCCGGCTTCCATTGAAGAATATGCAGAAGTCAAATCCCGTTACGATTCCCTGAATTCGCAGTACACGGATCTTATGGATTCATCCGAGAAGATCCAAGGCATTATCGCGGACATGGAAAAGGAAATGAAAGAAAGCTTCTCCAACGCTTTCTATGAAATCAACCGTCACTTCGGTGAAACGTTCCGTGAACTCTTCGGCGGCGGTAACGCCGAACTTTCTCTGACGGATCCCGAAAACATTCTGACTACGGGTATTGAAATCAAAGCGGCACCTCCCGGAAAAATCATCAAGAGTATGTCCCTTCTTTCGGGTGGTGAGCAGTCTTTCGTCGCGATCGCGCTTTTGTTTGCGATTCTGAAGGTTAATCCCACGCCGTTCTGCATCCTCGACGAGATCGAGGCGGCGCTTGATGAAGTCAACGTTTACCGTTTCGGAGAATATATCAAGAAATTCGGACGCGGGACCCAGTTCATTCTGATCACGCACCGCCGCGGAACGATGGAGATCGGCGACCGGCTTTACGGCGTGACGATGCCGCAGCGCGGTATTTCTCAGGCGATCGAAGTTGACGTTTCCGAAATCGAAGGAAAACAAAAGGAGCTTTTGGATGGGGTTCTTTGAGAAACTCAAAAACGGACTTTCTAAAACGAAGAATGCTTTCGTAAAAAAAGTCGATGATCTTTTTAAGGTATTCAGAAAGGTCGATGAGGATCTTTTTGACGAACTGGAAGAGATCCTGATTACCGCCGATATGGGCGTGGAGACGACGGAAGATTTACTGACGGAACTCCGGAAAATCGTGATTGACGAAAAAATCAAAGAGCCGGAAGACGTTAAGAACCGTTTGTTCTCTCTAATGACCGGAATGCTCGGGGAGGATGAACCGCTTCGCCTCGACACGAAGCCGTCCGTCGTCCTCGTTATCGGTGTGAACGGCGTCGGAAAGACGACGTCGATCGGCAAAATGGCGCATACTCTCAAGGAAGAGGGTAAAAAAGTCGTTGTTGCCGCCGCCGATACGTTTCGTGCCGCAGCGGCGGAACAGCTGACTGTCTGGTGCGAGCGCGCCGGCGTGGATATCGTGAAGCAGGGGGCAGGCGCGGATCCCGCTTCCGTCGTTTTCGACGCGATCGCCGCCGTCAAAAGCCGAAAAGCGGACGTTCTGATCGTCGATACGGCAGGACGCCTCCAGAACAAGAAAAATCTGATGGATGAACTTGCGAAGATCGACCGTGTGATTCACAGAGAATTGCCGGACAGCGCGATCGAGACCTTGTTGGTTCTGGATGCCACGACAGGACAGAATGCCGTCGTACAGGCAAAAGAATTCACGAATTCATCCGCTATCACGGGACTGATATTGACAAAACTCGACGGAACCGCCAAAGGCGGTATCGTACTGACTATCAAAAAAGAACTTGGAGTACCCGTAAAATTCATCGGCGTCGGTGAACAGATCGACGATATGAAACCTTTTTCAGCCAAAGATTTCGCCGATGCGCTTTTTGACGTGGAACGCTCCTGAAGGAGACAACTTGATTACCGGAAAACAACGCTCTTATCTGCGTGCTCTCGCCCATTCCTATGACTGTATTTTTCAGATCGGCAAGGGCGGCATTACCGAAGAAATCGAAAATCAGTTATCGTCTGCCCTCGAAGCACGCGAACTGATCAAAGTGAAAGCATTGGAAAACAGCGGTTATTCCGCACGGGAATGTGCCGATATTCTTTCATCGGATCTCCATGCCGAAGCGGTCGGCGTTTCGGGACGGACTTTCATTCTTTACCGCGAATCGGAAAAGAAAAAACGCATCGAATTACCTTGAGGTATTTATGAAAGTGGGAATCTTCGGAGGAACCTTCAATCCTCCCCATAACGGTCATATCACAGCCGCCCGCGCTTTTGCGGAGGCGGCGGACCTCGACCGTCTTCTGGTGATCCCGACGTATCTTCCGCCTCATAAAACCGTCATGGGCGTTTCTTCGGACGACCGCCTTACTATGACGAAACTCGCTTTCGCAAAAATGCCCACGGCTTCCGTTTCCGATCTCGAGATCTTACGCGGCGGCGTCAGTTATACCGCGGAAACTCTCACGGCTTTGCAAAACGGTGATGACGAACTCTATCTTCTTTGCGGGACGGATATGTTTCTTTCACTCGATACCTGGTATCAACCGGAAACCGTTTTTCGTCTTGCGAAGATATGTTACGTCAAACGGGAATGTTCGGAGGAAACGGACTCGCTTCTCGCGAGCAAGGAAAAAGAATACGAGCGTCGTTACGGCGCCCATATCCTGCGGATCGAAAATCCCGCAGTCATCGAGCTTTCGTCGTCCGCGATCCGTAAAAAAGTCAGCGAGAAAAAAGACTTTTCACAGGACGTTGCACCTGCCGTCTATGACTATATTCTGAAAAAGGGGCTCTACTTATGATTTTCTCCGAATCTCAGATTGAAGCCCTGAAAAAACGTGTATCCTCCGTTCTTTCCAAAAGGCGGTTCACGCATACCCTCGGCGTGGAAAGTGCGGTCATAAGACTCGGCAATGTATTTTGCCCCGACGCAGTCTCCGAACTTCGTTGCGCTGCGTTGCTTCACGACGTGACGAAAGAATTACCGGCAGAAGCGGCAGAAAAGATTTTGCACGATGAAGGTTATACCGGTGACCCGGACTTGATGAAAATGCCTGCCGTATTTCATTCGCTGACGGCTCCGGCATATATCCGTGAACATTTCGGCGAATACGCGACTGACAATATCCTGTCCGCCGTGCTTCACCATACGGTCGGCGCGCCTTATATGTCGCTTTTTGATAAAATCGTATTTATAGCCGATTACGTGGAAGAGAACAGAACGTATCCCGCCTCCGTATCGACACGCAGCGCGCTGTTTTCAGGACTGTCATCTTCCGACACGGATCCGACGGAAGTACTGAATCGGGCGATCCTCTCCTGTCTTGACGCCACTATTCTTTCTCTTACCGCCTCGGATCGCCCCATTTGTGCCGAAACCGTAAAGACAAGGAATGCCATTCTGACCGAACTTTCCCAAGAATAAGAGTTTTTCACAGGTAAAAACTAACGACAAAGGAGTTTTTACCATGAAAAAAATCGTATTGGTTTTACTTGCCGTATTTTTAATCGCAATACCTTTGTCATCCTGCCGTCACGCGACGGAAGCCGCATCCGCGCCCGAAGTGCTGACTTATCTTGTATTCGGCATGGACGACGCTGCGGAAAATACCGACGTACTGATGCTTGTAACCCTCAATCTTGAACAAAAGACATTGACTTGTCTGCAATTACCGCGAGATACCTATTATCAATTCGGCGGCTCCCAGAATAAAGTCAATCAGCTTTTCGCGTATGCCAGATGGAAAGGGCAGAACAGAGAAGAGGCGGCGCAGACGCTATGCGATTCTCTCGTTTTTTCTCTCGGGATCCCCGTTTGCGGATACGTCGGCGTTACGACCTCGGCTTTTCGTGAGATCGTCGATGCCCTCGGCGGTATCCGGATGGATCTTTCCGAAGATTTCGTTTTTGACGACGGGACAGAAGCGGGGACGATATGTTTGCCGAAAGGGCAGACGCTTTTAGACGGTGCGACCGCGGAAAAATTCGTTCGTTTCCGAAAGGCATATAAACGAGGGGATCTTGCCCGTCTTGACGCACAGAAAATGTTTCTTTCTTCTTTTGTTAAGACGGTTAAAAACGCCGACGCTCTTTCTCTGATAACGGTTGCGTCGATAGTACAGAAAAACGTAATTTCCGATTTGTCCATCCTTGAAAATGCAAAGAACTATTTACAAAACCGAGATATTTTCAACTCATTAACGATGACTTATGCGACAATGCCGGGCGAAGCCATGCTCTCGAAAACCGGATTGTCTTATTATATACTCAACAAAAACGGTTGCCGTGACGTTCTTTTCAGATGTACCGGTATCGTTTCCGATTTCGACCCGGAGTGCCGTTTCGTCAATTCCGACGATACCAAAATGATCAATATTTATTATGATGAAAACGCGGATGAAACCGAGTATAGCGACGATACTCTCGGAGACGTTCGCATCCTATCCCAAATGAAATGAGGTCTGCATTTTGATTTCTCCGAAGGAAGCGGCGGAAGTAGCCGTTAAGACATTGCTCGAAAAAAAAGGAATAGACGTTCGACTATATCACGTCGAACAGACGTCTTCCGTCACGGATTATTACGTAGTCGTGACGGCAAGATCCGGTCTTCAGGTCCTCGCTTATTCCGATGCCGTGGAAGAGGAAATGAAAAAAGCGGGGTTATCCCCGCTCCATATCGAGGGCAGATCCGGGAAATCCTGGATGCTTCTCGACTTCGGTACGGTCATCGTCCATATTTTTGATAACCCCAGCCGCGAATTTTACGGATTTGATCGTTTGCTCCCGCCCGACTCTCTTGTCAACATCGATCATTGCGTAAAAGAAGTTGACGAAAAATTCGATATTAACCGGAAGGAAAAATAATATGAATTACAATTACAAAGAATTTGAAAGTAAATGGCAAAAAATCTGGGATGAGAAAAACGCTTTTGAAGCAAAGCAGGATTTTACACTCCCGAAATATTATCCTCTCGTCGAATTTCCGTATCCGTCCGGACAGGGACTTCACGTCGGACATCCGCGTCCTTATACGGCGCTCGACATCGTTGCGAGAAAGAAGAGAATGCAGGGCTATAACGTCCTTTATCCCATGGGCTGGGACGCTTTCGGTCTGCCAACGGAAAATTACGCCATTAAAAATAAGATCCATCCGAAGATCGTCACGGAACGTAACGTTGCCCGCTTCAAATCCCAGCTGAAAGCCCTCGGACTTTCTTTCGACTGGTCGCGTGAAATCAATACGACGGATCCCGATTATTACAAGTGGACGCAGTGGATTTTCATTCAGCTTTTCAAAAAAGGTCTTGCTTACAAGAAAGAAATGGCGGTCAACTTCTGCACGTCCTGTAAAGTCGTTCTTGCCAATGAAGAAGTGGTCAACGGTGTCTGCGAGCGTTGTCATTCCGCGGTCATCCGTAAAGTCAAGAGCCAGTGGATGCTGAAGATCACGGAATACGCCGATCGTTTGATCTCGGACCTTTCCGACCTTGATTACATAGAACGTGTCAAAACCCAGCAGATCAACTGGATCGGCAGATCCACCGGCGCGGAAGTGACGTTTGCGACGACGACAAACGATTCTCTGACGGTATATACCACCCGTTGCGACACCCTTTTCGGGGCGACTTATATGGTCATTTCCCCGGAACACGCCATGGTGGAAAAATGGAAACCTATCCTTGAAAACACAAAAGAAATCGAAGAATATCAGGCGCTTGCCGCGAGAAAATCCGATTTTGAAAGAACCGAAATGGTAAAAGAAAAGACCGGCGTCGAACTTAAGGGCGTAAAAGCGATCAACCCCGTTAACGGGAAAGAAATACCGATCTTTATTTCCGATTACGTTTTGGCAGGTTACGGTACGGGTGCGATCATGGCGGTGCCCGCCCATGACGACCGCGACTGGGATTTTGCCAAGAAATTCGGTCTTCCGATCATTGAGGTCGTTGCCGGCGGTGACGTTGAAAATGCTCCCTTTACCGATGTGGCGACCGGAAAACTCGTCAATTCCGATTTTCTGAACGGTCTTGAAGTAGCCGACGCCAAACGTGCGATGATCGCTAACCTTGAAAAACGGGGCATCGGTCACGAAAAAGTGAACTTCAAACTCCGTGACTGGGTATTTTCCCGTCAGCGTTATTGGGGTGAACCGATCCCGTTGGTTCATTGCGAGAAATGCGGATGGGTAGCCATCCCGGAAAACGAACTTCCCGTGAAGCTTCCCGAGGTCGATTCTTACGAGCCGACCGAGAACGGTGAATCCCCGCTGTCCCTCATGACGGATTGGGTAAATTGCAAGTGTCCTTCCTGCGGCGGAAAAGCAGAAAGAGAGACCGATACGATGCCGCAGTGGGCAGGTTCTTCTTGGTATTTCCTCCGTTATTGCGATCCTCACAACGATAAAGAACTCGCATCGCCGGAGGCACTTCGTTACTGGATGCCCGTCGATTGGTATAACGGCGGTATGGAGCATACGACGCTTCACCTTCTGTACTCGAGATTCTGGGCTAAGTTCCTCTACGATATTGATATCGTTCCCGTCAAAGAGCCCTACGCGAAAAGAACGAGCCATGGCATGATCCTCGGAGAAAACGGCGAGAAAATGTCGAAATCGAGAGGAAACGTCGTCAATCCCGACGATATCGTCCGTGATTACGGTGCCGATACCATGCGTTTGTACGAAATGTTTATTGGTGATTTTGAACAGGCGGCTCCCTGGAATCCCCAGTCGATCAAAGGTTGTAAGCGTTTTCTCGAGCGTTTCCTCGGACTGACGGAGATCGCAGAGGGGGAGGGTGTGACACCCGAACTCGAAAAATCGTTCCACCGCACGGTAAAGAAAGTCACGGAAGATATTGATTCCATGAAATTCAATACCGCCATCGCTTCGATGATGTCGCTTCTTAACGGCATTTATGAGGTCGGAAAAATGACAAGAACAGAGCTTCGTACGTTTGCTTTGCTTCTCGTGCCTTTTGCGCCTCACGTTTCGGAGGAAGTCTATGAGATGATGGGCGGAATCGGTCTTGCGTCTCTTTCCAAGTGGCCGGAATACGACGAAACGAAAACCGTGGATTCCACACTTGCGCTTCCCGTTCAGGTGAACGGCAAAGTCAGATCCGTTATTTCCGTTCCCGTCAACGCGGATAAAGATGCCGTTCTCGCCATTGCGCATGCTGACGAAAAAGTTGCGGCGGCGCTTGACGGAAAGACGCCTCTCAAAGAGATCGTCGTCCCCGGCAAGATCGTCAATATCGTGGTCAAATCATAACAAAAATGTGAAAAATCAAATAAAAAGGGTGCGAAACGCACCCTTTTTGATCATTTTTGTTGTCGGACGGATCAAGCAATGGAACAGAATCAGATGAAAAAGATTGAAAGCGCAAAGAGAATCTGTCCGAAATAATACGTGGCAATATTGAGAAGAAGGAGATAGAAGTTCTGATTTTTTCCGTTGAAATACATGACGGAAAGGACGCAGTCGGAAATCATGAAGAGCGTCATACCGATAAACATGATCCAGAATTTCGGATCAAAGATGGATGCTGTCAGATAATAAGCGAACGTCGTCGCCAGAACGGCAGAATACAATAAGACGACGTAGAAAGATTTTCCGAACTCAAATTTCATGACGTTTTTTTCGACGTAAGCGATTGCAAAGGTGAAAATAAGACCGAAGAAAACGCTGAGGAGGAGAAATAACGGCTTATATTCCGAGACAAGGGTGAGCGTTACTGCCGTGATGATCAAAATATGTTCAAGGGAAAAAGCGGCTATTCCGCCGAAAAGAAAAGGAGAATCCTTACTCTTGGTCGGGTCCTGCAAATCCAAAAAAATGTCTCCGAACAAGCCGAAAAGAAGACCTAAAATAACGAAAAGTCCGAAAGCGGAGGTGGTACCTTCGTTAAAATACAGGAGCAGAGAAAAGAGGATAAAACAGAATGACGAAAATGTTTTTGCCATTGTCGCTATCGGACCGTCAAATTTGATTTTACAGAATACGAAGAAAAACGGCGACAGAAAAGCAAGAATCAGAGAAGATACCAATAAGATCTGCATGAGTTTTCTCCTTTATTGTTCTGTAAATATTGTACTAAATGCTTATTATTTTGTCAATAGAAAATGGGCAATATAACAATATTTTTGTCGAATTTCGTTGCGTATTGATTGCGGTCGATTGAAAAAAGCAATAAAAAAACAGTTGCCTGCTATTGCAAACAACTGTTTATGGCGCGCTGCGGGGGACTCGAACCCTCGACCTACTGGTTCGTAGCCAGGCACTCTATCCAACTGAGCTAGCAGCGCATCCATCTGGAGCGAGTGATGGGAATCGAACCCACGCGACCAGCTTGGAAGGCTGGAATTCTACCATTGAACTACACTCGCATTCTTATGAAGCCCCATTATCATAGCACAGACTTACGGGATTGTCAAGGTCTTTTCATAAAAAAAACAAAAAAACTCACCGTTATTCAGTTTTATAATCCCTTTGCCCGAATAAGATTGACAAACGTTTTTTTCACCGTTATAATGAAGGGGAGAGGTTGATTATGAACGTTGTAAAAGAGAAAGCATACGCAAAGATAAATCTTTACCTTGATGTGACCGGACGCAGGGAAGACGGTTTTCACGATATCGAATCCGTGATGACTGCGGTTTCGCTTTGTGACGACCTGACAGTTGCTTTTGCCCCCGCGAACGACACGCGGATCTTTGTCGATGTCATCGGCGCGCCTTTCATCCCGAAAGATGAAAGAAATCTTGCGGTCAAAGCCGCAAAAGTATTTATGGAATATTGCGGTTTTCACGGTCACGTGAAGATCGTTCTCAAAAAGAATATACCCGTATGTGCCGGGCTCGGCGGCGGTTCTTCGGATGCCGCGGCGGTTCTCCGCGCATTGAACAGGATTCATAAATATCCGCTCTCTCAAAAAATGTTAATAAAGTTGGCAGCCGGTATCGGAAGCGACGTCCCTTTTTGCGTTTGCGGGAAGACGGCGTTATGTACCGGCCGTGGAGATTGTATTTCTCCCATTCCTTTTTCCGGATCTCTCGTATGTGTGATCGGCATCGCCAAAGAACGGATGCAGACACCCGAGGCATACGGAAATCTGGACAAATTATATGCGGGCTTTGACGGCTCCGTACTGTTCGGACACCGCGAGAATCTGGAATCGCTGCTTTCCTTTTTCAACGGAAAAGACGAATTTCCCGCATTGTTCAACGTATTTGAGAGTGCCGTTTTTCCCGTTTGTCAGGGAGCCGCCGCCATGAAAGAGATCATGCTGACAGACGGCGCGCTTGCATCGCTTCTGAGCGGGAGCGGTCCCGCCGTTTTCGGGATATTCCCGGAAAGTGAATCCGCTCTGGCTTGTCAATCGCATCTTATTTCGCTCGGATACTCCGCTTACGTCTGTTATTCTGCCGGTTTGATTGACAGACCGTGTAAATTTCCTTGACTGATAGCGATCCTGTTTTGAAAACTGCCTGAAAACCCAAAAAAAGGTTTTCAGGCAGTTTTTTGTGTTGGCTTTTTGTTTCGCCGAAATACGGTTGACATTCGCGTGTGCATAATGTATAATAATACTGCAAAACTTTTATTATATCAGGACGGACTTTTTTATGAAGAGAAAAGAAGCAAGAGAAAATGCCTTTTTGCTTTTGTTTGAAGGAGCCGCAAAGCCGGATGAAACACCGGAGGAAATCGCCGAAAAAGCCATCGGGGAGCGGGGACTTGAAACCGACGATTATGTGAAAACCGTCTTTTTCGGTGTTTATGAACACGCAGAAACGATCGAGCCGCTGATCGAATCTTCTCTGATCGGGTGGTCGAAAAATCGCGTTTCGTATTCATCTATGGCGATTTTGCGTCTTGCCGCTTTTGAAATGCTGTATTGCCCGGATATCCCGGCAAAAGTATCCATCAATGAGGGAATCGAACTTTCCAAAAAATACGACGATGAAAAGTCATACACGTTTGTCAACGGCGTGCTGAATGCTCTTGCCGAAAAGACGGGAAAGAAAAATGGCTGAACCGATATTTATGGGGATCGACACGAGCAATTATACGACGTCGGTTGCCCTGATAAACGGCAATGAATCAGTCGTTGCCAATCTCAAGAGGCCTCTTCACGTGGAAAACGGTGTGCGCGGCTTGCGTCAGTCGGACGCCGTTTTTTCTCACGTCAGAAATCTTCCGGATATTATGCGGGAAGCCGGTGCCATTCTTCACGGGAGGACGCCGGCGGCGATCGGTGTCAGCGAAAAGCCGCGACGTGTCGAAGGGTCTTATATGCCGTGCTTTCTGCCCGGTGTCGCTGCCGCCGAAAGCATTGCGGCAACTTCTTTTTCGCCGCTGTTCCGGTTTTCTCATCAGTGCGGACATCTGATGGCGGCATTGTATTCATCCGGGCGAAAAGATCTCGCCGAAAAAACATTTCCCGCTTTTCACGTTTCCGGCGGGACGACCGAAATGCTCCGTGTGACTTCCGACGGAACCGGTTTTCGTGCCGAATGTATCGGCGGGACCAAAGATCTTCACGCCGGTCAGTTGATCGACAGAGTCGGGGTTTATATGGGAATCCCGTTCCCCTGCGGTCCGGCGATGGAAACGCTTGCGCTCTCTTTCCATGGAAAGATCAGAAGAAAGAAACCGTCGATCGACGGGTTTTACGCCAATCTGTCGGGACTTGAAAATCTCGCAAAAAAACTTTACGACGAAACATCGGACGCGGCGGAGACTTCGGCGTTCGTTTTTGCCGGCATCTATGATATCCTTGCTTCGCTTTCCCGTGCATACCTTGACGCTTACGGCGAAACGCCGATCCTGTACGCGGGAGGCGTCATGAGTAACGGGATCATCAAAAAGAATCTTGATAAGGAATTTGACTGTGCCTTTGCCGAGCCGGCGCTTTCCGCCGACAACGCCGTCGGAATCGCGCTTCTCGCAAAACGGGCATACGAGTCAAAACGGTGATTATGGATATTTCCGCTCTCAGGGACAGAGGTCCCGACCGTCAAACCATGACAGTCGGAGAACTGAATGAAAATATCAAGTCCATTATCGAGAATACCGCTTCGCTGAAGAACGTCAGCGTGAAAGGCGAGATCTCGAACTTCAAACGTCACACGAGCGGGCATCTTTATTTCACGCTGAAAGACGAAGAAGGGCAGGTCAGGGTGGTGATGTTCCGCATGGCGGCTTCTGCGCTTCGTTTTTCTCCCGAAGACGGCATGAAAGTCGTCGTGTCCGCGTCGGTTTCGGTCTATACCAAAACCGGGCAGTATCAGCTTTACGTCCGCGATATGCAGCCGGACGGCGTCGGCGCTCTTTATAAAGCGTTTGAACAGTTGAAAAACAAATTATATCTTGAAGGGCTTTTTGATGAAAGCCGGAAAAAGCCCATTCCGAGGATGCCGTCCCGCATCGGTGTCATTACGTCACCGACCGGTGCCGCCGTTCGCGATATTATTGATATCACGGGGAGGCGTTTTCCTCTTGCAACGATTTATCTTTATCCGTCTCTCGTTCAGGGGGACAGCGCCGAAGAGTCTCTGATCCGCGGTCTTGATTATTTTGAAACTACGGGACTTTGCGATGTCGTCATCATCGGCAGAGGCGGCGGTTCGATCGAGGACCTTTGGGCGTTCAACGGGGAACGCCTTGCGAGAAAAATCAGCGGGATGACAACGCCCGTCATTTCCGCCGTCGGTCACGAAACGGACTTTACGATCTGCGATTTCGTTGCCGATCTTCGCGCGCCGACACCGTCCGCGGCGGCGGAAATCTCGGTTCCGGATTCTCGGGAACTTTTGCAGTGGCTCGACGGCGTTCGTGCCCGTCTTTGCGATCTTTTGCTGTCCTGCACGGAAAGAAAAGAAAAAATGTTCACCTCGCTTTCCGACGCTTTTCTCTTCCAGGCGGAGAAGGTCGTTTCCGACCGTAAGCGCGAACTGGACATCACCGAGAATCTTCTGAAATCCGCGATGACGCCTTTTCTTGACAAAAAGGCCTACGCGCTTTCCGTGTTGTCCGAAAAAGTGCAGGCACTCAGCCCGCTATCGGTATTATCGAGAGGTTACGCTCTGGCGGAAAACGAAAACGGGATCATTCGTTCTTCCGCGCAACTGAAAATCGACGACACCTTCGACCTTCGTTTCTCTGACGGAAAAATCGGTGTCCGAACCGTCTATACAGATCATTCGACAGGAGAATCCAAATGAAAGAAAACAGAACTTTCGAAAGTGCGATGAACGAACTTTCCTCTATCGTCTCGCAGTTGCAAAACGGGGAATTGACTCTTGACGCGTCTCTCTCCGCATTTGAAAATGCGGTCTCGCTTATCCGTTTTTGCAACGAATCCCTTGAAAATGCCAAACAAAAAGTGAATATCCTTACGGAAAACGCGGACGGTACCGTGACGGACGCGCCGTTTACCGAATGTGATGAGACTTGACGTTTTTCTCTTTGAGTCGGGTTTTGTCGGCAGTCGCACGGAGGGGAGAAACGCCGTGGTATCCGGCGCCGTCCTCGTTGACGGGAAAGTTGTGAAAAAGCCCGCTTTCGACGTTACCGGCATGGAAGAGAAAGTCATTCTCGACCGATCGGTAAAAAAATACGTGAGCCGCGGAGGGCTCAAGCTCGACGGTGCGCTCTGTGCGTTCGGGGTATCGGCAGAGGGAAAATCGGCTCTCGATATCGGCGCTTCAAGCGGCGGTTTTACGGATTGTCTTCTCAAGCACGGAGCCGCGCACGTCATTGCCGTTGATTCCGGGGAAGGCCAACTCGTGCAGATCCTCCGTTCGGATGATCGGGTGACTTCCATGGAGAAGTTCAATGCCCGCTATATGGAAATCGCCGATTTCCCTTACCGCCCGGATCTTGCCGTAATGGACGTTTCGTTTATTTCTTCCACGCTGATACTTCCGTCTCTCTATTCGGTTTTAGCCGAGGGCTCCGATTTTATTCTGCTCGTCAAACCGCAGTTTGAAGTCGGGAGAGAACATATAGGAAAAGGCGGGATCGTCAAAGATGAAAAGGCGCGTGAAACCGCGCTTCAAAATGTTATCGGATGTGCTGTCCGTTTGGGTTTTTGTCATTGCAATACCATGATCTCTCCTATACTCGGAGGTGACGGAAATCTCGAGTATCTCGTACATTTCAGAAAGGAAAAGCCATGAAAAAGTTTGTCCTGATCCCCAATCCGAAAAAAGATATGGGATTTGCCCTTTCCGCCTCTGTCGTCGAAAAACTGAAAGAACTCGGCGGGACGGTTTACGTGAGTGAAAAGATCGGCTTGCGCCGGGACGACGTTTCGCTTTACAGTGCATTTCCGGAAGACGCGGAATGTATCATTGTCATCGGCGGTGACGGTTCCATTCTCGACGCTTCGCAATTTTGTTGCGAATACGATGTTCCGCTTATCGGTATCAATCTCGGGAAAATGGGATATCTCAGCGAGCTTGAGCCCGCTAACACCGATGACCTGAAAAGACTGATTTCAGATGATTTTCTTATCCGGGATTGTATGCTTCTTTCGACAGAGGTCGTCGGCGCAAACGGAAAAACGGAGATTTCCCGACTGGCGCTCAACGATATCGGCGTTTCGCATAAGAGCGGTATGGGAATGTCTGTTTTTTCCCTTTCCGATGCCGCAGAAGATACCGTGACGTATCACGCCGACGGCGTGCTCGTTTCCACGCCCGCCGGATCTACCGCTTATTCGCTTTCGGCAGGCGGACCTATCGTCGCGCCGGGTGTCCATTCGATGCTTGTGACGCCGCTTTCTCCGCATTCCTTCTTCAACCGTTCGATCCTTTTCGACGAAAACGATGTTCTGTCCATCAAAAATCTCGGAGAAGACCGTATGGAGATCTGTGTGGACGGTCGTCCCGTCGCAGATCTGTTCAGCGGAGAAATCTGCCGTGTATTTAAGTCAGATAAAAAATTGAAAATGATAACCCTTTCGGAAAATACGATGTTCCGCACGCTCTTTACCAAGATGCGGTTGCTGGATGAATGAGGAGGTAAAGATGAAATCCGACAGACAGAGAATCATACTCGAACTGATTCGTCAGAACGATATTGACACGCAGGAAATGCTGACGGATAAGCTTCGGGAAATGGGGATCGAAGTCACGCAAACGACGATCAGCCGCGATATCCGCGATCTTAATCTTCTCAAGGTTCCGAAAGCCGACGGCAATTATCATTACGTCGTTTCCACCGACGTCGGCGTCGTTCATAAACCCATGCTTGGCTCCGGCGTTTCAGCGGCGGTCGTCCGTATGCAGGGAGCAGGCAATATGGTCGTCGTAAAAACGCATGCCGGAATGGCGAATGCCGTCGCTGTTCTGATTGATTCTTTGCGTATTCCCGAAATACTCGGTTCCGTGGCGGGTGATGACACCATTCTCATGGTCATCTCCGATGCCGCAGCGACCGATCGCGTGATCGGCGTGATCCATGAATCTCTGAAAATCTGACAATTCCGGAGGCAGTTTATGCTCTCATCTCTGCATATTGAGAATATGGCAGTCATCCGTACCCTCGATATGGATTTTGACCGCGGTTTTTCCGTACTCACAGGAGAGACCGGCGCAGGTAAAAGTATCATCATTGACAGTATGGCGTTTTTGTTCGGCGAGCGGATTGATAAAGATATGATCCGTCTCGGCGAGCCGATGGCGATGGCAAGCGGAATGTTTTCCGCACTCTCGCGGGAAATTACCGAACGTCTCTCGGAGGACGGCGTATATCCCGACGAAGAGGGCAATATAATGGTACAGCGTACCATGACCGCCGACGGACGCTCACAGTCGAAGATCAACGGCAGATCGGTGTCCGTATCCGTTCTGAAATCCTTGATGCCGAAACTTTTGTCCATTCACGGGCAGAACGATACCCATTCGCTCGCCGATCCGAAAGTTCAGAGGGAACTTCTTGATACTTTTTCCGGGCTCGGCGAAGAAGTTGGACGCTATCGCGCTTTATACGATCGTTTCATCGCCGTCGAAAAAGAAATTGATTCTCTCGACTCTGATCTGACGGAGCGCAACAGACGTCTCGCTATGCTCGAGTATGAGATCGCGGAGATCGACGGACTTGCTCTTCACGACGGTGAGGAAGAAGAACTCGTTGACCGAAAGATGAAACTCAAAAGCCGTGAAAAAATACTGAAAAATACCGAATTCGTTTATCGCGCCCTCAAAGGCAGCGAAAAAGGGAGCGCCGCTTTTCTTCTCGATCGCAGCGCAACGGCGCTTTCCCAGATATCCGACGTTCTTCCCGATTGTCTGGAATACAGCGAAAATTTACGGGATATGCTTTACCGTGTCAAAGATATCGGGGAAGAAATATTGGCCGTTTACGAAGAAATGAGCGACGGCAATGACGGAGATATCAACGTCATAGAAGAGCGGCTGGATGCTATTTCCAAAGCCAAACGTAAATACGGGCTCACGATATCGGAAATCCTTTCTTACAGAGAAAAAATCGGAGAAGAAAAGGATAAGCTCGAATCGTTTGAAGACCGTATGGCGCTTTTGCGGGAGCAGGAAAAAGAAGCGTATAAAGAGGCGCTCGCTTCAGCATTGAATATTCACGAAAAGAGACTTCTCGCGGCGAAAAAACTTGAGGAAAAGATCCGGGATACTCTGACTTTTCTTGATATGCCGAAAGTCGTCTTCAAAACGGTGTTTACTTCGGAAGAGGAAAACGGCAAAACGGTCCTTCTCCCGAGCGGTATTGATAAAGTCGAGTTTTTTATCAGTGCAAATATGGGTTTGGATCCCATGCCGATTGAGAAGATCGCGTCCGGCGGAGAACTTGCCAGGATCATGCTTTCCATCAAAAGCGCGCTTTCAGACGCCGATCCCGTCGGTACAGTTATTTTTGATGAGATAGACGCCGGCGTTTCCGGCAAAACCGCGCGAAAAATCGGTTTGAAAATGCAAAGTCTTGCAAAGAATATGCAGGTTTTCTGCGTGACACACAGCGCACAGATCGCTTCGCTCGGTGACAGCCATTTTCGCATTTCGAAAAACGAAGTGAACGGGAAGACACAAACAAGAGTCGATCTGCTCGATGAAAACGGGCGTATCGCGGAAGTATCAAGAATCCTCGGAGGAATTGAAGTAACGGAGGCGCAAAAGGCCGCCGCCCTTGATATGCTCCGTGAGCGGGAGATCATCTCATAAAAGGAAAACGCAACGGATACTGATTTTTGTGAGTCTTTTATGTTGGGTTTCAGCGCTTCGGATGTCGTATTCTGCCGGGATGTTCCGCTTTCCTCTGTTTCTACGATAAAAATCGGCGGAAATTGCCGGATGTTGGCTTATCCGAAAAACGAAAACGCTTTGATTTCGCTTTTGTCTTACCTGGATAAAAGGCATAAAGCGTACCGCGTAATAGGATGCCTTTCCAACACGCTTCCGACGGATGATGAATACAAAACCGTTTTGATCTCAACGAAAAAAATGCGTTCCGTCAGGTTTTCGGAAGATCGCGTGACAGTCGCTGCCGGTGCTCGGCCGCTTTCCGTAGCGAAAGAAGGGATCCGGATCGGAGTTCTTGCGCTTTCCGGTCTTTCGACCGTGCCGGGGACCATCGGTGCCGGAGTCCGGGGAAACGCCGGGGCTTTCGGCGCGACATTTGCCGATTCTTTTCTTTCGGCCACGCTTTACGATCCGACGACGGCTTCGGTGTTTTCCGTCGGAAAACGGGAAATGGATTTTTCCTATCGGAACAGTATGTTGAAAGAGCGCCCGTACGTTCTTGTCAACGCGACGTTTGAAACGAAAATAGAATCGCCGGAAATTATTCGTGATCAAATAACGGGTGATCTGCAAAAGCGGAAAGCGACGCAACCGCACGGGGAACCGTCCCTCGGTTCCGCATTTCTGAAAAACGAAAACGGGGAAGCCGTTTCTTACTACATTGATCATGCCGGACTGAAAGGTTTTCGCGTCGGCGGTATCTCCGTGAGTGAAAAACACGCCGGGTTTCTGATCAATTGCGGCGGCGGAACGTCCGAGGACTACAAATCACTTGTCTATTTTATCCGTCGGGAACTGAAAAACAAATACGGTTTCACAGCGAGGTGTGAGATCGAGTTTTTATAGGAGGGTGTTATGTCGTATTCGTCTTTGCAAAAGTCGGAAATCATGAAAATACAGATGCGCTCTCTTTGTTGCCGCCGTTCTTTCTTTTTAGGCGCACTTCTCGCGAAAGGTCATCTTTCCGACGGATCAATCGTCTTTTCGCTTGAAAACGCGGAAATGGCGGATTTTTTATCAACGATCACGGAAGAACTCTTCGGAAGAAAAGGACTCGTTGCCTCGCCGAATAAAGGAGGCAGGCGCGTCTTGTTTTCTTTTCGCAGTCGCTCCTGCGAACTTCTCCTGACCGATCTTCTATCCGGCGCAGATTGTCCTGTTCCTTTAACCTGCCCGAACTGTAAGAGCGCTTTTATCCGGGGCATATTCTTTGTTTCCGGGCGTATTTCCGATCCCTCGAAGCAGTATCTTCTTGAACTATCCGTCGGAGACCGCGCAGAACTGATATTGCAGATCCTGGAATCGTTCGGATTATTTTTCAAAATGACGAAAAGACGTTCCGAGACGCTTTTGTATATCAAAAAAAGCGAATCCGTCGAAGATTTTTTCGCAACTGCGGGAATGAATCAGACGGCGTTCGATATTATGAATTCCAAGATCGAAAATAATTTCCGTAACGAAGCCAATCGCATCGCGAATTGCGAGACAAGCAATATCGAAAAAGCCGTTGCCGCTTCTCACGGACAAGTTGATCTTATCCGGAAACTGGATCGTCTCGGATTGCTTTCCAATCTGCCGGAAGAACTTGAAAAAACCGCAAAACTTCGGCTTTTGTATCCGGATTATTCGCTTTCCCAGCTTGCGGATCTCTCGGCACCGCCGATTACCAAATCCGGAATCTCCCATCGCATGGTAAAAATAGAAATCATGGGAAAAGAAATGTTGAAACGTCACGGATAATTCCGAAATTATCACACAAGGAGGAAACGGCAATGAGTGGGTTTGTTCATCTGCATCTTCATACCGAATACAGTCTGCTTGACGGCGCGACCCGCATTGCCGATATCGCCGAAAAAGCGATAAAAGAAGGGCAGAATGCCGTTGCGATCACCGATCATGGCGTGATGTACGGTGCTGTGGAGTTTTACGACGCACTGACCAAAAACGGCATAAAGCCCATTATCGGTTGCGAAGTTTACGTCGCGCCGAGAAGCAGGCTTCTCAAAGAGGGAAAAGCCGATTCCTCCGGATATCATCTGATTCTGCTCGTAAAAAACGAGATCGGTTATAAAAACCTTTGCTACCTCGTTTCCGAGAGCTTCATTCACGGTTTTTATCAAAGACCGAGAATCGACATGGATATCCTTTCGGAGCACGCCGAGGGTCTCGTTGCCCTTTCCGGCTGTCTTGGTGGAAAGATCCCGTCGCTGATTTTATCCGGGCTGATGGACGAGGCGGAAAAATCCGCCCTGGAAATGAAACGTCTGTTCGGGGATGATTTCTATCTTGAGATACAGAATCACCACCTTGACGACGAGAGAAAAGTGGCTTTCGCTCTCCGGACGATCGGGGAGAAATACGATATTCCTCTCGTGGCAACAAACGACGTGCATTACCTCGAAAAAGAAGACGCCGATATACAGTCCATCCTCATGTGCATCCAGACCGGAAATACGGTATCTGGCGGAACTCCCTTTGGTTTTACGACCGACGAGTATTATTTCCGCTCTACCGAAGAGATGAAAGCCCTGTTCGGCAATTTTCCGGGTTCAATAGAGAATACGCAGATCATCGCCGATAAATGCAACTATAACTTTACATTCGGCGAACTTCATCTGCCGACTTTCATACTTCCGCAAGGACAGACGCACAGGGATAAATTAAGAGAAGATACCGCTATCGGTTTTAATAAGAGAATCAAAGAAGGGTTCATTCGTTTTTCGGATCATACGAAAGAGGAGTACGAAGATAGAATCCGTTATGAACTCTCCGTGATTGATAAAATGGGCTTCAACGCTTATTTTCTGATGGTCAGCGATTTCGTCGGACAAGCAAAGTCCATGGGAATACCCGTCGGACCCGGGAGAGGTTCCGGGGCGGGGAGTCTCGTTGCCTACTGCGTCGGCATCACGGATATCGATCCCGTTGCTTACGATTTGCTCTTTGAGCGATTCCTGAATCCGGAGCGGGTTTCGATGCCGGATTTCGATATTGATTTTTCGGATACCCGCAGAGAAGAAGTCATCGACTATGTAAAGCACCGTTACGGAGAGGATAAGGTCGCGCAGATCGTAACTTTCGGCACTATGGCGGCGCGTGCCGCGATCCGGGACGTCGGACGGGCACTCGATATGCCCTACGCCTCGGTTGACGCCGTCGCGAAACTTGTCCCGTCCGGTGTAAACGTAACGCTTGACGATGCCTTGAAAATCAAAGAGTTCAAGGAACTTTACGACCGTGATCCGTCGGTAAAAAAGCTCGTGGACGTCAGTATGAAACTGGAGGGAATGCCCAGGCACGCTTCCACTCACGCGGCGGGCGTCGTGATCACCGAGAATCCGACTCACACATACGTTCCGCTCTCCTACAGCGGAACCGGCGTCGTGACGCAGTTCGATATGACAACGGATGCAAAACTCGGGCTTGTCAAGTTTGATTTTCTCGGCATACGTTATCTCACGGTCATTGACGATGCAGAAAAAATGATAAAGAAATCCATCCCCGATTTCGATATCACGAAAATACCGCACGACGATCAAAAGACATTCGATCTTCTGTGCCGGGGAAAAACCGACGGCGTCTTTCAGCTGGAATCCGGCGGAATGAAACAGGTGCTACTCAAACTTCAGCCCTCAAATATTGAGGATATCACCGCCTGCGTCGCGCTGTTTCGTCCGGGACCTATGAGTTCCATTGAAACCTTTATCGACCGAAAGCACGGAAAACTTCCGATCGTTTACGAGATCGAGCAATTGAAACCGATTCTGGACGTTACCTACGGCTGTATCGTGTATCAGGAACAGGTCATGCAGATCTTCCGTACCCTCGCAGGGTATTCCTACGCGAAAGCCGATATCGTCAGACGCGCGATGGCAAAGAAAAACAAAGAAGCGATGGCGGCGGAGGAAGCCGCGTTTCTCGAGGGCGCGAGGGCAAACGGCTATCCCGAAGGTGCCGTCAAAAAGATCTTTGACGATATGCAGAGTTTTGCCAGCTATGCGTTCAATAAATCCCATGCGACGGCATACGCGATCCTCGCGTACCGCACGGCTTACCTGAAAGCCAATTATCCCGCAGAATTCTTTGCGGCGTTGATCACGAGCGTTCTTTCCGACACCGGCGAGGTGCGAAAATACAGTATGGACGCGCAAAAATGCGGTGTTCAGATACTGCGGCCCGATATCAATGAAAGTTCTTCACAGTTTTCCGTGACTGCCGACGGTAATATTCGCTACGGTCTTCTCGCTATCAAAGGGGTCGGAAAATCCTTTGGAGATGCTGTCGTATCCGAACGGAAACACGGAAAATTTGCTTCTTTCGACGATTTTACAAGGCGTTTGATCAACATTTCCGAAATGAATAAAAGAACGCTCGAATCGCTTATTAAAAGCGGTGTATTCGATTCTCTCGGTGTTACGAGAAAAGCGCTGCTTTCGTCTTATGAAATGATCCTTTCCTCGGAGCAGGATAAGAAACGAAATAATATATCCGGTCAGATCGATATGTTTTCTTTTGCGGCGGATACGCAGAATGAAACGGGTTCATACCCCTATCCCGACGTGAAGGAGTATTCCGTAAAAGAACTTCTGCTTCTTGAAAAAGAGAGTTCCGGGATGTATTTTTCCGGTCACCTGACGGAAGATTATGAAAAGCATATTGAAAGTCTGCGTCCGGATAAGACGTCCGATATTCTTGCCGACTTGAAGGACGAAACGGAGGTTTCGCACCGATACCGCGATCGTTCGGAAGTTACCCTCTGCGGGATCGTTTCCGGTATCCGCAAAAAAACGGTGAAAAGCGGAGATACGATGGCTTTTCTGACGCTCGACGACCGTTTCGGCGAGGTGGAAGTGATCGTTTTTGCAAAATCTTATATGAAGTTTTCATCCGAGATTTTTGACGATAATGCCGTATGCGTAAAAGGAACGCTGTCAGTAGAAGATACCGACGGTGTCCGCGTGATCGCGAAAGAAATCCTGCCGTTGATCTCGGATTCCGATTTTCAGAAAACAGAAAGTACGTCGAACGCATCGCAAGATACGAGAAAAAACGTCATTTACGTGAAAGTCAATGATCTTAACGATAAGCGACTTTGCGTCCTTGACCGCCTTTCGATTCTGCATCCCGGACCTTACGCCGTTGTCCTTTTTGACAGCAACGCGAAAAAGTACGTATTGAAGAAAAATTGTGAACTGGATCCCTCGGAAAGCGTCTTGTCGTCCCTCAAACGAAATTTCGGGGATGAGAACGTCGTCATTCGCTGACGGTGCGGATCCGCATAATGAAAGAAAACGGAGTGCTTATGAATCTCGTTTTTGATTTGTCCTTCGTCGTGATAATCGCGATCGGTCTGCTTGCCGGATGGACGAAAGGTTTTATATCTTTTTTTATCAAACCTTTACGACTGATCGGTTCATTTATTGTCGCGTCGGTTTACGGGCGAACGTTTTCCGAATCCTTTTTGCGCAACCGGCTGGAGCCCGTCGTCAGCGATAAAGTGGCGGACGCTTTCCGGGGAAGCGATACCGGGTATTTCTTCACAAAACTTTGTGAAAACGTGATTTCCGACACAACGGTTTCCGTTGCCAATGACAACTCTTCGGATTTCATCGCTGCCGTTTCCTCGATTCTGACGGATAAGATCTCGTTTTTTGTTTCACTCGTTTTACTGTTCGTTGTCAGCTCTATCGTGATATCGTTTTTCTTCGCACTGTTCAAAAGCGGAACGAAAAAAGGAGCCATCGGTCTTATCGACCACTCACTCGGACTTGTTCTCGGCGGCGTGGTCGTATTTCTGCTGTTCCTCGGTTTCGTCCGCATCCTCGATTCCGGTCTCTTCGGTGACGTCATTGCCGACAATGCGCAAACCGGCATCATTTATCCCTTTTTACAAAAGTTCAATCTATTGGAGTTTCTCCAAAATACAATACGAAAGATATAAGAATGAATATTCAGAAATGTGCAAGATGTAAAACACGCCCCGCCGTCGTTTTCATCACAAGGTTGGAGAACGGAAAATCCGTCAACGAAGGACTGTGCCTCGTTTGCGCCAGTCAACTCGGCATAAAACCGATCGACGATATGCTCAAGAAAATGGGCGTCAGCGAGGAAGATCTCGAAAATATGTCGGGAGAAGTGGATACTTTCCTCGAGCAGGTTGGAGAAGATAACGACGGGGGCGCTCCCGCCATTGATTTTCCGAAGATTTTCGGCGATATCGGTATGCCGTTCGGCGCCGTTCCTAAAAAGCCGAAACCGCCGAAAGGTGCGAAAGCCGCCGAGCCGGATAAGGACCAGGGGCGAAAGTTCCTGCGTATGTACGCCACGAATCTTACCGAACGTGCCCTTTCCGGGAAACTGGACCGTATGATCGGCAGAGATCGGGAAATCGAAAGGGTGATTCAGATCCTTTGCAGACGGCAGAAGAACAATCCCTGCCTGATCGGTGAGCCCGGCGTCGGAAAGACGGCGATCGCCGAAGCATTGGCACAGAGGATCGTCGCCGGAAACGTCCCCGAGCGTCTTCGCGAGTGCGAAATATGGCTTCTGGATCTCACGGCACTCGTGGCGGGAACACAGTTCCGCGGTCAGTTTGAGCAGAGAATACTCGGTTTGATCAAAGAAGTCAAGCACGCCGGAAATATCATTCTCATGATTGACGAAGTGCATAATATCGTCGGTGCCGGAGATTCCGAGGGAAGCATGAGCGCCGCCAATATTCTGAAACCCGCTCTCTCCCGCGGGGAGATCCAGGTCATCGGCGCAACGACTCTTAAAGAGTACAGAAAGTATATTGAAAAAGACAGCGCGCTCGAGCGCAGATTTCAGCCCGTTATGGTGGAGGAGCCGACGCTCGTGGATGCTGCCGATATCATCAAAGGAATCAAGAAGTATTACGAAGATTTTCACGGCGTTTCGATCTCCGAGGATATCGCGAGATATGCCGTCGCATTTTCGGAACGCTATATCACCGATCGTTTTCTTCCGGACAAAGCGATCGACCTCATTGACGAGGCGGCTTCTCGGTTGTCGCTTGACAGCGCTGAACTGAACGAGTGGCGGAAAAATGAAAAAGAAATTGCAAGAATATCCAACAAGATCGAAGAACTTGAAGGAAAAATCGAGGCAGAAGAAAACAAGAGCGAATCCGATTATAAAGCCATTGCCGATTTGAAAGTCGAAAAGATCCGTCTTTCCGAGCGGCAGGATGTCCTTGAACCGGTCGTAAAATCGCTTTCCGTTACCGTTGACGATCTTGCCCGCGTTGTCGAGATCTGGACGGGAATCCCTGCGACGGAGATCAAAAAAAGCGAACTCACGGAACTTTTGGAGTTGGAAGACCGTATCCGTGGAAATATCATCGGACAGGATGAGGCGGTTTCTGCCGTCGTTCGTGCGGTCAAACGGAAGAGAGCGGGTGTATCCTATCGTAAGAACCCTGTTTCCTTTATCTTCGCGGGACCGACCGGCGTCGGAAAAACGGAACTTGTCAAGGTCCTTGCACAAGAACTTTTCCGCCAGCCCGACGCCCTGATCCGACTCGATATGTCGGAGTTTATGGAGAAGCATTCCGTTTCCAAAATCATCGGTGCGCCTCCCGGATACGTTGGTTATGACGAAGCGGGACAGCTTACCGAAAAAGTCAGACGTCATCCTTATTCCGTCATTCTTTTTGATGAGATTGTGAAAGCGCATCCCGACGTACTCAATATTCTGCTTCAGGTTCTTGACGACGGTATTATTACCGACGCGCAGGGCAGAAAAGTAAACTTTGAAAATACGATTATGATCATGACGACGAATGCGGGCAGCGAGACTTCTTCTGCTATTTCCGGTTTTTCGTCTTCTCCGGAAAAAACGGATGCCGACAGAACCGCAAGAGCGCTTTCCGCTTTTCTTCGACCGGAGTTCATCAACCGTATCGACGAGATCATCACGTTCCGTCGTCTCGACCGTCAGGATTTCTGCCGGATCGCCGCTCTGATGTTCTCAAAACTTGCGGACTATATGAAAGAGCAGAAATCCATTGAACTGGAATGCGAACCCGACGTGCTTCAATGGATCGCGGATCAGTCTTTCTCCGAAAAATACGGTGCCCGCAATATGCGCCGTTTCATCGAAAAGAACGTCGAGGACAAACTCGCGGAAGCGATTATCCATTTCGACGGAGTAAAGATGAAAAAAGCAGGATTTGTTCTCAACAACGGCGATCTTTCGCTAATATGTCAATAATTTTCAGGAAGTGTGAAATATGTCAGAATGTAATCATGATTGCAGTAACTGTTCATCAAAGTGTGACAAAGAATCTCTCTTGGCACCGATGAACAAAGCCAGTAAAATCAAGCACGTTATCGCTGTTGTCAGCGGAAAAGGCGGCGTCGGAAAATCCCTCGTAACCTCCATGCTCGCCGTCACGATGAAGAGAAGGGGTTATAAAACCGCGATACTTGACGCGGATATCACGGGTCCTTCCATCCCGAAATCGTTCGGGCTTCCTGTCGGTTGTGTGACGGGATCCGATCTCGGAATGTTCCCGGCACAGACGAAGACGGGTATTGAAGTCATGAGCATCAATCTTCTTATGGACGAAGAAACCAAGCCCGTGGTATGGCGCGGTCCCGTGATCGCAGGAACCGTCAAGCAGTTCTGGAGCGACGTCGTCTGGAATGACGTTGACTATATGTACGTCGATATGCCTCCCGGAACCGGCGACGTTCCGCTGACGGTTTTTCAGAGCATTCCCGTTGACGGAATCATCATAGTGACCTCTCCGCAGGAACTTGTTTCCATGATCGTTGATAAAGCCGTCAATATGGCGAATCTCATGGATATTCCGATTCTCGGTCTCATTGAAAATTACAGTTATCTCAAGTGCCCGGATTGCGGAAAGAAGATCTCTGTTTTCGGTGAGAGCCACGTTGAAGAACTGGCACAAAAGCACGGGATCCCGGTCCTTTCGAAGATTCCGCTTGATCCGTCGCTTCCCAACCTCTGCGACAAAGGCGCCGTGGAACTCTTCGAGACAGATGCGCTCGAGCCGTGTGCTGACGCGATCGAAGCCGCATTCTGATCCATATAAAAAATCTGTATGCCGTTTGACATACAGATTTTTCTTTTATGCAATCGTTATGAATGATTGGGCGTTTCCTGCGTGTAGGGGATCCCGAGATGGTCATAGGCGAGCTTGGTGGCGACTCGTCCTCGCGGTGTCCTCGCGAGAAAACCGATCTGAAGCAGGTAAGGTTCATATACGTCTTCGATCGTGACGGATTCTTCACCGATCGTGGCGGCGATGGTTTCAAGACCGACGGGACCGCCTCCGTAATACCGGATAATGGAAGTAAGCATCCTGCGATCCACACTGTCAAGTCCGAGATCATCGACTTCAAGTGCTTCGAGCGCTTTTTTGGCGATCTTTGAAGTGATCGTTCCGTCACCGTCCACCATGGCAAAATCCCGGACACGTTTGAGAAAACGGTTGGCGATTCTCGGCGTTCCCCTGGAGCGGGAAGCGATCGCGTCAGCCCCGTCTTTCGTGATGGAAATACCGAGAATACCGGCGGATCTGTCAACAATTCTTGACAATTCTTCATTGGTATAGAGTTCAAGTTTCAGCAGAACGCCGAAACGGTCGCGCAGAGGAGACGTCAATTGTCCCGCACGGGTCGCCGCACCGATGAGCGTAAATTTCTGGATCGGGAGACGCAGAGATTTTGCGCTCGGTCCTTTTCCGAGAACGATGTCAATGGCGTAATCCTCCATCGCCGGATACAGGATCTCCTCGACGGGGCGGGGTAGACGGTGGATCTCGTCGATGAAAAGAACGTCTCCTTCGGACAGATTCGTAAGAATTGCCGCAAGGTCGCCCTGCTTTTCGATCGCCGGGCCGGACGTCGTATGCAGGCGGACACCGAGTTCGTTCGCGATGATGCCGGACAGCGTCGTTTTTCCGAGACCGGGAGGGCCGTAAAGGAGAACGTGATCGAGTACGTCACCGCGTTTTTTTGCACTTTGAATATAAATATTGAGATTGGATTTTGCCTTTTCCTGTCCGACGTAATCCTCGAGTTTTTTCGGGCGGAGGGAGTTTTCGACTTCGTAATCCTCTGCAGGCGTGTATTCCTGCGTTACGATGCGGTTTTCAAAATCAAAATCGTTACATTCTTCAACCATAATGAAACCTCTAAAGTTATCTTGACGCTATATGCTTCAGAGCACCGCGTATCATATCGACCGCCGGCATATCGGCAGGGAAATCAGAGAGCGCTTTCGTGACTGTGGTTTTGTCGTAACCGAGAGCGCTGAGGGCTTCTGCGGCTTCTTTGAAATTTCCTTTTGACAGGTCTTTTTTTGCCGTTTTCACATCCGTGATCATTACGTCGGGATTGACTAAAGACAGATCGACTTTGTCTTTCAGATCCAATGCGATTCTCGCTGCGGTTTTTGCGCCGATACCGTTGGCTCGCGCGATGGCTTTTTCGTCTTTTTCCGCGATCGCGACCGTCAATGCGGCAGGAGAAAAGATCGAAAGAATACTGATCGCCGCTTTCGGTCCGACTCCGCTGACGGAAGTCAGAAGAAGAAACATATTTTTTTCTTCGACCGTCTCAAAACCGAATAACTCAACGCCGTCCTCACGCACGGCAAGATAGGTGTAAAGCCGGACGGCTTCGCCGATCTTTCCTGCGAATTTGGAAAGCGTGATAGCCCCGACGGTCAGAGCGTATCCGACACCGCCGCAGTCAACGACGGCGGTATTTTCGGCAATTTCCGATAGAGTACCTTGAAGATAATAGAACATATCGTTACCTTTTTATCATTTTTTCTAATTTTATGCGTGGCAGTACGACCTCTCTTCCGCATCCGAGACACCGAACGCGGATGTCCGTTCCGACGCGCAGAACGGTGAAAGAATCGTTACCGCAGGGATGTTTTTTCTTCAAAGTCAGAACGTCGTCCTGGCGGATGACCGGTATCTCCGTAATACCACCTCATTTCACAGTCATTTTACCATATCTTTCTGCCGTTGTCAACGGGAAAGGATAACGCGGGAAGAAAAGGGAACGCTTTGCCTTGACAGGCAGTCATTTATGTTATATAATTGTATAAAAAATAAGGAGGCAGCTATGATAACCATTGGAATGTGCGGCAGAAGCGGAAGCGGAAAAAGCACGGTTGCCTCTTATTTCCGATCAAAAGGGATTCCGGTTATCGATACCGACGATCTTTATCACAAGATTCTTTTGGAAAAAGGAGAATGTGTGAGGGAACTCGTCGAAGCATTCGGAACGGAAATCCTTAAGGAAGACGGCAGCGTTAACCGTCGGGCGCTTGCAACTGCCGTTTTTCTTTCGGATGAACCAAAAGAGAGACAGGCACGCTTGAATGCCATCACTCACAGGCACGTGCTGTCCCGTGTGAAAGAGATCCTTTCCGCACAGAAAAAGCAGGATGCCCGTGTTGTCTTTGTAGATGTCCCTTTACTGTTTGAATCCGGTTTTGACCGTTTATGCGATGCCGTGATTTGCGTCGTCGCCGACGAAGACCGTCGCATTGCGAGAATCTCTGAACGCGACGGCATCAAAGAAGACGAGATCCGCGCCCGATTCCGTTCACAGTTGACAGACGAATATCTGACCGCGCATTGCGATTACGTGATCGAGAATAACAGCACCACGGATTCCCTCTGCCGTCGGGCGGATGAGATCCTCAAAAAAATTAATTCGGGAGATTGTGTATGAACAAAAAAACACAGGGGCAGCTGCTCCTTGACGATCTTGGTTATCAGAAGAAAAACCGTTACGCCGACGCCACGCCGGAAAGAATGAAAGAGATTTTCGATTACGCCGACTCTTACCGTGCTTTTCTGGACGAAGCAAAGACGGAGAGAGAATCGGTAGATACCGTGACGTGCATGGCGAAGGAAAACGGATATACCCCGTACCGCTTCGGCGATGCGTTATCAGTCGGTGATAAACGGTACTATAACGTCTTCGGGAAATGTCTCGTTCTTTTCCGCATCGGAGAAAACGACCTTGAAAAAGACGGCATCAGGATCCTTGCTTCCCATATTGACAATCCCCGCCTCGATCTCAAGCCGGTTCCTCTTTATGAAGACAGCGGAATGAGTTTTCTGAAAACGCATTATTACGGCGGGATCAAAAAATATCAGTGGACCACGATTCCGCTTGCACTTCACGGTGTGATGGTGAAAAAGGACGGTACTACCGTCAACGTAAAGATCGGCGAGGACGAGAAGGATCCTGTTTTCTATATCAACGACCTTTTGCCGCACCTTGCGCAAAGGCAGGTTGAAGAACCTCTCGGAAAAGCGATCCCCGCCGAAAATCTCAATATCCTCATCGGCGGCATTCCTTATGCTGATGAGAACGTTAAAGAAGCGATCAAACTGAATGTTCTTTCGCTTTTGCATGAAAAATACGGCGTGACGGAAAGCGATTTTCTGAGTGCTGAACTTTCGCTTGTTCCAGCATTCAAGGCGCGCGACGTGGGCATTGACCGTGCTTTCATCGGTGCCTACGGCCATGATGACCGCGTATGTTCCTATCCTGCCGTCACCTCGTTGCTTTCCGCAACTGATAAAAAGCGAACCGTGATGGTCGTTCTCGCCGACAAAGAAGAGATCGGTTCCATCGGTGTTTCGGGTATGCAGTCGGATCTGCTCACCGATCTTCTGACCGAAATCGCGATCTCACAGCACAAGAATCCGAGGATCGTCAAGACGGCGTCTAAATGTCTGAGTGCGGACGTGACCGCCGCTTTTGATCCTAATTTTGCGGAAGTATATGAAAAGATGAACAGTGCCATGATCTCCTGCGGGACGGCACTCAGTAAATACAACGGTTCGAGAGGAAAGTCCGGTTCCAGCGACGCGTCTGCCGAATTCGTAGGTTTCGTCCGCAAACTGTTTGAGGAAAACGATGTGCCTTTTCAGATGGCAGAACTCGGGAAAACCGATCTCGGAGGCGGCGGAACGGTTGCCAATTATATTGCCAATCATTGTATCGAAACGCTCGATATCGGCGTTCCCGTCATTTCCATGCACGCGCCTTATGAAGTGATCTCCAAAGCCGATCTCTTCGCGACTTATCTTGCGTTCTGTGCCTTTATCCGTTGATATTTGGAGTACCCTATGAATGAAAAACTTTCCGGTATTCTCGATAAATACCGAGAAATAGAGAGAAATATCACCCTGCCGGATGTGATTTCCGATAACGGCAGATATTCCGCTCTGATGAAAGAATACAAGTCCCTGACACCCCTCGCGGAGGCGTGCTTTGCACTTCGGTCTGCCGAGGATGAACTGGACGGACTGGCAAAGATGCTGGAAGAGACACAGGATCCCGAAATGCGGCAGATGATCCGTGACGAGATCGTTTCTCTTTCCGAGAAAAAAGAAAGCACGGAAGAACAAATCAAAATACTCTTGATCCCGAAAGATCCCGACGACGATCGCAATACCATCGTGGAGATCCGGCAGGGAACGGGCGGAGAAGAAGCGGCGCTGTTTGCTTACGATCTGTTTCGCATGTACTCCATGTATCTTTCCCGCCTCGGTTTTTCCCTCACCGTGACGGAAGCAAACGAGACGGAACTCGGCGGTTTCAAGAACGTCACTTTCCTTGTAAAAGGTGTCGGAGCGTACGCAAAAATGAAGTACGAAAGCGGCGTCCACCGCGTTCAGCGTATTCCCGTGACCGAATCCAACGGCAGGATCCAGACTTCCGCCGTTTCCGTCGCGGTTTTGCCGGAGGCGGAAGACGTGGAAATCGCCGTAAGTCCTTCGGATATCCGTTTTGAATCCTGTAAATCGAGCGGTGCCGGCGGTCAGCATATCAATAAGACGGAATCCGCCGTCCGACTGACACACGTCCCGTCGGGGATCGTTGTCGAATGTGATACGGAGAGAAGTCAGTTACAGAATAAAGAAACCGCGATGCGGATTTTGCGTACAAAACTTTACGATATCAAAATCCGTGAGCGGGACGAAAAAATCGCTTCCGAGAGAAAAAGCCAGATCGGAAGCGGCGATCGCAGTGAAAAAATCAGAACGTACAATTATCCGCAATCTCGCGTGACCGATCACAGGATCAACAAGACGATATACAGTCTTGAGAGTTTCATGAACGGTGATATGGACGATATGATCCTCGCCCTCACAAACGCGGAAACGGCGGAAAAACTAAAAGGCGAGACGCTATGACGACCGAAGTAGTAAAAATAGATGAACTGAATGAAGAAGGCGTCAGGGCGATACTTCGTGCCGCGGATATTCTTTTGCATAACGGTCTTGTGGTTTTTCCGACGGAGACCGTTTACGGACTCGGCGCGATCGCCACGAATGAAGAGGCGGCGGCGAAAATCTACGCCGCAAAAGGTCGTCCGTCGGATAATCCCCTCATCATTCATATTGCAGAGCCGCGGGACGCAGAAAAATACGCTTTTCTGAACGATACTTATCAAAAACTCGCCGATGCGTTCATGCCCGGTCCCTTGACCGTGGTTTTGCCGGCGAAGGATTCCGTTCCCTTAACGACAAGGGGCGGTCTTTCTACCGTTGCCGTTCGTTGCCCCGTTCATCCCGTTGCTCATGCGCTTATCCGAGCGACCGGTGTTCCCATCGCGGCGCCGTCGGCAAACCGTTCCGGCAGTCCGTCTCCCACTTCCGCGAAGCACGTATATGACGATATGAACGGCAGAGTGGATATGATCATCGACGGCGGTGCTTCCGACTTCGGTCTGGAATCCACCATTGTATCTGTTGACGAAAACGGTGCTTTGACTTTGCTCAGACCCGGTAAGATCACCCTTGAGGATCTGATCGCCGTCGTCGGACAGGTGGCGGTCGCCGACGCCGTTACGGGCGCGCTGAAGCCCGGCGAGGTCGCACTTTCTCCCGGTATGAAATACCGTCATTATGCGCCGAAAGCCCCGGTCTTTCTTCTGGACGCCGATATGGAAAAGGCGTTTGCTTATCTGAAGTCTCTTCCGGCAGGGAAATATGCCTTTCTGTGTTTTGACGAATATTTGGATTTTGCGCAAAAGGAAATATCTGCAATTACAACCTATAATTTCGGAAAATCAAATGATAAAATCGAGCAGTCCAAAAGATTGTTCTACCTGTTGCGCGAAGCGGATAAGGAATCATACGACGCGATATATGCGCCTTTACCCTCAACGGAGGGCGTCGGGCTCGCACTTTATAACCGTATGATCCGTGCCGCGGCGTATCAGATCATCAAACTATAAATCTACAGCGGAGTGTTTTCATGGCTAAGAAAAAAACAGACGACATTGAAGAATTCAAAAATAATCAGGCGGTTCCGACCGAACAACCGATCACCGAGACGCTTGAAAAAAACTATATGCCGTATGCGATGACGGTCATCATTTCGCGCGCCATTCCGGACATTGACGGTTTCAAGCCATCGCACAGGAAACTGCTTTATACCATGTACGAGATGGGTCTGTTGTCGGGAGCGAAAACCAAAAGCGCGAATATCGTCGGTCAAACGATGCATCTGAACCCTCACGGCGATTCTTCGATATACGATACGATGATGCGTCTGACGCGGGCACACGAGACCCTTTTGCATCCTTTTGTGGATTCCAAAGGATCGTTCGGTAAACACTATTCGCGTGATATGGCTTGTGCGGCATCCCGATATACCGAAGCCAAACTGGATCCTTTTTGTCATGAACTTTTCGCCGGTATCGAAAAGGATGCCGTCGATTTTGTTCCCAATTACGACAATACGACCGAAGAACCGACCTTGCTTCCGACGACGTTCCCGAATATTCTCGTTTCCGCGAATCTCGGTATTGCCGTCGGTATGCAGTGTTCCATCCCGTCGTTCAATCTCGCCGAAGTCTGCGACGGAACGATCGCGCTTTTGAAAAATCCGAACACTTCGACCGAACGTCTGCTCGATCTGATCCACGCCCCCGATTTCGCAGGCGGAGCTCAGATTTTGTACGACAGAGAAACGATGAAGCGTATCTATGAAACCGGCACGGGCTCCATCCGTATGCGTGCAAAGTACAATATTCTCCCGAAAGAACACGCTATTGACATTCTCGAGATTCCTTACAGCGCGACGATAGAGCCGATCATGCAGAAAATCGCCGATCTCGTAAAAGCAGGCAAACTCCGCGAGATCTCCGACGTCCGTGACGCGATCGACCTTAACGGCTTCAAACTGACCATCGACCTGAAGCGTGACGCCGATCCCGAGATCGTGATGAAAAAACTCTTCTCGGCAACGGATCTTGAATGTAACTTTGACTGCCGTTTCATTTTGCTTGTCAACGGCTCGCCGAAACAACTCGGCGTGAAAGACATTCTTCTCGAATGGATCCGCTACCGTGAGACCTGTCTGTCCCGCGAGCTTCGGTTCGACCTCAAGAAAAAGCAGGATAAACTGCATCTTCTCAAAGGTCTTGCCGCCATTCTTCTCGACATTGATAAAGCGATCCGCATTATCCGTAACACCGAAAAAGAGGAAGACGTCGTCCCCAACCTGGCTGCGGGATTCCGCCTTTCCGACGTGCAGGCAGAGTATATTGCCGAGATCAAATTGCGTAATCTCAACCGGCAGTATATATTGAGGCGCATTGAAGAGATTGACTCTCTGACAAAAGAGATCGAAGAGATCGACGGTATTCTCCGAGACAATCTCAAACTCAAAGGTCTTATCATTTCCCAACTCCAGGAAATCAAGAAAAAATACGGAAAACCGAGAAAGACCGAGATCGTTCTTTCCCACCTGGATGAGGAAAAGATCTCGGCGGAGGAACTCTTCTTTGAAAACTACGATTGCCGTCTGGTACTGACGGGAAGCGGTTACTTCAAAAAACTGTCAGCACAGGCGATGAAGAGCAACGACGAGCAAAAAACAAAAGAGGGCGACTTCGTTGCGTTCGAGATGGATACCGACAACCGCGGCGACGTTTTGTTCTTTACCGATAAAGGACAGATTTACCGTGCCAAAACCAGTTCTTTTGATCTGTGCAAGTCTTCTCAAATCGGCGAATACGTGCCGGCAAAACTCGGTATGGAGGACGATGAGCACGTCATCGGCTGTCACGTCGTTTACGATACGTTGCCCGAAGGACGGATGATCTACTTCTTCGAGAACGGAAAAGGCGTCAAAGTCCCGATGTCAACTTACGAGACGAAGAGTAAGCGTAAAAAACTCAGCGGTGCTTTCTCCACGGTTTCAAGACCTGTTGCCGCCTTTTATGAAGGAAAAGAACCGATATCGCTGTTTTTGCGTTCCACACAGGGAAAAGCCATGCTGATCAAAAGCTCGCTCGTCGTTGAAAAATCGACGAGGACGGCGGGCGGAAATACCGTGATGCAGCTACCGAAAAACGCAAAATTGAATTTTGCTACCGTCATGGTGGAAAGACTCGGCCCCGACGCGCAGAAGTGCAGGAAGATCGTCGTTCCCTCCACCGGCGTTCCGACCGGCAGAATGAATCTCAAATTCTGAAAAACCGGCAGACGGAAAGCGGAGAAATATTATCCGCTGCGCAACGCCGATTTTCATCAAAAGTATCTTTTTTTCATCAAAAAAGCGGGAGCAATCGCTCCCGCTTTCCCTTTTTCGCGACGATTTATCGCGAAAGAACGTACATTATTCAGGATATATTTTATCCGATTTGCTAAACCGATTTGTCAAACGAGCGTTTCAAATTTATAGCCAACGCCCCAGACGGTTTTGAGGATCCATTTGTCGGACACGCCCTCAAGTTTTTCGCGCAGGCGCTTGACGTGAACGTCCACCGTTCTCGAATCGCCGAGATAATCAAATCCCCAAACCTTGTCGAGCAGCTGATCGCGCGTGAAAACACGGTTGCAGTTCGACGCAAGGAAGTAGAGAAGTTCAAGTTCTTTCGGGGGAATATCAATGGCTTTCCCGTTGATTTTCAGTTCGTATTTTTGCAGACTGATCTCGATGTTTTCAAATCTGACGACTTCGTCGTCGGGATCCTTGGAGTGGGCGTTATAACGGCGGAGGACTGTCTTGATACGTGCGGAAAGTTCTTTCATATCAAAGGGTTTGACGATATAATCGTCCGCGCCGAGTTCAAGTCCTAAGACCTTGTCGAATACTTCGGTTTTTGCAGAGATCATGATGACCGGCTTCCCGGAAAATTCACGGATCTCACGGCATACCTGCCAGCCGTCTTTCCGGGGCATCATGATATCGAGGAGCAAAAGATCGGGATCATACTGCTTGAATGCTTCGATACCGGCAAAGCCGTCGTTCGCGGTTCGCACCTGATATCCCTCGTTTTCAAAATATAGTTTGAGCATATCGCAGATATTGACGTCGTCGTCAACGACCAGAAGTTTCGTATCCATATTGCCTCCATAATTGTAAACTTCGTTCAAAAAATGCACATCTTCACAATTATTATACCAAATGAAATGTGAAATGTCAACGGATAAACTGTGATAAAACTGTGAAATCATGAAAACATCTTGCAAAATACGCCGATTTGTGATATACTTCGTCATGAATGTTAAACCTTGGGGGATCACTATGAAACTCGGAATCGTCGGACTTCCTAACGTCGGAAAAAGCACTCTGTTCAACGCGCTTACCAATGCGGGGGCAGAGTCCGCCAATTATCCTTTTTGCACGATTGATCCGAACGTCGGTGTCGTTGCCGTTCCAGATGGAAGACTGGACCGTCTGAATGAAATATATCACGCGGAAAAATATACCCCCGCCGTGATAGAGTTCGTGGATATCGCCGGACTTGTCAAAGGGGCTTCCAACGGAGAAGGTCTCGGAAATAAGTTTTTGTCCCATATCCGAGAAGTTGACGCCATCGTTCACGTCGTTCGCTGCTTTGAAAACAAAGATATCATTCACGTGGAGGGAACGGTCGATCCTTTACGTGACGTTGGGATCATCAATGATGAGTTGATTCTCTCCGATCTTGAAATCGTCGAACGCGCTATTGATCGCACCGTTAAAGCGGCAAAGAGCGATAAAAAACTTATGGAAAAAGTTGACGTACTCAATAAAGTGAAAGACTGTCTCGAAAACGGTAAATGCGCGAGAACGCTTGATCTGTCCGACGACGAAAAACTGTTGATCGATGAGTCACGTCTTCTGACGCTGAAACCGATCGTTTACGTCGCTAACGTTTCGGAAGACGAGGTCTCCGGCGATTATAAGAATAACGAGGGATATAAAAAACTCGCAGAACACTCACGATCCGAGGGGAGCGAGATCATCGCGGTGAGCGCGCAGATAGAAGCCGAACTCGCCGAACTGCCGAAAGAAGAAAAGACCGCGTTTCTCGATGATCTGGGAATCGAAAAGAGCGGTCTGGAAAAATTGATCCAATCGAGTTATTCGCTTCTCGGTCTCATCAGTTTTCTGACAGCAGGACCGAAAGAAGTCAGAGCTTGGACGATCACAAAGGGCACGAAAGCACCCGGCGCCGCCGGAAAGATCCATTCTGATTTCGAGCGCGGCTTTATCCGCGCCGAAGTTGTTTCCTTTGACGATCTCTCCCGCGAGGGTAGTAAAGTCAAAGTCAAAGAACTCGGACTTTTGCGCAGTGAGGGTAAAGAATATGTTATGCGCGACGGCGACGTCGTCGAATTCCTATTCAACGTATAAAGGAATGATTGTCGGCAGGTAACTTGCGGCGTATATTTCTGTTGAAGAAAGGTCGCTTTCCCTGTTGATTTTTACGTCCTCATCGGCAAAGACGGCAACGGTCAGATGGTCGTTATGTAAGTTTATCACCGATGCGTTTTTCGCCTTATTTCCATGGCAACCGAATATGACGGCGAGACTGTTTGCCGTCAGATCGGCTGCCGTTTCTTTTTTCAGATCGAAATATGTGCCTTTTCCGAAATACGTATAGAAAGAATCGGCATCGCGGGTGACGACCATGACACACCCGGAATCGTAACCGTAACGAGATATATAGATTGGATGCCAGGCGATGTTCTCAAAGCCGATATGTTCGTCTGCCTCGTAAAAGCTTACGGATGTGCGGAACGGTTGCAGTTCATCCCGCACGGCTGAAAGAATATCCGTTTCTTCCGCGTTCTGTGCGACCGGCAGATAGATCTCACGTACGGGAATACGTGAGAGATAGGCGGACAGAGAAGATGGCAGCGACGCGGCGTACTGCGTGATCACGAGGGTATCGAGCGTTGAAATATGTAAGGATGAAAGATCCTCTTGCAGGTCGTAGGTTTTTGACGGCGTGTTGGTCGAATAGTCAAAGAGTATTGTTTTTCCTCCGGAAAAGGCGACGATATATTCGTCCTTGACTTTCGGCAGATAATACATACTTTCATTTTCTGTTGCACGTATCTGAAGCAAAGCACCGCAACCGCCTATCACAAACAAAAACAGAACAAGGGACATAAAACACAGGCCTTTGCGACGGACCTTGCGGATCAAAAAGAGAACGGCACAAATCAGAAAAATACCGATCAGTATTTTCGTAAAAACGAAAGAGACGTCGATCGTGCAAAAAGAAATGTCCGATAACGATTCTGCTGTTTTCCCGATGCATTGATAGAGTTTATCAAGAAGAAAAGAGGCAGGGATGATCTTTCCGAACAGGAACAGAAATATCCCGAGAAAGATAAAAGCCTGTGTTAAAAACGCTAATAAAAGCGTGGATAACGGCGATAGGATAGAGAAAGAACCGTAGAGATATGCCGTGATCGGCAACGTCGGAAACAGAGCGGAAAAAGAGAAGATTACGGATGAAAATATGTAGCAGAAAAGTTTGGTCTTCGGTTTCTTTTCTAACACTACCGGAAAAGAAATGACGCCGAATGTCGCAAGAGCCGAGAGCCAGAGCGAGGAAGAAAAGGCGGCGTAAGGTTCAAAAACGAGGATGAGGAAGACCGAAAGAAGTAAGGTTGTCAGAGAATCGTTACTTTCCCAAAGAAGAAATAGGATCGAATAGAATATCAGCATAATGCCCGCCCTCAGGATAGAGGGGGAAGCACCGGTGAGGATGATGTAAATGGGAACGAAAATCAGAAGTACGATTTTCGTTCCTTTCTTTCCCACGCCGAAAACGGATAAAATAGCAGAAAGGAAAAGAGAAATGATCGCGAGGTGCATACCGCTCAAAGCGAGAATATGAGATACGCCGATACGTTTGAAGTCAAGTGCGAGCTGAGGTGAAAGGGCGCTCCTGTCACCGAGCAGAAGAGCTGATAATAGTCCGCCCACTTCTTCCGATTCGGAGGTGCTCATGATGAGAGCGGACGCCTTTCTCCGTATATCGGAGAACATTAAACGCAGAGTCCTGTTGTCTTCGGATATTTTTTCATAGGGTTGATCCGAAACGGCAATCGCTGAAATACCGATTCCGTAGTCGTAAGCGTCGTCGAGAGGTTGTAGTGTGCCTTTCAATCGTATCTTGTCACCGACGTTTAAGTCGGAGCCATTGACGTTTTCAATAGTGACGCGAAGTGAATAGTGAGAAAACGCTTTTTCATTCATGTTGTCGGTGCGTAACGTAAAGTGTGCAACGCTTTCTTCCGCATAAGATATCTCGGTGATGATGCCTGTTGCCTCGATTTCGCCTTCAAATCTTTTTTCTGCGAAATAGAAGCCGTTGAAATAAAAGTCGGAAAGAAGAGCAAAGAGAAGTGTCGCGCAAAGCAGGGTGCGGAAGAGCCGTTTTACCCCCAGTTTCGGAAGAAACGATAGAAACAGCAAAACTGCGTTCACAATAAGAAAAATTATTTTGACCGTCGTGCCAAAACGACAAAAAAGGACAAAAGCGCTCAGTATCCCTGTCAAAACGATACTGAGCGGTCTTTTGTCCAATATATTCATGGGGAAACTCCCGGTCGGTCAATTAGTTGGGCAAGTCGGAAACTTTGGCATATTTTAAGCTGCATCCCTTGGGAATGACGAACTGAACCCCGTCCTTGACCACGGAAAAATCAATCGCTTGCGAGGTTTTGATCTCGCCGTCGATACAAACGGGAATGGATTCGTCGAACTCCATGCGGAAATGCGGTACTTGTCTGTAGCGAATGCACTGCATGATCTTTTCGTCACGCAGGAACGTTCCTTTTTTATATTTGGAGACCATCGAGATAAACTTCATTCTTGTGATCTTATTGACGACGCAAACATCCATAAGACCGTCCTGAAGCAGGGCGTGAGGCGCACAGTCAAAACCGCCGCCGCAATACTGCCCGTTTCCGATCGCGGTAAGCAACAGTTCGTTGTCAATGACTTCGCCGTCGTCAAAAATGACTTTCATTTTCGTGCCGAAGTGACGGAAAAGAACGACGATGACGCCAAAAATGTAGGACATACCGGGGGATACGAGTTTCGTCTTTTTCAGACGTATTGCTTCTTTATCCACAGCACAATCGAATCCGATGTTGACCATATTGACGCAATAGGTGTCGTTGCAACGGATCAGATCCAGGGACATCGGCTCACCGTCGAGTTGTGCCGAAATGTTCTGGAAAAGTTTACGGCAAGTAAAATTGCGCACGAAATCATTTCCCGAACCGCCGGGAATGACGCCGAATTCCACGTTCGGATTCGCAGGTGCGCTGTTCACGATCTCATTGATCGTTCCGTCTCCGCCGACACAGATGAAACGCTGACGCTCGGGGGAGAGTTTGATCATATCTTTGACGTAAGTGGTGGCGTCGCCTTTGCTCTCGGTGTAATATATCCGGTAGTCAAGTTGCCGCAATTCGCAAGCGTTGACAATTTCTTTTTCGTAGTGCTTATCTTTCCGTTTCTTTCCCGATTTCGGATTAAGAATGAAATGATATATCATATATTTTATCTCCGTTTAAGAAGGCAAAAACTTTTTTATACGAAAATTATAACATAATAGCACTTTTTTGTCAACAGTTGTTATGAAATCGATTTTTTGATAAACTCAAAGTACGCTTTTGCGGCTTGTTCGGTTTTGTTGTCTCCGAAGTGATAATACTCCCGGTCTTTGATGTCATCGGGCAGATATTGCTGTTTTACGTAGTGATTGGGGTAGAGATGCGGATATACGTAGCCCTCAAAATCCGGACTTTTCAGATGCTTCGGTACCGTAAGGCCTTTTCCGCTTTCAAGATCGGCGAGCGCGGCGTAGTAAGCGTCATGCGCCGTGTTGGATTTCGGTGCGGTGGCGAGGATGACGGCGGCGTTTGCGAGCGGTATCGCCCCTTCCGGCAGACCGAGTTCTTTTGCGCTTTCGGTACAGGCGCGGGTAATGGCGGCGGCTTGCGGATAGGCACAGCCGATGTCTTCCGACGCTATCACCTGAAGACGGCGGCAAGCAGAGATCAGGTCTCCTCCCGCAAGGATCCTTGCCAGATAGAAGACGGCGGCGTTCGGATCGGAACCGCGTATGGATTTTTGCAGGCAGGAAAGAAGATCGTAGTGAACGTCTCCTTCGCGGTCGAACGTTCCCGCCAATTTCGGGAGGAGAGGTTCGACGTTTTCCATCGTCATATCTTTTTCGGTGACGTAGAAAGCGTTTTCGAGGATGCCGATGCTCATTCTGACATCGCCGCCTGTCTTGGAAGCAATGGTGAGGAGCAGATCATCCGATACGGTTTTTTCGACGGAAAACTCTTCGTTAAGAACGGCTAACGCCCGTTTCATCTCAGGCAAAACTTCGATAGGTTTGACAGGCTTGAATTCAAAGACGGATGCCCTGGAGAGCAATGCGCCGTAAATGTAATAGTAAGGATTTTCCGTCGTTGATGCGATCAGAGTGATCTTTCCGTTTTCCATGAATTCAAGAAGCGACTGTTGTTGCTTGCGGTTAAAATACTGGATTTCGTCGAGATACAGAAGGATGCCTCCCTCCGAGAAAATATCGGATGAGGCAGCGATCACGTCTTTGATGTCAGACAGGGAAGCGGTCGTCGCATTCAGCTTATAGAGTTGCTTCCCGGATGTTTTGGCGATAATGTTCGCAACGGTCGTTTTTCCCACGCCGGGAGGTCCGAAGAAGATCATGTTGGATATTCTGCCGGATTCCACGATCTTGCGCAGAATGCCGTTTTTACTGACGAGATGCGTCTGACCGACGACTTCGTCCAATGTGTCAGGACGGATCCTTTCCGTTAACGGTGATTGATTCATAGAATGTTCCTTTACGAGATAGTCGTTATGTTTGTATCCACGTACGGGAGTATGTAAGATTGAAGAGCCAAATGGGATGGTTCCTTAAGTTGGGGATCGGCGGCGATCAGCGATTTGGCTGTGGCAAAGACGCTTTCCATGAATTTTTCATCCCGCTCTGCAGAAGCGAAGCGAAAATGAAACTCGCCACTCTGCTTAAAACTATCTTCTTGATTTGATGAAAAAAAGTCTCCCGGTCCACGCATGATGAGATCTTTTTCCGCTATCATAAATCCGTCATAGACGGATTTCATGATATTCAGACGTTCCGTTCCGTTTTCGGTTTTTGCGTCGGAAATAAGGATGCAATAAGATTTTTTATCGTCTCTTCCGACCCGTCCGCGAAGCTGATGAAGCTGTGAAAGACCGAATCGGTCGGCGTTTTCGACGATCATAAGAGTGGCGTTCGGATTGTCAACACCTACCTCCACGACTGTCGTGGAAACGAGAATCTTGATGCTTCCGTTTCGGAACTCTTCCATCACCGCTTCCTTTTCTGCCGGTTTCATTTTTCCGTGCAGGATGCCGATTTTATAATTCGGAAATACGGTTTTTAATTCTTCGGATTGTGATGTCACCGACTTCGTTTTTGTCGCGATGGCATCGGTTCTTTGTGACAGGATATCGTCGAAGGAACGGGATTCTTCTTCCTCGTTTTCTTCGTCTATGATACCGGGACAAACGACGTAACATTGTCCGCCGAGTTTGATCTGCTTGTCGATAAATCCGAACAGTCTTTCCCGGTAGGATTCGTCAATGACATAGGTATCGACTCTTTGTCTTCCTTTCGGCATTTCAAAGATCCTCGAAACGTTCAGATCCCCGTAAAGTGCGAGAGCGAGGGAGCGGGGGATCGGCGTTGCGCTCATGACGAGGACGTGCGCGGATTCGTTTTTGGATTTCAGGTTAGCCCTTTGCTTGATGCCGAATCTGTGCTGTTCGTCCGTAATGAGCAGACCTAATTTTTGAAACTCCACTTCATCGTTCAGAAGAGCGTGGGTGCCGATCAGAATATGGATATCTCCGGATTTTACGCCGGATAAAATCTTTGTTCTTTCGGATTTTTTGGTACTGCCGAGCAAAAGCGCTGCGTTAATTTTGAGGTCTTTGAAAATCTTTTGAACGGCTGCGAAATGCTGTGACGCGAGGATCTCGGTCGGAGCCATAAAAGCAACTTGCGTTCCGGAACGTATAGCGGCGTAAGCGGCGTAAAGCGCGCAGACGGTTTTTCCTGAGCCGACGTCACCGATGAGAATTCTGCTCATCGCCCCGTTCTTTTGTTCCGTCATGTCGGAAAGGATCTCGTTTATCGCGTTTTTTTGTCCATCGGTCAGGGAAAAGGGGAGCGCTGCGTCAAGCGGTGCGAAATCCGGCTTTTCGATTCTGACCCCTGCTTTTTGCCTCTGCATTTCGGACACTTTTGCGATCAGTAGCGCAAATGCAAACAATTCGTCAAAAGCCAGCCGCCGGACTGCCATGGACAGTGCGTCGCGATCAAGAGGAAAATGCGCGTTTTTGACGGCGTATGCGAGTGTCGGAAGACGGTAAGACAGGCGAATGTCCTCCGGAAGCGGATCGGTTATCTGATTCTGAACGGTATCAAGGGCGTTATGAACGATGGAAGAAATGGTTTTGGAGTTCAAGCCCGCCGTCAGCGGATAAACGGGATGATAATAGGGAAGAGGTATTCCGGGGATCAAAGGTTCATATTTCGGCGAGGTCATGGCGAGCGTTTTGCCGAACCAGGATAATTTACCGTAAAAACGGAAAGTCATCCCCTGCCTGAATATCTGCTTGACGTAAGGAGACTGAAAGAAAATGACGAAAATCGAGCCGCTTTCGTCGTATGCTCTGAAAGAATACATGACACGGCCGTTTTTCGTTTTGGAAAAAGTGACGTCGGTGCCGACTTTCATAACGAGAGAAACCGTTGAGCCGACAGGTGCGTTTGCGACGGCGGTCACGTCTCCGCGAACTTCGTAAGTTCTCGGGAAAAAGAAAAGGAGATCCCGGACGGTTTCGATGCCGAGCTTTTGCATCTTTTTTGCACGTTCTTCACCGACACCGGATATTTTTGTGACTGATGCTGACAGTTCCATCCTTTCACCCCCTTATTCTAATATTGTACAACAAAGGTCACATCTTTGCAAGGAATATTTTTGTTTCCCCTCTGTTAACGGATTATTTTTATTTTATCTTTACTTTATTAAATTTTTATGATATAATATATTGAAATATTGTCGGGAGTGGATTTCATGCAAGAAAACAGAGATAAATACAATATAGATAACAAGGCGATCGGCTGGCTTTTCACCCTTGCGCTCTGTTTCGGATGGCTTTCGGCTTATACTGGAAGCGTCGTTATCAGTTTTGCCGTTTCGGCGGCTTGTTTTTCCTGCCTTCTCGCTTCCGTTAACGATCGGAAAATGCACGCGTTGCTCTTTGCTTTACTATCTGCGCTTTTGCTTCTTCCTTCCGTATTTTTCGGACTTTCTTATCTGTCATGCGCCGTTTCTCTGATCCTTGTCAGCGCACTTATCGGTTACGGGTATTCGTTCCGGATGATAAAACCGGACGTCGTACTATTTGTGACACTTGCTCTGTCTTTCTGCCTCGTCGGGATCGGTTATGCCTGGATCGGCAGTATAGCCGGATCTTTTGCAAAAGAAGCCGTAGGCGAAACGCTGTCTTTATTTATTGGGAACCTTGAAAACGCGTTTGAAGCGTCTTTCAATCAACCGGAATATGCCTCGATCCATGAATATTACGGTGACGATTTCGTATCGTCGATCATTGATACTCTTTTCCGTTTGTCCATTGCCGGTGTCGTTATTCTCGCGTTTTTCATTTGCGGCATCACGCTGAAATTATTTGCCTTTATCCGCAAAAGGGTATGCAAAGAAGATGAGTATATTCAGATCTGGCGATTTACCGTCCCGCCTTCCTTTGCTTATTTTTTCTGTTTGCTCTTTTTCGTTCAATTATTCATTGTCGATCTTGAGTCAACTTTCAGCGTTGTTCTCATGAATCTTTATCTGATTTTCCTCGTTGTGTTCGCTTATATCGGATTCCGCTTTTTACTGTTCACCATTCAAAGAAGAAAGAACAGAAAAGGACTTTTCTATCTTCTGCTTTTCGCTTCTGTCCTCTTTTTCAGTTCTATTGCCATCAGGATCATTGCTTTGAACGGCGTTCTCGCCGTCATTGTAGCCAACAGACTTTCGGATCACTATACCGGAGATATGTGAATACCGGGAAAGGACACTCATGAAGAACAAAAAATCATTCCGTCAATCCATGCCGCTTTCCTTTCGCTATGCGTCCGTATATGCGATATCGGGGTGCGTCTTCCTTTTGATCCTCGGTTTTTCTTCGTATTTTCTTCTTGACGATCAACTGTTATCTCTCGGGCTTTCGGTCGCCGTCGCAGTCGTTGCCTATCTCGTCATCAGCGCGATATTTACGACTTTTATACCCACGCCTCTGACCAAACAGGATGAACTGACCGTTGAAAAGATGATCGGTGAAAAATCGTCCGATTATTTCGCCAACGCCATTTTCCCCACACTGTTTACCGACGCGAACGGCTTTGTCCTTTGGTGTAACGACGTCGCCAGATCCGTATTCGAGGAGCCGATAGATATTCATTCGACGTTATCGAAAATTCTCGGGCCTATCTATGGAAATCCCGTTGACCTTTCCGGACGCGTCACCAGGATAAATGATAAAGAATACCGTTTGCAGTCCACCGCGATCAAGGATGAAAGCGCGACGATTTACGTCGTTACTCTGACGGATTATTCCGAAGAGCACGAACTGGCTCTGAAGTATGACAACGAGTGGAACGCGGTCGGATATCTCGTCCTCGATAATGTCGAAGATGCCATCCGTTTCGTGCACGTCAACTCTATTGAAGCAACAGCAGCTATTGATGAAACGCTCAAAGCATGGGCGGATGAAATGGGTGCTTTTCTTAAGTCCTACGACCATGAAAAATATATTCTGCTGATGGACAGAAAGCATCTGAATGAATGTATCAACGACCGTTTTTCCTTGCTTGAAACGATTCGTAACAATCGCATCGGCGACGACGTTTCTTTGACCGTTTCGATCGGTATTTCCGATCTTGGCGACACTCTTGCCGAAAGAGAGAAGAACGCGGCGGAAGCGTTGGACCTTGCGATCTCCCGCGGCGGCGACCAGGCGGTCGTCAAGACCAAAGACGGTATCGTCTATTACGGCGGCAGAACGCAGAGTGTTTATAAAAAGACGAACGTCCGCAGCCGTACCGTTACGGGGCAGTTGTGCTCACTGATCAGTCGTTCCGATAATGTTGTCATCATGGGACACCGTTACGGTGATTTTGACTCCATCGGCGCGTCGGTCGGTCTTGCGAGACTTGCGATGATGTGCGGCGCGAAAGTCAATATCGCGCTCGATCCCCGTGACGATAACCTGGCAGGTTGCGTCGCACTTCTCAAGGAATGGGAAGATTATCAACAGGTATTCGTTGACAGCGCGGAAGCTTTTGACCTTATGGGTCCCGAGACGCTTCTGATCATCACAGACGTCAACTCTCTTCCAAGAACACAGTTTGCCGACGTGGCACAGCAAGCGAAAAAAATCGCGCTCGTTGACCACCACAGAAAGGGAGAAGAGACCGTTCCGAATCTTTTACTCTGTTATATAGAGCCGTCGGCTTCCAGCTCCTGCGAACTTGTGGCGGAGATGCTCGAGTGCGTGACTCCGGCAAACAATCTTCTGAAGATCGAATCCAATCTTCTTCTCGCCGGCATCCTCTTGGATTCCAAACAGTTCACCCGAAATACCGGAACGAGGACGTTTGCGTCCGCGCAGTATCTGCGAAGCGCCGGTGCTAACCCGAGTGACGTGTTCGACCTTTTCCGTTCCAGCGTCGAGGATCTCAGCAAAGAAGCCAGATTCATGACTTCGATTACCGTTTATCACGATAATATAGCTTTGTCTTCCTGCGACGGCAATACCGATGAATCCTACCGTATCATCGCGTCAAAAGTGGCGGATAAGTTACTGACGCTTAAGGGGATCGACGCCGCATTTTCTCTCGTTCGCATCGGCGATCATATCCACATTTCCGGGCGTTCCAACGGTTCTGTGAACGTGCAGTTGATCCTTGAGGAACTCAACGGCGGCGGCCGCTTTGAAGTTGCCGGCGCACAGGTCGTTTCCGAATCTGCGCTTGCCGTTATGGAAACTCTGAAAAATGCAATCGACCATTATTTTGAAAATCAATAAGTGAGGCAAATATGAAAGTAATTCTGATTTGTGACGTTAAAGGACAGGGGAAAAAAGACCAGGTGATCGACGTATCCGACGGATACGCGAGAAATTTCCTGTTACCTCAGAAAAAAGCCGTTCTCGCTGACGCAAAGGCACAAAGCGAACTCAAAAGCCGCGAGGAAGCCAGACAATACAGGATCGAAGAGGAGAGAAAGGCAGCGTTGGCGCTGGCTTCCAAAATCAACGGTCGTGAAATCGTGATCCACATGGGACACGGCGCAGACGGAAGACTTTACGGCTCCGTAACCACCAAAGATATCGCCGAAGAATTGCAGAAAGCCATCGGTGATGTGATTGACAAAAGAAAGATCCTTCTCGACGAATCCATCCGCGCTTACGGAAAGTTTGAAACGGAGTATAAACTTCAGACCGACATCATTGCGAAGTTTTTCGTCACGGTACAGGAATAAAAGGAGTCAAGATGGACGATACGATCCTTAAACAAATGCCCGTCTCCATTGAAGCGGAGCAGGCGGTGCTCGGTTCTCTCATTATTCGCCCCGATTCATACGAAAAGGTCGGTGCTATGCTTTCGGCTGACGATTTTTATCTTCCCGAACACAAGCATATCTATACGGCGCTCGTCTCTATGTACGCGAGCGACAAGGCGATCGATCCCGTAACTCTCGTCAACGCGCTTGTCGAGCAGGGCGATAAAGACGAAGCGGCGGGCATCCAGTATATATCCCTTATCTCGCAGTCCGTTCCGTCTGCGGCGAATATCAAGGATTATGCGACTATCGTAAAAGAAAAGTCAACGTTGCGGCATCTGATCGGGATTTGTGACGATATCAACAAAGAAGCGTATAATGAGTCCGAACCGGCTTCCGTGATTCTCGATAACGCCGAACAGCGTATTTACAATCTTTCGAGAAACAAAGAGTCCCGGGACTTCAAACATATCCGCGAGATTTTACACAGCGTTTACGCACAACTCGAAGAGAAGTACGAACAAAAGGGCAGAAATCCCAAGACGGTCAAGACCGGTTTTTCCGAGATCGACCGTGTTCTCGTCGAACTTTCCCCCGGTGATCTCGTGATTGTCGGTGCCCGTCCCGGTATGGGAAAAACCGCATTCGCTTTGAATATAGGAACAAATATCGCAAAATCTTCGGGAAAATCCGTGGCAATCTTTTCGCTTGAAATGTCATGCGAACAACTCGTTACACGTATTCTTTCGAGCGAAGCGATGATTGATTCCAATATTCTCAGGACCGGTCAGCTGAAGCCCGAACATTGGGAAAACATCGCGAGCCGTATTACCGAATTGTCAGGATGTAATATTTATATTGACGACACGTCCGCTATGACGACGGTGCAGATGAAATCCAAACTCCGCCGCCTGAATAACCTCGGACTCGTTATCGTCGATTATCTCGGTCTGATGGAATCGACCGCAAAATCCGATAACCGTGCCGTACAGGTCGGCGAGATCTCCAGAAATCTGAAAATCATCGCGAAAGAACTCGGCGTTCCTTTCATTGTCTGCGCACAGTTGAACCGTGCGACCGAATCCAGGACCGCCTCCGACAGGCGTCCGAACCTCGCGGATCTTCGTGATTCCGGTTCTATCGAGCAGGACGCGGATATCGTTATGTTCCTTTACCGGGATGAGTATTACGATAAAATGAAAGGCAAGAACCAGAACGAGACAGAGGCAGAAAAACCAGCCGCTACCGACGCTCTCAATAAAGCGAAGGTCATCATTGCCAAGAACCGACACGGTATGCTCAAAGATATCGACATGGCGTGGATCGGACAATATACGAAATTCCGCACCATCGAGGATAATCATGGATTTGACGACCACGCTTGATGCGTTTTCCGGAAACGGGGAAGCGTCCGTCTTTCTCGACAGATTTTCTTCCTTCGCATGGGAAACCGGGATCGCGGACCGTTTTTCTGACGGTACAGTCGTCGCTTTATCCGGCGGAGCCGATTCGGTATTTCTTCTTTTGATGCTACTTTCCTACCGTCGGAAATACCGTGCGGATTTTCCTTTGATCGCCGTTCACGTACATCACGGTATCCGAGGCGGGGAAGCCGATGCAGACGCCGCATTTTGCCGTGATCTCTGTGAATCTTTACAGGTTCCTTTCGTTCTGAAAAAGACAGACGTTCCCGCTCTTGCGAAAAAAGCGAAAAAAGGACTGGAAGAAACGGCGAGAAACGAAAGATACCGCGTCTTCGACGAGGTCATCGCCGAAAATAACGGTTTTTCATACGTTGTCACCGCTCATCATGGCAGTGATCATCTTGAGACTGTCGTTTTCCACTTAATGCGCGGGACCGGAACGCGCGGTCTTTGCGGTATTTTGCCGATATCGGGAAACCGTCTGCATCCTTTATTGCCTTTTTCCAAAGACGAAATCACGCGTTTTTGTCTTTCGCACGAGATTCCATTTGTTTTTGACTCTACGAATGAATCCGACCTTTATTCGAGAAACTATATCCGACGTCACGTCGTTCCCGCTCTGCGGGAAATCACGCCCGATCCCGAAAGAGCCGTTTTGCGTATGTCGCGCAATCTCGCGCTCGATGCGGAATATCTTGATCTCGAAGCACAGAAGATCACGGATCGTTATTCGGATCTTCGCATACCGAAAGACGTATTTTTATCCCTTCATCCTGCGGTGATGACGCGTGTCGTTCTTCGGATGGCAAACGCATTGACAGTGACAGTTCCCGAGTATGATCACTTATCGGCAATCACTTTTTCTGCCGAAAAAAAAGAGCCGTTTTCTCAATCTTTACCGGGAAATATCCTGTTTGTTTTCGACGGACGTTACGCTTTTTGCCGAAGCAATGACACCGTAGAACCTACGGATTTTGCTTATTCTATTAAACCGGATTCCTGGTTAAAAATCGAAGAGTACGGTTACGGTTTCTTTCTTTCTTATGACGAAAATGCCGTGGACGTCCTCCTTTCATCCAATGTTTACAAATATGCAACAAAAAAAGACCTCTCATCTGCTATACTTAATGATAAACTGACTGTCCGTTCCCGGTGTGACGGTGACGCTTACCGTTACGGCGGCATGACACATAAAGTCAAAAAGTTACTGAATGATAAAAAAGTTTCTCTCCCTTTGCGCCGTGTTCTCCCCGTTCTTTCGGACGGGAACGGTGTTCTCTGGCTTCCCGGCTTCGGCGTGCGGGACGACGGGGAAATGGCGGGGAGTGGACCGTATTTATTTTTCGGTTTTCGCAATCCCGATATCGAAACGCTAATCAGAAAGGCATAATGTATCCATGAAGGTAAATTTAAGAGGTATTCTGTCACTTGTTCTCATCGTTTTTCTTGTGATAGGTGCCGTCTCATTATTGAATAACAGCACGAAAAAAGCAGAGATTTCCTATAGCGAACTGATTTCCTATTTTGACGACAACGTCGTAACAGAGTTCAATATCGACGACAATCTCAAACTTACCGTCAAGCATTACGCTCGTAACGATAACGGTTACGATGATACGAAAACCGTATTGGATTCTTATCAGCTCAGCTATTCTTTCCAGTTGGAACAAATCAATGAATATGCGCAAAAAAAAGATTCCAAAATCGAAACGTACAATTACAAAGCGGCGCAGTCTTCGTGGGTACAGCTGTATCTTCCTTATATCCTGATGTTTTTGGCGTTTGTCGGTCTTTGGTTCTTCGTCGTTCGTTCCTCGAACGGCGGCGTCGGCAAGATCGGCAGTTTCTCCAAATCCAAGGCAAAAGTTATCTACAATGATAAAAATCCCGTCAAATTCGCCGACGTTGCCGGTGCGGATGAGGAAAAAGCGGAGCTCGAGGAAGTTGTTGAATTTCTGAAGGATCCCACGAAATTCACAAAGCTCGGCGCCAGGATCCCGCGCGGCGTTCTTCTCGTAGGCCCTCCGGGTACCGGTAAAACTCTGCTTGCCAAGGCGGTTGCGGGGGAAGCGGGAGTTCCGTTCTTTTCCATTTCCGGTTCGGATTTTGTTGAGATGTATGTCGGTGTCGGCGCATCGCGTGTCAGAGATCTTTTTGACAGCGCCAGACGTGTTCCCGCAAGTATCATTTTCATTGATGAGATTGATGCGGTCGGCCGTCACAGAGGTGCCGGTCTCGGCGGTGGTCATGACGAGAGAGAACAGACGCTGAACCAGTTGCTCGTCGAGATGGACGGATTCGGAACGCAGTCCGGTGTTATCGTTCTTGCGGCGACGAACCGCCCCGATATTCTCGATCCCGCACTTTTGCGCCCCGGTCGTTTTGACCGTCGCGTTACGGTCGGTTATCCCGATATCCAGGGACGTGAGGATATCCTCCGCGTCCATTCGAGAAATAAACCGCTCGAAGCCACGGTGGATTTCAAGCGTATCGCACAATCCACGATCGGTTTCACCGGTGCCGATCTTGCCAATCTTCTCAATGAAGCAGCCATCCGTGCCGCAAAAAAGGGAAAAGCCCTTATCGGTATGGATGAAATCGACGAATCGTATCTCAAAATGCTCCTCGGACCGCAGAAGAAAGTCAATCACAGAACCAATGAGGACAACAGACTTGTCGCGTACCATGAGGCAGGTCACGCCGTTCTCGCGTTCTGCCTGCCTCACGCTGATCCCGTCAAGCATATAACGATCGTTCCCGCCGGAAACGCCGGCGGCGTGACCGTAAATCCCCCCGTAAAGGATCACGTCGTTATCTCCAAAAATCAGATGATCGACGAGATCACCATGTGCCTCGGCGGCAGGATCGCGGAAGAAATGATCATCGGGGATATGTCAACCGGTGCTTCCAGCGATATTCAGAAAGCAACCTCCACCGCGAGAAATATGATCACGAGATACGGTATGAGCGAGAAGCTCGGAACCATTCTTTACGGATCGGAACATTCCGATGACGAAGTCTTCCTCGGACGTGATTTCTCTTCCGGGCAGAATTATTCCGAAAAGACGGCGGCGCTGATCGACGAAGAGATCCACGATCTGATTACCTGTTGTTACGAAAAAGGTAAGGAACTGTTGTCACAACACGTCGATAAACTTCATTTTGTCGCCGAATTTCTTCTGAAACACGAATCCATGGACGGCGAACAGTTTGAGGCGGCTATGGCAAGTGAAAATCCGACGATGGAAGAGATTGAAGCCATCGCCGATAACAAGAAGAAAAACAGCGATGACGAAAACAAAGTCGCGCATGAAAACAACGCAAAAGCCGAGGCCGAAGCAAAAGCCAGGGAAGAGGCGGAAAAAGAAAACCGTAACGATCAAAATGATCCTTTCGGAAATAACGGCGATTTTTTGAACGACTTCTTCCGTAACAATTCCTGATGAATCCAAGTGTAAAAAAAGACAAGAGCGTTTTGCTCTTGTCTTTTTTGTTATGAGCGAGATCTTTACCGGCACACAAGTGTATCTGATATGCTCGTTATTGACCTGTTATGAAGCGGATGTTATGCGGGATGAACGCCATTTTCGGGATCGGCATTGGCGTCAAGGCCGTATTTTTGCTGTTTTCTCCACTCAAAGAATTTAACGGCGACGGTTTCGAAGAGAGCAAGGGAAAGGAGATCTTCTTCCTGCTCTTCGTAAGGAGCGACGCGCTTCTTGAGGGATTCCAGTTCCGGGGCGATCTTGTCAGCGGGACGGTAGTCAATGACGGGATCGTCACCGATGATCTTTTTGCGGAAATCTTCGGCGACGGGTGCGGGTGTTTTGCCGTACTCACCGCGAATAAGTCCTTTGAATTCTTTGGTAACGTGGGAATATCTTCCCTCGGAGGCGAAAAGGACGTTGTTGACCGCCTGGGTACCGACGATCTGTGAAGAAGGCGTTACGAGGGGAGGAAAACCGGCATCGGCACGTACGTTTGCGACTTCTTCGAGCACTTCGCCGAGCTTGTCGGATTTTCCCGCGAGCTTCAACTGCGAAATGAGGTTGGAAAGCATACCGCCCGGGACCTGATACCGGAGGGCGTTGACGTCAACTTTCAGGACTTTAGGATCGATCAGACCGCTTGCGAGATATTTTTCGCGGATCGTGGTAAAGTATTTTGCGACGACGTCGAGCTTTTCGAGAGAAAGACCGGTGTCGTAGGGAGTACCCTGAAGAACGGCAACGAGAGATTCCGTCGGCGTATGGGAAGTACCCATGGCAAGAGGCGAAATGGCGGTATCCACACCGTCCACTCCGGCTTCGATCGCTTTGAGAAGCGTCATGGATGCGAGACCGGCGGTGTAGTGCGTATGTAATTGAACGGGAATCTTGACTTCACTCTTGATCGCTTTGACGAGCTGATATGCTTCGTAAGGTTTCAGAAGACCTGACATATCCTTGATGCAGATGGAATTCGCACCCATTTCTTCGAGTTGCTTTGCGTATGCGGCAAAACCCTCGTTGGTGTGAAAAGGAGAAGTCGTGTAGGAGATGGCCGCCTGTACGTGTCCGCCCTCTTTGATCGTGGCTTTGATCGCCGTTTCAAGGTTGCGCGGATCGTTCAGCGCGTCGAAAATACGGATGATATCAATGCCGTTCGCAATGGATTTTTGTACGAAGTATTGGACGACGTCGTCGGCATAATGGCGGTAGCCGAGGATATTCTGTCCGCGGAAGAGCATTTGGAGTTTCGTATTTTTGACGTGGTCTCTGATGGTACGAAGTCGGTCCCAGGGATCTTCATGAAGAAAACGCAGGCAGGAATCAAAGGTTGCACCGCCCCATGCTTCAAGGGAATAATACCCGACCTTATCCATATCTTCCAGGATCGGAATCATCTCTTCCGTTGTCATACGTGTCGCGGCAAGAGACTGATGCGCGTCACGCAGTACGGTTTCGGTAATAAGCAATTTTGACATGATTTGTCCTTTCTGTTAAGCAAAGAAACTTAAAAATACTCCGGCGGCGACGGCTGACCCGATAACCCCGGCGACGTTCGGACCCATGGCGTGCATCAAGAGGAAGTTTGTGGGGTCCGTCTTTCTTCCGACATCCTGCGATACTCTCGCAGCCATGGGAACGGCGGAAACACCTGCGGAACCGATCAGAGGATTGATCTTTCCGCCGGTCAGTTTACACATAAGTTTACCGACGAGCAGACCGCCGACGGTGGAGAGACAGAATGCCGCAAGTCCGAGACCGATGATGAAGAGCGTCTGCGTTGACAGAAAATTCTCCGCGTTTGCGGTAGCTCCAACGGAGATGCCGAGAAAGATCGTGACGATATTGATGAGTTCGTTTTGAGACGTCTTCGAGAGTCTGTCGGTGACACCGCAGACATTGAAGAGATTACCGAGCATCAGGAATCCGACGAGCGGCGCGGCGTCGGGAACGATCATCACGACAAGAACGGTAACGACGATCGGGAAAAGGACTTTTTCAGTTTGCGAAACGGGACGCAGATTCGTCATACGGATCGCGCGTTCTTTTTCCGTCGTTAAAAGTTTCATGAAAGGCGGTTGAATGATCGGAATCAGCGCCATATAGGAATAAGCGGCAATGGCAATGGCACCGAGAAGTTCAGGCGCCAGCGTCTTGGTGACGAGTATGGCGGTAGGACCGTCAGCACCGCCGATGATGCCGATCGCGCCCGCCTGCATGGGGGTAAAACCGAGAAACAGAGCGAAGAAGAACGCGGCAAATACACCGAACTGTGCGCCGGCACCCATAAGGAGGGATTTAGGGTTGGAGATCAGGGGCGAAAAATCCGTCATGGCACCTACGCCGAGGAAAATCAGCGAGGGATAGATGCCGAGTTTAACACCCAGATACAGAATATCGAGAAGACCTCCATTGCTGAATACTTCGGAAACGACCGTGCCGAGAAGGACGTGACCGTTATGCTGAATCGTTCCGGCAGCCCAAAGTTCTGCGTATGTGTCTTTATAGTACTGGTCAAAGAAGTATTCCGTGTGCATCAGTTCAGCACCGGGAAGATTCGTCAGCAGCATACCGAAAGCGATCGGCAGGAGGAGCAATGGCTCGAATTTTTTGACGATAGCAAGGTAGAACAACAGTCCGATGATGACGTACATCACGAGATATTGCCACCAGTTGCTCTGCGAGAACAGTTGATATATTCCCGTTGATTGTAAAAAGTTTATTATGGCATCCATCGTGTAATTCCTTATCAGCCGATGGTAAAGAGAACGTCACCGGAAGCCACGGATGCACCTTTTGCGGCATTCACGGAAGTAACGGTACCGTCACAGAGGGCGGGAATATCGTTTTCCATTTTCATAGCTTCAAGAACGCAGAGAACGTCGCCTTTTTTCACTTTCTGACCGACGGCGGCTTTAACGTTCAGGATCGTTCCGGGCATAGGAGCGGTGATGGGAGTACCGCTGACTTTTGCCGCGGATTTTTTGGGCGCTTCTTTCTTTTCCGTAGGAGCAGCTGCGGGAGCGGAACTTTCCGCGCTGACTTCTTCCACTTCGACTTCATACGTATTTCCGTTGACGGTGATGTTGTATTTTTTCATGATAAAACCTCTTTCTATGGTTTATTTTCTGTTGAACGCTACGACGCGGAATTTCAGCGTGGGATTTTCACTTTGCGCGGCGGCAATAGCGGCGGCGATGACAGCAACGATCTCTTCGTCATCCGATGAATCGGATTGGATCGTTTCGGCAATAGGTGCGGGGATTGCGTCCGGTTTTGCCTTTTTGTTTTTCATATCGTAAAAGACGATCTTGAAAATCGAAAGACAACCCCAGAGAAGCGCAAGCGACGCAAAGACGGTACCCATTCCGATCAAAAGCATTTGCAGACCGAATTCGAGCGTAGGAAGAAAGCCCTCGGTCTTGATGATTTTATCGGAGTATGAGCCGGCGTCGATTATAAGGAATGATAACATCAGAACCGACCTCCGAAAGCAGCGTCGTTCGCGGTAAGCATCAGAAGAGCGGAACAGAGTCTTGCGCGAAGTTCGTTGATGCCGATAATATCGTCAACGTCTCCGGTGGAAGCCGCCGCAACGGGGGAAGAGATGTTCTCTTTCCATTCCTCGACGAGTTTATCGCGGGTGACGTCATCTTCGATATATTTCTCCCACGCGAACGCTACACCGGCTTCGGGATTGAGCACACCGATTTCCGCATTGTCCATAGCATAGACAACGTCGGCGCCGATTGCCTTTGAACCGAGAAGAACGAAAGCGGCACCGTAAGCGTGACCGGTAATGACCGAGATCTTCGGAATGTCGGACGTGGCGTAAGAGAATGCCAACTCCGAAAGGGTACCGGCAGTCGAATCGTTCGCTACACCCTCGGAATCAACGAGAGTAACGACAGGGAAAGAAAAATTGTCACAGAAGCCAACAAAATTTGCTATTTTTTTCGCGTCGGAATCTTTGATTTTTCCCTGATTCTTCTTATGATCGGAGATCACGACACCGCAGCGGACACCGCCGATTACCGTAAAGCAAGTCATAACGGCGTCGTTTTCTTTTTCACAGACAGGTAAATACTGTCCGTTGTCGGCGATAGCGGAAAGAAGTACGGACGGATTGTCTTGATATTTCAGATCGCCGATGGGGCGGTTAAGACTGTCGCCGTTGTTTTGAATTTCCTTGTATTCTGCGCTGTTTGAGGGAAGAAAATCAATAAGTCGGCGGATATAATCGTAGCATTTGTCTTCAGACCCGCAGAAAGAAAGGTTATGATCCGCTGTGATCTTGTTGTCGTTGAGCGCGGGAGAGGTCACGTAAAACGCGGCTTTCTCATTCTTGATTACAAAATCAAACATTGCACCGATCGTGGCAGCCGAGCCGAAACAATTGCCGGGAATATAAGCGATCTGCGGGATAACGCCGCCGGCTTGTGCGACTGTCTTCATTATTTTTCCGTAAGCGGAAAGGGAAGCGGCACCGCCGTAAATGTCAGTTCCTTTTGAATTGAAAATGCCGATAACAGGCGAACCGCTCTTCAACGCAAGACGGTAAAGATCGGCGATCTTTTTCGCGTGACGTTCGTCGATCACGCCTCCGTTTCTCGAAATATCTTCCGCGAAGACAAAGACGAGTTTTCCGCCCATGGCGCCGTAACCCGTGATAACGCTTTCGAGTGCGTTGCTTTTATCGGTTGCGAGAAATTCGGAAAAACCGACTTTCGTAAAGGCACCTGTTTCGATAAAAGTATTTTCGTCCAGCAGAGCGAAAATCTGATTTCTGATTTCCGCATTCTCGCCGGCGGCGAGTTGAGCGCGGAGATCATCTGCCGAGGGAATAGGAATAATCGCGGCTTTTGCGTGTTTATTCAATGTCAGACACCGATTTGCAAACAGCAAATCTCTCCTTTCGGTTTCTTTTGTAAAAGGTACTTTTTGATTTTAGTCCAACTTTCACCAAATACACTATAACACATTATATTGTATATGTCAATATGTAATCGTGAATATAAAAAGTTTCCTTGAAGTTTCATCTCTTTCAATAAAAAACTGCCGCGTTTTGCGGCAGCTTTTCGTTTATTATTTTTTGTTAAAATCGGCGAGAGGATTGTTCGCGACGGCTTCTTCGATGTTACGGTTTACGACGTGCGTATAGATCTGCGTCGTATTCAGTTGCTCGTGCCCGAGAATATCTTTCAGAACACGAACGTCAACTTTTCCGCTCTGGTACATCAGAGTTGCGGCAGTATGACGGAGTTTGTGAACGGAAAGCCCACGGTTTCCGAGACCTGAAAGATCAAGATATTTATACACCATCCATTGGACAGTCTTCACGGAAATACGCTCTTCGCGTCCGCTCAGAAACAGAGCGTCGGTCTTTGCTTTATCGAGTGGCGGAGTGAACCTCTCGGGGAGATATTCAAGGATCGCCGCTTTGGCTGCGTCGTTGAGGTATATCATTCTTTCCTTGTTACCTTTTCCGAGCACTTTGACTTTGGAAAAATCTTGATCGAAATGCCTGATATCAAGCCCTACGAGTTCGGATACACGCATCCCGGTATTCAGAAAAAGCGTTACGATCGCGTAATCCCGAACGGCGTTTTTCGACGTCGTATCTTCTCGTATGGTGTCGAGAAGACGAATACATTCTTCATAATTCAGGTATTTCGGGAGCGCTTTTTTCGGCTTCGGGCCTTCGATATCCGCAGTAGGATCACTCGGGATCAGATGTTTCTTGCTGAACAAGTATCCGAAAAAAGAGCGAAGCGCGCTGAGTTTTCGCATTCTCGTCGTGGAAACGTTTTTGCGTCCTGTTGCCGTATACATGAGAAATTCGATGATTGTCTGCGGAGAAACTGCGCTGACAGTATCGAGTGTAACGTCGTCGATCGGGATCTTTTCCATGTCCTGCGGAGAAAGGGAAGACTGCATCCCTCCGCTTTTGAGATAACGGAAAAACGTGCGAAGATCCAAAAGATATTCACATACCGTTTTTTCTGCGTTTCCGCGTATAGCGGTCATGTAAGAAGCGTAATCCTGCAGTATTTTCGGAAAACACCTGTATTCTTCGCTTTGGAAAGTCAATACGGACATCTTGACCACCTCTTTCACGTTCATTATACAAAATCCAAAATGAAAATGTTGTACAAACTGTAAACAATTCAAAATCATCTTGTTTTTAACTATATTTATGGTAAAATGAAAGGGCAGGAGGACGGTATATGAAGTTTGTTAAAGAAAACTCCTATGAAATATCTAAACTGTTCGTCAATCAGATCGGTATCTCGATCTTTGCTTTATCCCTTTCCTTTGCCGTTCAAGCACTTGATCTGACAGATCATTCAAGATTGCGGATCTATTTCTTTATATCGTTGTTTTCCCTTGCTTTTTTCGGCGTTTTACTTTACCTTGCCGCTTGGGAAATGGGATCTAAAGATAAGGTGAGAGCAGATAGCGGAAAACTCATTCCGTTCGTGACTGTGAATATAAACGGTACCAATAAAAAGACGATGAAGAGAGGTATCCTTCTCGCTGTTTTTGCCACACTTCCGCAGATCGTATTGTCGTTCATTTGCTTTTTGCTGTACGGTATTTATCTTTTGAGCAAAATTGACGCCTTGCAATATTGGGGATCCTTTTTCAATATTGTTTTGCGTCTCGCGTCCTCTCAATATGCCGGAGTATTACAGGCGATCTTCTCTTTCCTTAATAATAAAGATCCGCTCTATTTCTTTTTCTCCTCGATCGGTTATGTAATTTTATCGGCTTATCCTGTCGGGATCACGGTTCTCGGTTACGCATTCGGTTTCCGCGACGTGAAAATTGCCCGGCTATTTACGAAAAAATCCTGAAAATACAAATATTTTTTGCCTCCGTACAGTATTTATCTGTATGGAGGTTTTTTATGTTCGTCTATTCATTCAAATTCAAGAAATCAGCATTCTTTTTACTTACCGTATTAAGTATCCTTGTTTTCGTATTCTATTTCGGATCGTATATTCTAACTTATGAAAACAATGTGTTTTTGCCGGCAAACGCTGAATCGAAAAGCGCTGGGGTGATCGTTCTGGATGCCGGACACGGCGGAGAGGATTCCGGGACCGTCGCAGCCGACGGAACGTATGAAAAAGATCTGAATCTGCAAATGACGGTAAAGATCGGGCAGATGCTTTCGGATCAGGGGTTTACGGTCGTTTATACGCGAACGACAGACACGTTATTGTACGGAGAAGAAGAAAATGTGAAAGGATTACGAAAAATATCGGATCTGAAAAATCGGGTAAAGATCGCAGATGAGTATCCGGATGGGCTTTTTGTCAGCGTTCATATGAATTCGTTTTCTTCGTCAAAATGCGAGGGATTGCAGGTTTATTACGGAATGAAAAATGAAAAATCACAAATGCTTGCTTCTTCGATTCAAAGCGCCGTCGTCCGCGATCTGCAAAATGATAATAAAAGGCAGGTAAAGTCGGGAAATGATATTTATGTACTCGAAAACGCGCTTAACGAAGCCGTGCTGATCGAATGCGGATTTCTGTCAAATGAATCGGAATGTCAGAAGTTGAAAGATGAAGATTACCAAAAAAAGTTGAGTTTTGCGATCGTGTGTGGTATAGTAGAATATATCAATGGAAAATGATAGGAAAAATACATGAAAGCACCGAAAATCTCCTTTGTATGCCGTGAATGCGGCGCGACAAGTATCCGCTGGCTCGGAAAATGCCCGGACTGCGGGTCCTGGAACTCTTTTGACGAAGTGGAAATCCCGGAAGAAAAAGCGGTGAAACGCGCGGTGATTTCGACTTCTCACGCCGAATCCTTTTCAAATTTGACGCTTCCGGAATATATGAGAACAAAAACGGGCATGGAAGAGCTTGACCGTGTGCTCGGCGGAGGTCTCGTTGACAGTTCCGTCGTTTTGCTTTCCGGTGAGCCGGGAATCGGAAAATCCACTTTGCTTTTGCAGATCTGTGCGGAATTATCAAAGACGCGCAAGGTTCTTTATGTTTCCGGAGAGGAATCGAAAGGACAATTGAAACTTCGAGCCGAAAGACTGCATATCCTCGGTGAAAACATTTTTCTTTTCACCGAGAACGATCTTGAAAGCATTATCGGTGAATGTAACGAACAAAAACCCGACGTAATCGTCATGGATTCTGTTCAGACGCTTTCTTCCGACCGATTCCCGTCGGCACCCGGCAGTATGACGCAGGTAAGGGAAGGCGCGGCCGCGCTCATTTCTTACGCCAAAACAAACGGTGCCGCTGTCTTTCTTGTCGGTCACGTGAACAAAGAGGGCGGCATTTCCGGTCCGAAAATGCTTGAACACATGGTCGATGCCGTTCTGTACTTTGAAGGTGAAAGAACCAATTCCTATCGCATCATCCGCGCGATAAAAAACCGATTCGGCTCTACGAACGAAATCGGCGTTTTTGAGATGGGTGACGAAGGTCTGGTCGAGATCCCGAACCCGAGCGAAGTCGTGATGGCGGAAAGACCGAAAAATACGAGCGGTTCCTGTGCCGGCTGCGTTATGCAGGGAACTCGTCCCATCATCACCGAGATCCAGGCGCTGGTCGCCAAAACCACTTATCCATCCGCAAAGAGGACTGCCGTCGGTTTTGATTACAGCCGAATGGGATTGATCATCGCCGTGCTTGAAAAGCGAATGGGGCTGAAGTTTTACGAAAACGACGTCTATCTGAATGTCGCAGGAGGCATCACCCTTTCCGAACCGAGCGCGGATCTTTCGATTGCCATGGCTCTGATTTCAGGGATTTCCGATTTTATCGTTCCGGATGATCTGATCGCTTTCGGCGAGATCGGTCTCTCCGGAGAAGTCCGTTCCGTCTCTCATTTTGTATACCGTCTGAAAGAGGCGGTGCGTCTCGGCTTTACCACCATCGTCGTGCCGAAAAAGAATCTTAACGGCAAACTTTCCGTGCCCGACGGCGTCAAACTTTGCGGAATATCCAATATTTACGAGGCGCTTCTTCTGATATCCCACAAATAATTGTGCATATTTTACAAAGATCGTCTCGAAAGTTCTACATGAATACAATATTTATTATAAAAGAATAATTGCAATCACCTTCGATATCTATTATAATCAATATATGGGCATTCCCCATAAATCAGAGACAATAGATATCGGAGGTTTTTCTTATGCAAAAATACGGCACGAAACAAATCAGAAACGTCGCGCTTCTCGGACATAGCGGAGGAGGAAAGACGTCTCTTGCCGAGTCCATGTTATATATATCGAAAGCAACCGATCGTTTGGGAAACGTCACGAACGGAAATACCGTTTCCGATTTTGATCCCGAAGAGATCAAGCGCGGATATTCCATTTCGGCTTCGCTGGCTCCTGTAGAATGGAAAGATGCCAAGATCAATCTTCTTGACGCACCCGGTTTCTTTGATTTTGAGGGTGAGGTACGTCAATGTGTGCGTGCGTCCGATGCCGCCATCATCGTCGTGGACGGAAAGTCCGGCATCCAGGTCGGTACCGAGCTCGGCTGGCGTCTTGCGACGGAAGCGGGTATTCCCAAAGCGTTCTTTATCAACCGTTTTGACGACGGAGAAGCGCGTTTCCGCAAAGTATTCGACGCACTTCGCGAAAAATACGGTGTAACTGTCTGCCCGGTACAGATTCCTATCATCGACGGGTCGGAAGTTGCCGGTTTTGCCAATCTCGTCGAAATGTGTATGTTCATGTATGAAAACGGCGATTACAAGCGCAGCGATATTCCCGAAAAATTCAACGACGTTTTCACGGAATTCCATGATATGTTCATTGAAGCCATCGCACAGACCTCAGACGAGCTTCTTGATAAATATTTCAACGGAGAGACGATTACGAAGGAAGAATCTCTCGAGGCACTCCATGAGGGTATTATTCACGGCGATATCGTCCCCGTCTTCTGCGGTTCCGCCATTAAGAACTGGGGTATCAAAACCCTTCTTGATACGATCGCCGATTCTTTCCCGCGTCCTACGGCAAGAAAGAATGAGACCATCGTGAAAGCCGACGGATCTTTCGCAGAACTTCCGATCGACAGAGAGAGTTCCACGACTTCGCTGTTTGTTTTCAAGACGGTTGCCGATCCTTTCGTCGGAAAAATGTCCTTCTTCAAGGTCATGAACGGCAATCTCAAAAAAGATGACGTTCTTCGCAACACCACCACGGGATCGAACGAAAAGATCAATAAGCTCTTTACCATGATCGGAAAGAAACAGATTGAAATTGACGAGCTCGCCTGCGGTGATATCGGTGTTACGTCGAAACTTGTCAACACGAACACAAACGATACTTTGACGAATTCTGCCGAGAATTATCGGTATAAAACTATTGATTTCCCGAAACCTTATCTGACCATGGCGATCACGCCAAAAGCCAAAGGCGATGAAGATAAGATCTCCGGCGGCATCGCGAGACTGCTCGAAGAAGACCTTACGCTTGCTTATCTGAATAACAGTGAGACGAAGCAGCTTACCATCTCCGGTCTCGGCGATATCCATCTCGACATCATCGTCAGCAAGCTGAAGAGCCGTTTCGGTGCGGGTGTTGATCTTACAAAACCGAAGATCGCTTACCGTGAAACCATCAAAGGAAAAGCCGACGCCGAAGGTAAACATAAGAAACAGTCGGGCGGTTCCGGTCAGTACGGTCATGTTAAAATTCATTTTGCGCCCGGAGAAGACGAGGGACTGAGCTTTACGGAAAGCGTCTTCGGCGGTGCGGTTCCGAGAAACTTCTTCCCGGCAGTTGAACAGGGACTCAAGGATTGTATGGCAAAAGGTATTCTTGCGGGATTCCCGATGGTACACCTTGCGGCAGATCTTTACGACGGTTCTTATCACGACGTGGATTCCAATGAAATATCGTTCAAACTCGCAGCCGCTCTTGCATATAAAGACGGTCTTCCGAGAGCAAATCCCATTCTTCTCGAGCCGGTGGGCGAACTGAAAGTTTACGTACCCGATTCCTACGTCGGCGACGTCATGGGCGATCTGAACAAGCGCCGCGGACGCGTTATGGGTATCGAAGCGTGCGAAAAGCCGGACGGTTATCAGTGTATCACCGCCGAAGTACCCGCTGCGGAAATGATGGATTACGTCATCGTTCTCAGAGCGGCTACACAGGGAAGAGGATCCTTTGATTATAATTTCGTCCGATACGAAGAAGTCCCCTCTTCCGTCGCGGAAAAAATCATTCAGGAAGCTTCGCAGAACGCTTAACACCCTAAATATTTATTATAAATAGGGAACCGCCTTGGCGGTTCCCGTTTTTTTCTTGACAAATTGTTTGGAATGTGGTAAAATGGCACTGCAAACCTAAATAAGGGGATAGAATAATGGATACCATTATTGACAATAGATACGATAATATCGTTACATACGATACACCCGCATATAAAAAGCGCAAAAGAAAAATCGGTGACAGAAAAGACGGAAGACGAATCCGCACGTTGCCTTCGATGAACTATGTCATTCCATTTATTATGCGGGAACGTTCCGATTCTCAGAACCATTTTGAAGATGTCCTCGATATCACCGCCATTGAAAATTATCTCGATGAAAAGCACAAGGCGGGTTATACCGATATGACGCTTTTACACGTCGTTCTTGCCGCTTACGTCCGCGTCGTGGCAGAGCGTCCCGGTGTCAACCGTTTTATTTCCGGTCAGAGGATCTATGCGCGCAATAATATTGAGTGCTGTATGGATATCAAAAAAGAAATGACATTGGAATCGGAGGGAACCTGCATCAAGGTGGAACTCGATCCCCGCGATAATGTCGAAAACGTCTATAAAAAGTTTCAGCTCGTTGCGAAAAATGCCATAAGCGAAACGACGAGTTTTGACAATACCGCCGGATTTCTGAAGAGATTGCCGCGACCGCTTTTCCGGTTCGCGATCAAATTCCTGTATGGTATGGATTACCTCGGATTGATTCCTCAGTCACTTCTGAAAGTCAGCCCGTTCCACGGATCAATGTTTATCACCCATCTCGGTTCAATCGGTATTCCCGCTATCCATCATCATCTTTACAATTTCGGAAACGTTCCGGTCTTTATCGCTCTCGGAAATATCTTTTCCGGCGAGTATCTTTCCCGCGACGGTTCCCGTCAGCGCCATCACTTTATTACGCTTAAAGTGACGACGGATGAACGTATTTGTGACGGCTATTATTTTGCTTCCGCGTTCCGCCGTATTAAGAGATATCTCTTGAATCCGAAACTTCTCGATGAAGTCCGTACGGAAGTCGTCGAGGATATAGATTGATAAAGAAAAATGCCGACTGAAAAAGTCGGCTTTTCTTTTGTAAGACATGATTACAAATGAAAAATAACGTCTGCGACAGCACCGTCGGCAACGTCAACTGTCGTATGGGTGCAAGCACATTTCACGGAATTGACAGCGTTTTTTACGGCGTAAGAAACGTCGGCGGTTCTCAGCATGGAAACGTCGTTCTCGTAGTCGCCGATACAGATCAGCGTATCGGCTTGCAGATGCTTTTTGAGAAATAATGTTGCGGCAGATTTATTGTTTGATTTTTTCAGGATCTCAAGACTGATATTCCAACTTCTGACGGTATCGTATTCGGAAAAACCGAGAGATTCGGCATATTTTCGGCCGATGACCGCCTTTTCTTCCGTGTCGGTTTTCAAAAGGATTTTATAGATTTTTTCTTTTGACAACATGGGGATTTCATTCAGAAAATCATCCGGGAGAAACGTTTGTGTCTGACCGCCCTCGGCAAGAGAATGATATACCGTGACGTCATTGTAGGGAATACGCTTTTTTATAATTTTTTCGGCAAGAAGAAATGCGTCCGGCGTCAGAAAACCCTCAAAAAGCGGCTTTTTTGTCTCCATATCGTAGATCAGAGCGCCGTTGAGTGCGATCAGCGGTGCATTCAAACGAAAGTCGCTCAAAAAAGGGTCAAGATAAGACGGAAATCTTCCGCTCGCGATCGTAAAGCGTCCGCCGTTTTCTTGAAAGTAACGCACGGCGTCGATGTTGACTTTGGGTATCAAGGAGCCGGAACAGAACGTTCCGTCCCAGTCGGAGCAGAGAAGCAGTCCGTCAAATTTCTTCATAGCGTATCCTTTCGGAAATCAGGTGTTCAAAACGGCGATGGCAAATGTGAGATATCCTGCGTAAGTGACCCAAAGCAAATAGGGAATCAAAAGATACGCGGCGGTTTTGTCGATCCTCTTATATTTGAAAAACGTGATAATGATGCTTCCGAGCAAAATCAAAAGCCAGACAAACGCGAGCCAAAACGCACGTAAATTAAAGAATATCGGATTCCAGAACAAATTGAGGACAAGACTGATGGCGTAAACGGTCAAAGCGGAAACAACCGCGTCGGGATTTTCGTCTTTTTTTAGATAGATCCTTGCGGAAGCGATACCCATAAGAACGTATAAAATCGTCCATACGATAGGGAAGAGGATTTTCGGCGGCAGTCCGATCGGCGGACGTATAGTATCGAACAGGTCCATGTTTTTCATCGTCCAGAGGGTTGCCACACCTCCGACGGCAAGGGGAATCAGAATTGACAGGATATAAACTTTTGTTTTGTTTTTCATAACTAACTCCTTTCTTTACATATCATGCAAAGAACAGGAGCAAATATGAGTAAAAATGAAATATTTATCGGTGTTTCAATAATTCTTCGCCAAATGCTTTGCCGAGCGTGATCATACTTTCGGAATCGTAATGGGCGATATCAGGGTTTTCTGACGGTTCTTTTCCGGTGGAAAGTCCCAATGGTTGCGTTTTGAGATAATAGACGTTATTCATTGCATCAGCTGTCTTTTCTTTTGCGTTATTGACTATGTTCTCGTAGGTCCACACTTCGGATATTTGCGCGTCGATAAAAGGAACGGTATCTCCGTACTCGGAGAGATCCTGACGGAAAAAAGAGATCAGTTTTTTTGTGTTTTCTTTATACATCTGTGCGGTATTCAGTGAGCAGGCGTCGCTTTCTCCCTGCATCCAACATATTCCGTCGATTTGGACGGAATATCCGATATTCTGAAGATAGGAAAGAGAAGAGAGAGTAAAGGAAACGGCGGCATCGTACAGTCTTCCGCGTTTTCCGTTGCCGTCCAACCATTGATCGTCAAGCGTTGTTCCGCCGAAAGAATATTTGATGATAAATACGTCTTCTTCCGGGCAATTTTCGGCGTAACAGGCGGCAATTCCGACTTCCGGACCGTAATAATTGGCGGCGGCGCCGCAAGAGAAAGAGCAGGGAACGAAAGTATTGTTCGAAGTGTTATTTCCGTTTTCGGTGAGGAAATTGATATAGACGTTCCCGATTGCGCTTTCCGTTTCCGCATAGTCGGTCGGATGATTATTCCGGTATATTTCGGCAGAGGAAACCCCGGTGGCGTTGGACTGCCCGTAGAGCAGTACGATGTGTGCCGTTTTGTCAGTGACAGCCGGTAGGGTATCGTTGACGGTAAACTCCGTTTGCAGATTCATCAAAAAATCGGCATCGCTTCCTTGGTTTTCTTTGCAACCCGGGAGGGAGAAAAGCGTGAAAATAGATAATACGGCAAGAAAAAGGGTGATCGGTTTTTTCATGTTCGTGTTCCGTTCCTTCCTCGGCTTTTTGTACTATTATACCATATTTTCGTCGTATTTGCCGAAAAGTTTTGAAAATCCCTTGACAATTCCGAAAACTCTTGCTATAATGGGGAAGTCCGTGGAGAGATGGCCGAGTTGGTCTAAGGCGCACGACTGGAAATCGTGTAAACCCTAATACGGTTTCAAGGGTTCGAATCCCTTCCTCTCCGCCACAAAAAAGTCCCACAAAAGTGGGGCTTTTTTGTTGTAAGAGAGCGGGATTCGCGCGGAAAAGTATTTCCGCGGTGTACTACGTACACAACCCTTGATGGCTGACGCTTCACTTTTGCGAACAAGTTCGCTCGTTTTTACTGTTGCTCCTAAGCAAAGGTTACACGCCTTGAGCGGCGTTTACCTTTGCTAAGTCGCTGCCACTCGCTCCTTTTCGCTTCTTCGCCTACCAGGCGCGCGAAAATACGCTCCCTTTTCCGTCGCTACGCTCCTTACGAATCCCTTTCTCTTCGCCACAAAAAAGTCCCACAAATGGCGGCGTTCCACAGGGAATGCCGCCAAACGATGTGTTCCGCTCGCACGGAACGATATGTACGCTGCGAGCGTGATGTTCGCCTGAGGCGAGTGATGTGCGCTTCGCGCGTGATAGTTAGAGCGGAACGCATCTCATCACTTTGCGGCAAAGCCGCAAAACATCACTATGGCATAGCCATAACATCACTGTGCCGCAGGCACAACATCACTTCCGAAATCCGGGTATCCCGGTTGTGGCAATTCTCTTAACTTGCCACAAAAACGCAATCATTGCCACAAGGGCAGAAAGTCAATCGACTTTCTGCCCTTGTTTTATAAGCTTGTGGAAAAATCCCTATGGTAGACACCCTTTTGTGGTGCTTTTTTGTTGTAAGAGAGTGGGATTCGCTCGGAAAAGTATTTCCGCGGTGTTCTTCGTACACAACCCTTGGTGGATTAGTTCATTTGAAGATGAAATTAGAATGGCAGAGAAGAGCAATGAAAGTAAATTGATAATTACAAACAACCGTAACCACTGGTCATCATTTTAACCAATTCCGATAGATTTTTATGAGTAAAGGGGCTGCACATTCCTAAACAAGCACAGGCGTTTCAGTTTAGAGGGCAGACCGTACCGACCCATTATTCATAACAAGTAATTATACAAAATAAATGTTTTGTATAACGGAGAAGCGGAAAAATGGCCTGAAAATGCTGAAAATAAGCCAATAATGCTATTAAGCGTGTTTTTGCGCTCGAGCGCTCTGTCTTTTTCTTTATTTTATATGACGAGATCAAGATAGTCATAGAATGATTTATTCTTGAAAAAATCTCAAGTTATGATATAATGACATTAGCGAGTCGAAATTTTTGTTTTCAGATATTTTTGTCTTGTGGCTTCGCCTCCGCGCAAATGGCGCTCGGACTTATTTTTCTTCAGAACTCTTTGGGTTTCTTCATAAAGGGTCGAACCGTAGTTTTTGAGTTTTTCCGTCAGATCCTTATGTACCGTGCTTTTACTGATTCCGAAATGCTTTGCCGCAGAACGTACCGTACATCCGGTTTCTATCACATATTCCGCAAGTTCTTCACAACGATCTTTTCCGAATAATTCCATTTTTTCACCAGATTTCATAGTATTCTATTTCAAAATATGAGGGAAATACCGCAATCATGATAAAAGAAGAGACAAAATTCATAGATTCTGCCGTTTTTGAGGGCATGACATCGTTGCGAGCCGTTATATACGGTCTCGAGCACGGTATCAGCGACAGAAAGATCAAAACGATCTATCTCGATTCGTCAAAAATTGCGAAAAATCGAAAAGAAATCGGATATTTCAAAGCGGTTCAGGATCAATTCGGTTATGAAATCAGGGAAGTTGACGAAGATTTTCTCAATTCCTTAACGACAGGCAATTCTCACGGAGGGATCGTCGCACAATGCACGGAACGTACTCTTCCCTCTTTATCTTCCCTGTCCGACTTCCCTCAAAAAGGTTTTTTCGTGATGCCGGAAGGCATTGAAGATCCTTATAATTTCGGCTATTCTTTGCGTTCTCTTTACGCCTGCGGCGTTGACGGGATCGTGCTGCCGAAAAGAAACTGGATGAGCGCGGCCGGTGTTGTGTGCCGCAGTTCCGCCGGTGCTTCGGAAATGTTGCCGCTTTATACGGTCGATGAGACACAAAATGCAGTCAAAATCTTCCGGTCAAAAGGTTATCAAGTCGTATGCGCCGAAGAAAAATCCGATAACATTTTGGGAAAAGTCTCATTATCTCTTCCTTTGCTTTTGATTGTGGGAGGCGAAAAACGCGGGATGACGAAAGCCGTCGTCGATTCTGCCGATCTGAAAGTGCGGATTCCGTATGCCAGAAACTTCCGCGCTTCCCTTTCTGCCGCATCCGCAGCCACAATGTTTGCTTATGAAATTGCGCGTCAAAATGAAATAAACAACTGATAAAATATAGCAGAAAAAAGCGGTACTTTCGTACCGCTTTTTTATATTCAGTTGATTTTTCCGCCGGAGCATCCGCAGATGCCGTGATCATTTTGTTTTTTCGTTTCGCCCTTCGTTCCCTGAAATTGGCTTGTCGGAAACGCGATGGAACGAAACAGCATACACGGATTTTCGTCGCCGCCGGTCGAGGGGCATTCTTTATCGGGCACGCTGTAATCCGTTGCGGATACGAGTATCTGCGTCGGACGCTGCATTCGGATCACCGAGAACAAACCGAATGAAACGTACAGATGCGGTCTTTCTGAAATGAAGATCAGTTCACTGTTCAATTTCCCGCGGATCAATTCCGGCAGTTCGATGCTGCCGGCGCAAGGATCTTCCTTGCACAGTACTTTTGTACTGAGAACGACGGGCTCGACTGTTTCCACGATTGCGGTAGGTTCATTATTCCCCACCGTGTCAAAGTCGCGGATGTTACAGAACTGATTTGCCGGAGACGAAGAAAACGTCGTTACGCTGCCTTCACCGCCGAAAAGAACGACTTTCTTTTCGAGCACGGCGAGACCGCGAACGATCTGACTGCGGTTGATGCCGCAACAGGCCTCGCATTCGACTTCAATATAATAGCGTACGGTGATCTGATAAAATCCGTCGTTAAAAGGTACTTTTTCCACGCCGACGTAAGCCCACAGGATCTGCGCGTTTCGCGTCTTGACGTTTGTCGCGTTGGCGACGATATCTTCTCCGCTCGCTGTAAGATAGACACGAGTGTCTTCAAAACAGTCGCGGTCACGGCAACAGTCGAGAACACGGTAAGTATCGATACATACCGTACCGCGGTTATCGAAAGATAACCCGTTCCCTGTATTTCTGTTTTCAGGCATAGTAATTCTCCCGGAGTAATTCAAAGCTTTTTGGGCGAGTATCTCGCTCGTTATTATTTTATGTACCGCTGTTGAATTGTTTACGGGCACTCATTTCATGTTTCGTTTTCTCAAAAAAACAGTTTATATTACTAAGGGGATCATAAAGAGGCGCTGAAAAACGATAAACGTTTTTCAGCGCCATGATCGGAAATGATCAGACAAATTTCTTAATGGTAGCCGGGCAGGTTTCGATCGGAATCGAAGACGTCATGATGAGATTGATTGCGCCGGAGATCGCATAAAGTTTATTGAGCAGGATCTCAAACGACGAAATATCGTTTCCGCAGATCTTGAGAGCGGAATCCACAAAAATATCGGTGATATCGCTGTTGGATGCGAGAATACCGGCGATAAAGCCATACAGCGCATCTGCGTCGCTGATCGCGTAATTATCGGTATCAATCAAGCGTGCTTTATAGGAGATATCGAGACGGAGTTTGTCACCTTTTTCAATGCAGATAACGGCACCGTTCGAGGTCTCTGCCGCTTTATTGGTCAGTTCGATCAGATTTTTTGTTTTTCCGGAACCTTTGCCGCCAATGTAAAGTTTGATCATTGCTATTCCTCCTTGGTAGTTTTCTACTTTTATCTTACACTATCTGTCGAAAAAATGCAAGATGATTTTTTGAAATTCACAAGTATTTTAACGGGAAATCACAAATTTTTCATTCTTTCGTCAAGCGCGGCTTTCATACTTTCGTATCCGGGCTTTCCGAGAAGCGCAAACATATTCTTTTTGTACGCTTCAACGCCGGGTTGATCGAAAGGATTGACACCGAGCATATAGCCCGAAATACCGCAGGCGATCTCAAAGAAATATACGAGATAACCGAAAGAATAAGGCGTTCTGTCTTCCAGCTCGAGAAGAATATTCGGCACACCGCCGTCATTGTGCGCCATCAGAGTGGCAAGCATAGCGGTTTTATTGACTTCATCGAGAGATTTTCCGGCGATAAAGTTCAGCCCGTCAACGTTACTCTCGTCCGTAGGAATCAAATATTCGGTGCCGGGATCCTTGATGCTGAGAACGGTTTCAAACAGGTTTCTCTGCCCTTGCTGGATATATTGACCGAGAGAATGAAGATCGGTGGAAAAAATAACGGAGTCGGGGAGAATGCCTTTGTTATTCTTTCCTTCGCTTTCTCCGTAAAGCTGCTTCCACCATTCATTCAACAAAAGGAGATACGGCTCGTATCCGACGAGGATCTCTACATTTTTTCCTTTGGAGAGAAGCACGTTACGCAGAGCCGCGTAACGAACGGCAGGGTTCTTTTCAAAGTCGTAATTTGTCAGTTCGTTTCTTGCCTGCGCAGCCCCTGCCATGAGACTTTTGATATCTATGCCGGCAACGGCGATGGGGAGAAGACCTACGGCGGTCAGGACGGAATATCTTCCGCCCACGTCGTCGGGAACCACGAAAGTCTCATACCCGGCTTTGTCGGAAAATGCCTTGAGTGTTCCGCGGCATTTGTCGGTTGTGACGAATATACGCTCGCGGGCGCCCTCTTCCCCGTATTTTTCGATCAACAGGGATTTGAACACGCGAAAAGCTACGGCGGGCTCGGTCGTTGTTCCGGATTTGGAAATGACGTTCACGGCGATATCTTTCCCATCGCAGATGGAGAGCAATTCGGAAAGTGCGGTCGGGGAAATATTGTTTCCGGCAAAGAAAATATCGGGGGTATCCTTTTTCAGAGCGTTATAAAGCGGGCTCTTGATGAATTCGATCGCGGCGCGGGCGCCGAGATAGGATCCGCCGATTCCGATCACAACGAGAATGTCGGCTTCATTTTTGATTTTCAGAGCGGCTTTTTCAATGCGCGAAAACTCTTCTTTGTCATAGTTGACGGGAAGGTCGATCCAGCCGAGAAAGTCAGCCCCTTCTCCGCTTCTTTTCATCAATGTTTCAAAAGCAGACTCGGACGATTTTTTAACGGCGCAAAGATCGTTTTCCGATATGAAATTGCGGACGAAATTTTCTTGGATACGAATTGACATGGTTTTGCTCCTCAATGGAAAAATAACACTCCCATTATAGTCCATATCGGTCGTTTTTTCAAGGGTTTTTGCTTATAATTTTCGTTTATTTCATTTCTTTTTTCAGGAAGACGTCTGTCAGTATTTTTTCGAGGATATGAAGGAACGACGCTTTTTTGATTTCTTTGTCAACGGTTACGTTTCCGACGCCGATTTCTTCTCCGTCAAGAAGGTATTTCATGGTTCCTACGGTTGCGCCTGCTGTAAGAGGCGCCTTGATATTTTGAGGCAGATCGTAGATGATTTCCACCTGCTTTGCTTTACCTTTCGGAACAAGCGTCGAAAATTCACTGCTGAAAAGGTCCGCCTTTTCTTCCACTCCCCCGAAAACGCTGACTTGTTCCAGTCGTTCTCTTCCGACTGTGAAGAGTTCGTAATTCGAGAATCCGTAGTCCAGAAGCGTTCTGGCTTCTTTGTTTCTTTCGTCACGCGTTGACGCACCCATAATGACCGCGATAAGTGTCATTCCGTTTCTTTCAGCGGTTACTGTCACGCAGTAACCGGCGGCATCGGTAGATCCGGTTTTCAATCCTGTACAACCGTCATAGAAACGCACAAGTCTGTTCGTATTCGTTAGCGTAAACGCGCCCTCCCGGATCGTATCCTGCCATATCGAGCTGTATGTAAACAGTTTCGGATATTTCAGCAGTTCTCTCGATATGACGGCGACGTCTTTTGCGGACATAACGTGATTTTCCACGGTATCGTCGAGGCCGGAAACGTTTTCAAAATGCGATCCCGTCAGCCCGAGTGAGACGGCGCGCTCGTTCATGTCGGAAACAAACGCCTCTTCGCTGCCGCAAAGATACTCGGCGAGTGCTACGGCAGCATCGTTCGCGCTGGCGATGACGGTACATTTGACAAGCTCTTCGACCGAAAAGGTTTCCCCTTCTTCGAGAAAGACCTGACTGCCGCCCATAGAAGCGGCATTTGCGCTGATGCTGACGTTGTCTTCCCAGGATATTTTGCCGTTTTCCAACGCCTCCATAACCAGGAGCAACGTCATAATTTTCGTAACCGATGCAGGTGAAAGCGGGACTTCCGAGTCCTTTTCATAGAGAACATTCCCAGTCGTCATTTCCATCAGAACGGCGGCTTTGGCCGTTATGGTAAGCGCTTCGTTTCCTATCGTTGTCGTGTCATCACTCGTTACCGTCAAGTCGTTTTCTGCCGCATTATTTAACTCGGTTTCTGCGAATACAGGGACGGTTAATGACATTATTAAAAGGATAGCCAAACATAAACAGATCGTTTTTTTCATGATTTCCTCCGCTTCATATTTTTGCTTTATCTTATGAATCGGAAGTTTCCGATATGTTTCGACCTCCTTTGAATATAAAAAGTTTTTCTTTTCGCCCTTGTTTTTTTGCTTGAATTATGGTATCATACTGTGGAATCGGAGGTTATATCATGGAAGACAAGAAATCCCCGCGTTTCCGTCTTTTTGATTGGAACAAAGACGGAAAGGGAGTCAGCAAAACGGATTCGCTTGAACCGACGGGCTTAAAACGTTTTTTTGTCCTGTATAAAGACAATTTCAGCAAGCTCGTTTCTATCAATATGTTCATGGTTCTCGGCAACTTTCCCGCTCTCTTTGCGATAGCGGCGCTTTCCGGGTTCACGCAGATCGATCAGTTTTTGCCGATGAGTGATTTGTTTCAGAATCTTTTCGGCGTGACGTTTTCTTCGGATTCCCTTACGCCGGCTGCTCTTTCCGCTTATGCCGTTCTCGGACTGTCAAGACAGACACTCGTGCCTACGACTGCGACTTATATCTTCTTTGCCATAAGTGCCCTGACTCTTTTGACTTTCGGTCCCGTCAACGTGGGTACAGCGTATCTTTATCGCAATCTTCTCATGTCGGAGCCGGTTTTCCCTTGGCGTGATTTCTTTTATTCCGTCAGGAAAAATTTCAAGCAGGGATTGATCTATGGCATCATTGATTTGTGCGTTATCGGTATTCTCGGCTTTAATATTTACAGTCTTCTGACATCCGGCGGCGATTTCTTCAAATCGGTTCTGTTTTACGGAAACGTCGTTCTTTTTATCTTCTATTTTTGTGTCAGGTTTTCGATCTATCTGCAGATCGTGACTTTTGATCTTTCACTTAAAAAGATCTTCAAAAACGCCGTGATTTTTGCTATTCTCGGTTTCAAGAGAAACGTGCTTGCCCTTCTCGGCATAGCGGTCCTTTTGTTCTTCGAAATCGCATTTATCGGGACGGCTGGTGGTTTTCTCGTTCCTTTGGCAGTTGCGGCGCCGCTTCTCATATTATTCTCAACTTTTGCTTATATCAAAGTTTACGCCGCTTACGGAAAGATTCATCAGTATATGATCGTTCCCTATCTCGAGGAGCATCCGAAAACAGTGTCAGACGTGGAACCCATCATGAAAGACGAAATATAAAGTTATATAAAAAAGTGTTAAGACCGTTTTGATCTTAACACTTTTTTCTTATGCCGTAAGCTCGTCGAGAGTGCCGAAACGGTATCCCATTTCCCGCCAGGAATCGATCAGCCGCGGCAGGATCGTCGCGTTCGTTTTTGAAGTCGGATGCAGTAAAATGATTTCTCCGTTATGGGTATTTCCGAGGATCTTTTTTACCGATGCTTCGGGATCGGGCTGTTTATTGTTGTCCCAGTCCGGATATGCAAAACTCCAGAAGATCGTCTTATAGCCGAGAGACCGGGCGGTTTTCAGAGTTTCTTCACTGAACTTCCCCTCCGGAAACCGAAAATACTTGTCGAGCTTGTTACCGGTCTTTTCTTCATAGATCTTTTCAAGATCGGAAAGGTTCTTCGCCATCGTTTCTGCGGAAACCTTTGTCATATCCTTATGATTTTTGGTATGATTGCCGATCAGATGACCGTCGTTTTTCATTTCTTTGAGAAGTTCCGTTTCGTGAAGTGCCACGTGGTCAAGAATAAAAAAGCAGGCATTTACGTTTTTCTCTCTCAAGGTTTCGACGACAGATCTCGCATTGTCATTCACGTATCCGAGATCGAAGGTCAGATAAATGACTTTATCCTCTGCGTCATCATTCACGTTCGGATTCAGATAATACCCGTCATATTCGAGAATGATTTTTTCTTCTTTCGGAAGCTCGGGTCTTTTGTTCCCGCATTTCGGGATATAGAAAGAAATACCGCTCTCTGCCGATGCGCTGACGCACAGCAATGACGATATCACAATGAACAGTATTAAGGATAATATTCTTTTTTTCATTTTTACTCTCCTTAATCGTTAGTATAAGAAGATAATCATGAATTAACCGTAGGAAAAATTGGTATGAAAAAAAGCGGTCATAGACCGCTTTTTTCATGATTACTTGTATTTGCGCTTTCTTGCTGCCTCAGCTTTTTTCTTACGTTTTACGCTGGGCTTTTCGTAGCACTCTCTCTTGCGAAGTTCGGACAGAATGCCGGACTTGACGCACTGTCTCTTGAAACGACGAAGCGCGCTGTCGAGTGTTTCATTTTCTTTTACTCTGATTTCTGCCATACCTATATCCCTCCCTTCGCGATGTGGGAACATCATTTAACGACAATTATTATATATCATAATTTTCCGTTTGTCAACACCATTATACCATTAATTTTGATTTTCTTTTTTCTGGCGATAAGCCGCGGCAAGGGTATTGCAAAGCAGCATCGTGATCGTCATGGGTCCTACGCCTCCGGGGACGGGGGTGATGAAAGAGGCGACCTTCTCTGCCGAAGAAAAATCAACGTCGCCGCAAAGTTTGTTTTCGGCGTTGCGGTTCATCCCGACGTCAATGACGACGGCACCGGGTTTTATCATATTTCCTGTGACGGTACCCGCGTGTCCGACGGCAACGATGAGAATATCCGCCGATTTGGTATGAAGATCGAGATTTTCGGTTTTGGAATGGCATACGGTGACCGTTGCGTCGGCGGCAATCATCAGCAGTGCCATCGGTTTTCCGACGATATCGCTTCTTCCGACGATGACACAGCGCTTTCCGCGGGTTTCAATTTGGTAATACCGTAAGATTTCGAGAATGCCGGCGGGTGTACAGGGGAGAAAATCCGCCGAAGGCGTTCCGATCTTTCCGACGTTGACGGGATGAAAAGCGTCAACGTCTTTGAGAGGATCTATACTTTCAATCACTTTTTTCTTGGAGATATGTGCCGGCAAGGGCATCTGTACGAGAATCCCGTTGACGTCGGGATCGTTATTAAGCTGCCCGATCAGGGATAAAAGCTGTTCCTCCGTCACGTCTTCCGGGAGACGGTACTCAAGAGAACGCATCCCGCAAGCTTCCGTCGCAATCTTTTTGTTTCTGACATATACGCAGGAGGCGGGATCTTCCCCGACGAGAATGACCGCGAGCGTCGGAACGTATCCGAAATTCTCACGGAAAACGGCGACCTCTTTTGCGATTTCTGCTCTTTTGTTCTGCGAAACGGTTTTTCCGTCCAATAGAATAGCCATATTTTCTCCTGTCATAGGTGAAATTCTTTTTTCAGAACGTCGGCGATCGTGATTGCCGAAAGCTTGCGGGAAACATCCATACTGATGGTATCGAAAATATGATGATAAATACAGGATGTCTTATCGCTTTTCATCGTGCAGGATTCTTCTTTTTCAAGGCAACGGGAAAGCGCGATCGGCCCGTCGATCAATTCGATCACCGCTTTGAGAGTGATCTCTTCCGGAGGAACGGCGAGCTGATACCCGCCTTTGGCGCCTTTATATGACCGTATGAGTTTTTCCCCTGTCAGTTTGTGCAATATTTTGACGGCAAAACGTAAAGACACCGAGGTATCGGCGGCAATCTTCTGCGCATCGACAACCTCGGTGTTGGAAGCAAGGACGGTCAAAATGCGAAGCGCATAATCGGATTCTTGCGTAATTCTCATGTAAGTCTCGTATAAGTAAGGATCAAAGTCCGCCGTTCTTGTAACGGTCCATGATCGCGTGGATTTTTCCGGAATGATCGAGCAGATGGCTGATGGACTCGTCGTGGTTCAGCGTGTCGATAACAAGTCCTACGTATTTACACATATTGACCTGACAGTACCAGGGTCTCGAAAGGAGTTCGGGCGTTCTGTAAATCAGGTTCGTGGTAAAGATCTTCGTGATATTTCCTTTTTCGTATGCTTCATCCATGGCTTCCAGACCGTTGCAGAAAAGTCCGAACGTCGTGAAAACGAAAACTCGGTTTGCGCCGCGTTCCTTGACCTGTTTTGCAACGTCGATGATGGAATCACCGGAGGAAATCATATCGTCAACAATGATGATATCTTTGCCCTGCATATCACGACCGAGGTATTCATGCGCGACGATCGGGTTCTTTCCGTCCACGATTCTGGAATAATCACGGCGTTTATAGAACATACCGAGGTCAATGCCCATGACGGCGGAATAATACATACATTTCGCCATACCGCCCTCGTCGGGGGAAATGATCATGGTATTGTCGGGATCGATCTTAAGGTCGGAATAATTGCGGAGCAGCGCTTTGATCATCTGATAAGAGGTTCTGACGTTCTCAAAACCGCCGATCGGAATGGCGTTCTGCACGCGGGGATCGTGAGCATCAAACGTAATGAGATTGGAAACACCGAGGTTCTCGAGTTCCTGAAGCGCCATAGCGCAGTCGAGTGACTCTCTGCCGGAACGCTTATGCTGACGTCCCTCGTAAAGCATCGGCATAATAACGCTGATACGACGTGCTTTACCGCCGATAGCGCCAATGACTCTTTTCAGATCCTGATAGTGATCGTCGGGGCTCATGGGAACGGACTGCCCGTACATTTTGTATGTAACACCGTGATTGAACACGTCGCATATGATATAAACGTCCTGACCGCGCATGGAGTGATGAACGGCGCCTTTCGCTTCTCCGCTTCCGAAACGGGGACAATCGGCGTTGGTGACGTAGGTATCGACGTCTTCAAAACCGGCACGGAAAGACTTGAGATAACTGTCAACTTCAGCGGTGAATTCTTCACAACCTTTCATGCCGATGACACAAAGATCGCCAAACAAATGCTCTTTCATGATATCCTCACAAAGCAAAAAAATAGAGGGACGTCTCCGTTTTGTATGCATACAATACGAATAGTCTCCCTCCTCGGCTAACATTATACCCTAAAATTCGACTGAAGTCAAGCGATTTTATCAATAAAACGGAGGAGAAAATCTTGCAGTATTTTGGTAATATTTATCTTCGTATCACCAGCGGAAACGGTGCTTATCCCCTTGAAAACGCAACGGTATTGTTCGTGGGTACGTCGGAACAGATCAAGAACGAGCGAATGAGTTCGTTTTCAAATGCGGACGGCGTAACGCCGACGATGAGTGTGAAAACACCTTCCCCCGAACTTACGGCATCTCCTATGACCGCCGAAAAAGGATACTCGGAACTCAACGTGACGGTGACGGCCGAGGGATATTATAAAAAATCCGTTTTCAATGTTTCCGTTTATCCCGGTATTACAACGGAACTCCCCGTCAACATGACGCCGGTTTCAAGATATGACGCGGCAAACAATGTCCCGAAAGACTATGACGTAGTCTTGGAATAGGAGAGAACATGGATTATCCCATTATCCCTAATACGATTGTCATCCACCTCGGACGTCCGGACCAGGACGCGGAAAACGTCACGGAAAACTTCAGCGACTACATAAAGAACGTGGCATCGAGTGAAATATATCCGACCTGGCCGAAAGAATCATTGATAGCCAATATTCTCGCACAGATCTCGGTGGCGATGAACCGCGTTTATACGGAATATTACCGTTCGCGCGGCTATGATTTTGACATAACGTCAACACCTGCCAACGATCAGAAGTACGTATATCAACGTGATATTTATCAGAACATCGCCGGAATCGTCGATGAAATATTCAATTCGTATATCCGGAAAATCGGACGGATAGAACCGCTTTTTGCCAAATTCTGCGACGGCGTGAACGTAACGTGCGACGGGCTTTCTCAATGGGGAACGGTCGCCCTCGCAAACAACGGGCTATCTTATCTCGATATTCTCAAAAGTTATTACGGCAATGATATCGAGATCGTGAAAAACGTGCCTGTCGGTTCTGTTGAAGCCAGCGCGCCGCCCGTCACGCTCCGTGAAGGAGAGGCGGGACGGGACGTGGAACTGATTCAGAGACGACTGAATCGGATTTCCTCCAATTTCCCCGGCATTCCGAAAATCTACCCGGCAGACGGATTTTACGGAAGCTCAACTACCCAAGCTGTGAAGCGATTTGAAGAAGTATTCGGATACGAAGTGACGGGTGAAGTATCACCGACGAACTGGTATCGGATCGAAAGCGTTTACAGTGCCGTCAAAAATCTTTCGGAACTTTATTCCGAGGGGATCTCTCTGTCGGATATTTCGACGCAGTTTGTTGCTGACCTGCGCGAAGGGATGGATTCCGTAGGTGTCGTCGTTTTGCAGTATTATCTGAACTATATCGGTTCCTATCTCCCTACCGTGCCGACTGTCAAGGTTGACGGATCATTCGGACCTTTGACAAAAGACGCCGTGATCGCGTTTCAGCGTACATACGGTCTTCCCGAAACCGGGATCGTGGATCGCGCCGTGTGGGATAAGATGCAAAACGTCTATTACGGGCTGGTGAGCGATATACCTTATGTTTACGTCGCCGGAGAGATCAAACCGTATCCCGGACGGATATTGAGGATAGGTATCGACGGTGACGATGTCAGAGTCCTGCAATCGTATCTGAATTATATCTCCGACAGAAACCCCGTCATTTCCAAAGTTGAAGTGGACGGGATATACGGAACGCAGACCGAAAAGGCCGTCAGGACTTTTCAGGAATTTTACGGTCTTCCGGTAAAGACCGGGCGTGTCAACACGTTGACGTGGAACGCTATCGTTTCGGTTTACGAAGATTTTTATTCCGGATCATTGGCGACCGACAAGCAGTACCCGGGTTACGTTATCTCATAGGAGAACTTATGTACAGTATCGAAGATAAAAATGAAGCCGTAAAAAACGTGCAAGCGAAACTTCTCGATATCGAATATGCGAAAGATGAGACAAAAACGCTGCCGATCGACGGCGTTTACGGGACAGAGACGGCAGAAGCCGTCCTGCGATTTCAGCACGATAACGGATTGCAAGAGACGGGCAAAGTGGATTACGAAACATTCGTCCTTCTCTGCGGCGAAGCGGAAAACGTCGCAAATGTCATGGCGGAGCAAAAAGAAACACGGAACGATCCTTTTCCTCTGCGGGTAACGTCACAGGGCGTTTACGTGGAGATCCTTCAAAACATTTTGAACAGCTTGTCCGAACATTACGGCGACGGAACGAAAACGTTTCACAGCGGTTATTTTTCCGATCGAACGGAAGACGCAGTCAAGTCCATGCAGAAAAAACTGCATAAGCCCGTGACGGGGACGGTTTCAAGAGACTTTATGCGGGAATTGCAGAAAGTTCTTGGCACACTCGAAAAATAACAGTTGATTTTGCTTAAAATCCGAAAGAACGGATATACTTTCCAAAAAAAGAAAGAGGAAGAGCCATTGGGTAATAAATTCACTTTGTTTGCGGAAAAAGCATTGAATCAAACGGTGGAGATCGCCGAGAACTTCGGTCATACCTACGTCGGATCCGAACATATTCTTCTTTCTTTGGTGAAACAGGATTGCTCTTCTGCCAAGTCGGTTTTAAGAAAATACAATTGTTCTTCCCCCATTCTTGATAAAGCCATCAGAGAGTACGTCGGGATATACGATAAAACCTCGCTGACACCGCAGAATATGACGCCGAGATGTAAAAGGATTATCGAAAATTCTTATAGACTGACGGTAAAATACAATGCTCAAAAAATAGGAACCGAACACATTCTTTTGGCAATTCTCGAAGAAAAAGAATGTATGGCGATAAAAGTACTTCAATACCTGTCTGTTGACATTATTCGTCTACGCGATGATACGCTGACAATTCTGAAGGCGGGAGAAAAATGGAAAGAATGTTCGGGAAAAAATAACGGGATCCCGGCAAATCTATCCATCTTGCGTTACGGCAAAGATCTCACGGCCATGGCGACTGAAGGAAAACTCGAGCCGGTCATCGGGAGAGAATCGGAAATGCAAAGAATGATTTGCATTCTTTGTCGTAAATTCAAAAACAATCCGTGTTTGATAGGTGAGGCAGGTGTCGGGAAAACGGCGATTGCCGAAGGGCTTGCGCAATGTATTGCCGACGGAAACGTTCCTCCCGTATTGCAAAACAAACACATTCTGACCTTGGATCTGACACTTGTGATTGCCGGGACGAAATATCGTGGGGATTTTGAAGAACGTCTCAAAACGATCATGGACGAAGTTAAAAAACATCCAGAGATCGTTCTTTTCATCGACGAAATACACACGATCGTCGGTGCCGGCGCGGCTGAAGGTGCCATCGACGCATCGAATATATTGAAACCGGATCTCTCGCGCGGTGAAATACAATTGATCGGTGCGACAACTGCTGACGAATACAGAAAAACCATTGAAAAAGACGCCGCATTGTCCAGACGATTTCAGCCGATCTTTGTGGAAGAACCGAACGACGAGGAAACGCTTTTTATCCTGAAAGGGATCAAGAACCGTTACGAAAACTTTCACGGCATCAGAATAGACGAAAACGCCCTTTCTTCCGTCGTCAGATTATCACGGGAATATATAGACGGTCGGAAAATGCCGGATAAAGCGATTGATCTTTTAGACGAATCCTGCGCTTCTCTTTCCGTCCGCCATAGGAATCAAAAGAAAATGGTTTGCGACGTTGATCCTGTTTGCAAGTCTGAAAATATTTCACCGAAAATGCCTTTGAAGCTTACCGAAAAGGATATCCGGACGGCAGTCACCGTTATGACCGGCATCCCCCTTGAAGAATCCAAAGATTTTGACCTTTTCTCGCTCGGTAATCAACTGAAAGAACGGATATACGGCCAGGACAAAGCCATAGAGAAAATAACCGGAGCCATCGTAAGAAACAGAACGGGTATCGGAAATCCGGATCGACCTATCGGTATCTTTTTATTTCTCGGACCGAGCGGCGTCGGAAAAACCGAACTTGCAAAAGCGCTATCCGATACGTTTTACCGCAGGAACGGTGCGCTGATACGATACGATATGTCCGAATTTTCGGAGGCGCATTCCGTCTCGAAACTGATCGGAACGCCCCCGGGTTACGTCGGTTATGACGATAGCGCCACACTGACGGAAAAAGTATATCGGCATCCCTATTCCGTCATCCTTTTCGATGAGATCGAAAAAGCGAATCGCGAAGTAAGAAATCTTCTTTTGCAGTTAAACGATGAGGGCTTCCTGACAGATTCTGCCGGAAAAAAAGTCAGTTTTTTGCATACTATTGTTATTATGACATCAAATCTCGGTTTTTCCGGCAAGAGTTCTGTGGCAGGATTTTCCCGTCAACACGGTTCTCCGATGAATGAACCGGACATGAAACTTCTGAAAGAATTTTTTTCGGAAGAATGGCTTGCACGGCTGGATGATGTCATTATATTTTCTCATCTGAACGATGAAGCTCTTTATCGTATTCTCTGCCGTAAGGCAAAAGAACTTACCGTTCGATGTGAAAAGATCGGGATAAACATTCAAATATCCGATGCCGTTCTCCGGAATATCGTGCGCAAAAATCGGATAGCGGGATGCGGCTCGAGAGCTTCCATCTTATCCTTGTACGAAGAAATCGGAGATCCCTTATCTTCCGGTATCGCGAAAGGACTCTACCGTTACGGTGATGCTGTCTCGGTAGAATGGCTCGACGATGCCGTACAATTGATAACCATCGAACCGTTACGCGAAAATGCGCAAAAAAAAGACTGTCTTCCGACAGTCTGAAATGGGGTGAGATATGGGAGTTGAACCCATGACCTCCAGGGCCACAACCTGGCGCTCTAACCAACTGAGCTAATCCCACCATATTGAAATGGCGCGCCTTGAGGGACTCGAACCCCCGACCTACTGCTTAGAAGGCAGTTGCTCTATCCAGCTGAGCTAAAGGCGCATTCCTTTAGCAACATGCTGTATTATAACAGAACTTTTCTTCAATGTCAAGGGATTTTCCAAATATTTTCGGCGGTGTCATCTCTGGCACCGCCGACCGTTCGTATATGAAAATTATTTCTTTGCGGGTTTGGAAGATTCAACGATTCCTGCCGCAAGTCCGGCGAGTCCTTGAATTTCTGAGGGAATGATGATTTTCGTCGCCTGTCCGTCGGCGGCTTTCGAGAAAGCATCGAGAGCGCGCAGTTTCAACACTTCATCGGAAGGAGCGGCTTTGTTCAGCATGGAAAGACCTTTTGCCGTCGCCTCCTGGACACGGAGAATGGCCTCCGCTTCGCCCTCTGCTTCACGCATCTTGGCTTCTTTTACGGCTTCGGCACGAAGAATGGCAGCTTCTTTCTCTGCTTCCGCGTTCAGAATCTGCTGCTGTTTTTTACCTTCGGCGATCAGGATTGTGGAATTCTTTTCGCCTTCGGCTTTCAGCATGATCTCACGGCGCTCGCGCTCCGCTTTCATCTGCTTTTCCATGGCATCCTGGATCTCTTTGGGCGGAATGATATTTTTGAGTTCGACACGGGTCACCTTGATACCCCAGGGATCGGTCGCCTCATCAAGAATGGAACGCATTTTGGTATTGATGATATCACGCGAAGTAAGCGTCTGGTCAAGGTCAAGCTCGCCGATGATGTTACGAAGCGTCGTGGACGTCAGATTTTCGATCGCCAAAAGAGGATTCGTGACGCCGTAGGTATAAAGCTTACAATCGGTGATCTGAAAGAAAATGACGGTATCAATCTGCATACGGACGTTATCACGGGTAATAACGGGCTGGGGCGGAAAATCCGCGACCTGTTCCATCAGATTGAGTTTCTTGGCGATACGGTCGATGAACGGGACTTTAACGTGAAAGCCGGTGTGCCAGGTCGTGTAGTAACTGCCAAGGCGTTCAATGACCTGTGCCGTCGCCTGCGGGACAATGCTGAAATTGGCAACCACGACACCGATAATGATAAAGATGATGGCGATAAGAGCAACAACACCGCCGGTACCCATAAGAAAAACGGAAAGCATAATATTTCTCCTTTACAATTTTTTACAAATCAGTTTGACACCTTCAATGGCGATGACCACGAGCATCTCACCGGGGGCGAACGTTTCTTCATCGGAAATACTCCTCGCAGACCAGATCTGCCCTTTTACTTTGACAAGTCCGGAACCGGCGTAATTGTCGATTTTTTCGGTTACAATGCATTTTTCCCCGATGATAGCGTCGATATTCGTACGGCAGTCTTCCCGCCTGTTCGTGAAAAAGTGACGTGCGAGAAAAACTCCCGCCGCGGAAACACAGGCGAAAACGAGCAATTGAATCCAAAACGCTTTGACTCCGCATACGGATAAGATAAGACTGACGAGCGCAGCCGGAATAAACCAGAGCGCAATCATTTCCGTCGTTAACAGCTCTGCGACGATCGCCAGAACCATAACGGCAATCCAAACAAGAAATAAATATTGCATGATTTATCCTCCTTTCTACATATATACTATCATATACGTTATGAAAAGTCAACGGATTTTGAATGAAGATAGTTTAAGAGATTTTTTAAAAAACTATTGACAAAAAATTAAAATAAGTGTATGATAGTTTAGTAAACTCAAAATTCTCTAAGAGGAGGACAATTCATGTTTGAAGAACTGAAGACGTTTCTTGTTGATGAACTTCGCGTTTCGCCCGAAGACGTAACGATGGAAGCTGATCTTACCCGTGACCTCAGTATAAATTCCCTTGAACTTGCCGATCTTGTATATCTTTGCGAAGAAAAGTTTAACATTGTGATCGATGATGAAGAGTTACATAATTTTCACACGGTCGGTGATATTGTGAATTATCTGGAGTCCGCTCAGTAATAGGATTCCCTCCCGATGAAAAACCGTTTTGCCGATCGGCAAAACGGTTTTTATCTTATTGAACTTTGATAAGGAATAACCGGTTATCCCGTTGCTCAGGCAAAGAGAGCCCGGGATATTTGTTCAGAATATATCGGGATTCCGTCGATTCTTCCTCAAAATCGGAAAAAGAAACGAAAAGATCGATTTTCCCGGATTTTTTGATTTTTTTGAGTTCGGAAACGACGGTTTTCGGCAAAGCGTTTTTCGGTGAAAGCAGGATGAGTTCATTCCCTTTCGTTTTTGCGCTCGCGACGGCATAGAGTATTTCGGTGCGCAGAGCTTCGGCACCTGTCGATTCCGGATAAAATGTAATCAAGTCCATAGTCAATATCCTTTCACCGATATTCTATCATATAATAATGAAAAAGTAAACCCCATCGGAGGTCGTCATGACTGATTTATTATGTAAACTGTTTATCAAAGACCGTGAACATACGGAAAAGCCGGAAATCCGCGAAAAATACGGCGCGCTCTCCGGTTTCGTCGGGATATCCGTAAATCTGCTGCTATCCCTTGTAAAATTGATCCTCGGTATTCTGTCCGGCTCCGTCGCCATCACCGCCGATGCCCTGAATAACCTTTCGGATGCCGGCAGTTCGATCGTATCTCTCGTCAGTTTCAAGATTTCCTCGAAACCTGCGGACCGGGATCATCCTTTCGGTCATTCACGTATCGAATATATCGCCTCCATGATCGTATCGTTTCTGATCGTCATCGTCGGTGTGGAACTCTTATCTACTTCGATAAGAATATTAATAGGGTTAGATGAACCGAAAGAGACAAACGTAAACGTCGTTACCATCATTCTTCTCGGAACATCCATTCTCGCGAAGCTCTGGCTTTCCGTTTTTTATAAAAAGATTGCAAAAAAGATTGATTCCGTCGTCGTCAAAGCCGCGTCGGTCGATTCTCTTTCCGACTGCATCTCGACGGGCGCCGTTCTCATTTCTTCCGTTATCATTTATTTCCACAGTGACCTCTACTTTATAGATGCGGCAATGGGTATTCTCGTATCGGTTCTGATTCTGATCGCCGGTGTCAAGATCCTGAACGAAACGAAAAATTCGCTTCTCGGAGAAGCCCCGGTCGCCGATACCGTCGAAAAAATCCACGATATCGTCAGACGCTATCCGGAAGCGCTCGGCATCCATGATCTTATGGTTCATAATTACGGACCGAAGAATCTGATCATTTCTCTTCATGTTGAAGTGGACGGGAGCAAGGATATTTTTGAATTGCATGACGTGATCGACACGATCGAAAAGAATCTGCACGATGAACTCGGCTATCCCTGCACGATCCATATGGATCCGATCGTGACCAACGATGAACGCGTCAACGAACTTCGTCGGTTTATCAGTATGATCGTTGAAACGCTGGATCCTACCATCACAGTACACGATTTCCGTACCGTCATAGGTGCCACGCATACCAACCTCATCTTTGATATTGTCCTGCCTTTTGAAAGTAAAGAAACGCCGGACTCCATCAAAGAAAAAATCGCGAATGCCGTACTGGAAAAACGCCCCGCTCACTATTGCGTCATCACCGTTGACAGAGGATAGAAAAACAGCCGCACAGATTTTGTGCGGCTGTTTTCTGCCATTAAATATCTACTCTATTTTTAATTTCGCCGTTCGACCAAGATATTATATTATCTCGGATGATTCTAAGACAGCGGACCCTTGCTTCATACGCCGCCCAGGCGACGTGAGGCGTGAGAATAACGTTCGGTAAGCCCATGATCGCGTTATACGGATGCGTTTTTGGAAACGGTTCTTCGCCGTAAACGTCGGAGCCGAAAGCACCAATGGAACCGTTTATCACCGCTTTCCCAACTGCCGCTTCATCAAGTACGGCGCCTCGTGCCTCATTGACGAGAACACAGGTTTTCTTCATCAGGGACAATTCCCGTTCTCCGATCAGAGAACGTGTCGAATCCGTCAGCGGGCAATGAAGAGATATGATATCCGATTCGCGGCATAACGTGTCAAGATCGACGTTACGGAAAGCGGACGGATGTCTCTGATACACGATGACCTTCATACCGAGCGATGCGGCAACTTCCGCGACGCGTGAACCGATATTTCCGCAACCGACAATGCCCCAGGTCAGACCACGGCATTCATGAAAAACCGGTGTCAGATAATTGGGTACTCCGCTGCGGGTATAATCTCCGGTTTTCACGTAATCGGAGAACGTCGGGATCCTTGCCGCCAGCGACAACGCCGTGCTGACTGTGAGCAGCAGCACGCTTTCCGTCGAATATGCGGGAACATTACAGACGGCTATCCCCATCTCTTTGGCGGCGGCAAGGTCAATATTATCGTATCCCGTCGCGAAAACACAAATGAGTTTCAGATTCTCGGCAAAGCGGAGCACGTCTTCCGTCATTTTGATTTTATTGAGGACAAGTACGTCTGCGTTTATTGCTCTTTCAAAAAGGTCTTCTCTTTTCGTTTCGTCATAAACCGTAAGTGAGACGTCGGGTCGCCATTCGGCAAGAACCGAGAAATCAAGGTCGTTTCCCATGGATTTTCTGTCAAGTACCGTAATCTTCATCGTATCATCCTTTCGCCGAAATTGTAGCACAAAATAATCCATATTTCAATATTTATAAATTATTTTATAAAAAGTATTGACATTGTGTGATTTCCTGTGCTATAATAACGTTACCTCGACGGAGGCCTTTTTTTGTGTGCGCTTTTGGGACAGGCGCGCCTTGGCTTTTTCGAGGGAGGTATGTGGGATATTATCCCGAAATCTATCAGGAGGTGCCGATATGAGAGTCAAAATTACACTCGCTTGCTCGGAATGTAAGCAAAGAAATTATGACACGGAAAAAAACAAAAAGAACGATCCCGACAGACTTGAAATGAACAAGTATTGCCGTTTCTGCCGCAAACACACTTTGCACAAAGAAACGAAGTAATCGGAAGGGACAGAAAATGGCTGAAGAATTGAAAAATTTGGAAAACGAGTCAAAAGAAGCCGTCGAGACGACTGCGCCTGCCGAGACTGAAGATCAGAGCAAATCCGCGAAAAAAGCTAAATCCCCCAAGAAAACGTCTTTCGGTGAGAAACTGAAGAAGTTCTGGGGAAAGATCAAAAAGTTTTTCCGCGATACCGTCAATGAAATGAAAAAAGTTCATTGGACGCCGAAAGATGAACTCAAAAAGAGTACCGTTCTCGTCGTTGTTGCCGTTCTTGTCGTCGCCGCAGGCCTTGCGCTTGTGGATTCTTTCTTTGCATTCATCATCACAACTCTTAAGGGTTGGATCAGAGTCTAAGGAAATAACGTATGAGTAATATTGATGAAAAAAACCTCGGTCCCAGATGGTATGTTGCTCACACTTATACAGGTTACGAAAACAAAGTCAAAGACAGTCTCGAAAAAATCGTCGAAAACCGTAGTCTGCAGGACATGATTTTCGATATTAAGATCCCGGTCGAAATGACGACCACCACGAATGCCAAGGGAGAGACGAAAGAAGTTGAAACCAAAATCTTCCCGAGCTACGTGCTGATCAAAATGACGATGACGGATGCCACCTGGCACGTCGTCAGAAACATTACCGGTGTTACCGGTTTTGTTGGTCCCGGGTCTGAACCCACTCCCCTTTCCGAAGAAGAAGTCGAAATGTTCAATGTTGAGATCCATTCCGACGACATCGGACTGAAAGTCGGAGACAAAGTGGAAGTCTTCTCCGGTATTTTCGAGGGATACTCCGGTATTCTTCAGGAAATCAGCGAAGACAAAAAACAGTTGGTTATTCTGGCTTCCACAGAGCGGCGTGATATTCCGATCATGGTTGAGACGAAAGACGTTCGCTTGGCAAAATAACTTTCTCTTATTGCTTCCATTGAAGCATCTTGTGGGAGGGAGAAAATTTTTGAATCTCCCGATTTATAACCACATTCGGAGGTAAATATCATGGCAAAGAAAATCACCGGTTATATCAAACTCCAGCTTCCCGCCGGAAAAGCTACGCCCCAGCCCCCCGTCGGCCCCGCACTGGGTCAGTACGGTGTTTCCATCCCCAACTTCACGAAAGAATTCAATGAAAGAACGAAAAATGACATCGGTCTCATCATCCCCGTCATCATCACGGTTTACGCTGACCGTTCTTTCACCTTCATTACCAAAACGCCCCCCGCTGCCGTTCTGATCAAGAAAGAATGCGGTATCGAGACCGCTTCCGCTCAGCCCAACAAGACGAAAGTCGCAAAGCTGACCAAAGATCAGGTCCGCAAAATCGCGGAGATCAAAATGCCCGACCTTAACGCCGCTTCCATCGAAGCCGCTATGAGCATGGTCGCCGGAACTGCCCGCAGCATGGGTATCACCGTGGAAGAGTAAGGAGGACGAAACAATGGCTAAAATGGGAAAAAAATATAAAGAGAGCGCTGCTCTTATTGAAAAAGCAAAACTTTACGACGTAAACGATGCCGTTGCACTCGTTTGCCAGACCGGTAAAGCAAAGTTCGACGAAACCGTCGAAATCCACGTTCGTCTCGGTGTTGATTCCCGTCACGCCGATCAGCAGGTCAGAGGCGCTATCGTCCTCCCGAACGGTACCGGTAAAACCGTCAAAACTCTTGTCTTCGCTCGCGGCGATAAAGCAGAAGCCGCTCTTGCCGCAGGTGCTGATTATGTCGGTGCCGAAGATATGGTTCAAAAGATCACCACGGAAAACTGGTTTGATTTCGACGTCGTCATCGCTACGCCCGACATGATGGGTGTTATCGGTCGTCTCGGTAAAGTCCTCGGTCCCAAAGGTTTGATGCCTAACCCGAAAGCCGGAACCGTCACTCCCGATGTCGCAAAAGCCGTTACCGAAGCGAAAGCCGGTAAGATCGAATACCGTCTTGATAAAACAAATATCATTCACTGCCCTATCGGTAAAGTTTCTTTCGGTCCCGAAAAACTTGCGGAAAACCTTCTCACCCTTATGGGTGCCATCATCAAGGCAAAACCCGCTGCTGCAAAAGGTCAGTATATCAAGAGCTGCGTTGTCGCTTCGACGATGGGCCCCGGTATCAAGATCAACTACGCGAAGCTCGCGTAATTTCAACAAAGAGTGTCCACATCGGGCACTCTTTTTTCTTTCCTATCGTATGCCTGCATGAGAAAAAACGGAAATATGCAAAGAAAAAACGGTATATCTTTTCGGAATCTTGTTTGTCCGAACGGATATACCGTTTTTTGTTATTGAAATTATGAATCAAAAGATACGTAAGGATCGTGATACGCGATCGCGAAACAGGCACCGAGGATGGTTTTCGCGCCCTCGCCTTTCAGGACCATGGCGGCGTTTCCCATCGAAGAACCTGTCGTTACCACGTCATCAATCAGTAGAACGGTCTTCCCTTTAAGAGATAACGATCTTTTGGCGGAGAATTGGGCATTTATCTTTCTGTCCCTGCCCCTTAAACCTTTTTGCGCCGTTTTCGCGTGTGAAACGAGCGTCGGTATATACGGAACGTTCAGCAGTTTAGCGACGGATCGCGCAAGAGCGGCAGCGTGATCGAACCCGTATTTCTTGATACCTTCTTTTCTTCTCGGCACGTTTGTCACGATAAGTCCTTCATACTCTGTCACGGATAAAAGCGAATCTTTCATTTCTCGTGCCATAAAACGCACGGTTCTTTTACTGTGATCCTGTTTAAGTGAATAAATCAGGGCGTTCGCAGGATGAATATCCTGCTTTCTGAAATACCTCGTAACTTTGAATAGTTTTGATACACAATGCGATTTCAGATAAGGCGGCGGGCATTGACAACGGGAAATCGGTTTGAAACACACGCCGCAATCCCTGTTTTTCGCATTTTCGTAAACGATCTTGCAGGAAGGACAAAGAGCATCGTCAGAAAGAGACAGAGCCGTGTGACAGCAGGGGCATCTCGGAACCGTGACGTAAAATATGATTTGATTCCAAAACGAAGAAAGGTCCATCACGCGTTCTGTTTCGGAAAACTGTCTTTTAAGCCGACAATACGGTTAAAGGTGTCGGGATATTTGGAATCCTTAACGAAATAACCTGTGCGCACAAACTGAAATCTGTCGTACGGCTTCGTGTCCTCAAGGCAGGGTTCGATCTTCGCGTCATCAATCACGGTGACGGAATTGACGTTAAGATAATCGTCGAACGTTTTACCCTCCGGGATCTCGGCGACGTTTTCGATATTAAAGAGAAAATCGAAGAGTTTCACTTTTGCGGTCTTGGCATAGTCGGCGGACAACCAGTGAATAGTACCTTTGATCTTTCTGCCGTCGGCGGGAACGCCGTTACCGGTTTCCAGATCGGCGCTCACACGGATCTCTGCGATCGAATCGTCGGCGTTTTTGACGATTTCTTCGCATTTGACGATATAAGCACCCATGAGGCGGACTTCTCCGTCGGGTTTCATCCTGAAAAACTTAGGAGGAGGAACTTCGGCAAAATCGTCGGCATCAATGTAAAGCTCTTTCGTAAAAGGCAGTTTTCTCGTCCCGGATTCCGGATGATGCGGATTGTTCGCGACTTCAAAATACTCCGTCTTATCTTCGGGATAATTGGTCACCACGACTTTGATCGGATGTAATACGGCGATACGTCTCTCGGCTTTATCATCGAGTTCTTCGCGAATACAATGTTCGAGAAGCTCATAATCGACGACGGAATATGCCTTTGCGATTCCGGCACGGGAAACAAAATCAAAAATAGAATCGGGGGTATAACCGCGGCGTCTGAGACCGCAAAGCGTAGGCATTCTCGGATCGTCCCATCCGTCAACAAGTCCGGTTTCCACGAGCTGGCGCAAATAACGCTTACTCATGACGGTGTGAGTGACGTTGAGACGGGCAAACTCTCTTTGTTTCGGGAACGGCAGAGGCTTATCGTCTCCGGTGGAAAAGACGTTATTGACGACCCATTCATAGAGAGGACGATGGTTTTCAAACTCAATCGAGCAAAGCGAATGAGTAATTCCTTCCGTTGCGTCCTGGATCGGATGCGCATAATCGTAAAGCGGATAAATGCACCATTTATCCCCTTGTCTGTGATGAGAAGTATGAACGATCCGATAAATTGCCGGGTCTCTCATATTGATATTGGGAGCCGCCATGTCGATCTTGGCACGCAGGGTTTTCGCGCCGTCGGGAAACTCGCCGTTTTTCATTCTTTCAAACAGATCCAGGTTTTCTTCGACGGATCTGTCACGGTAAGGACTGTTTTTACCGGGTTCGGTCAGAGTTCCGCGGTATTCCCTCATTTCATCGGCGGAAAGATCGCAGACGTATGCCTTTCCCTCTTTGATGAGTTTTACGGCATATTCATAGCACTTATCAAAATAATCGGAGCCGTAAAATATACCGCCGTCGGGTTCGCATCCGAGCCATTTGAGATCCTCATAGATACTCTCGACGTATTCATTGTCTTCTTTCGACGGATTCGTATCGTCATAACGGAGATTAAAAGTACCGCCGTATTTTTTTGCGGTCATGGCATTGATCCAGATCGCTTTAGCGGAACCGATATGAAGATAACCGTTTGGCTCAGGCGGAAAACGGGTATGAACGCGCAGCTCGGGATCTGCCGCAAGATCCGCATCAATAATGTCATGAATAAAATTGGTTTTGATCTCTTCCATGAAAATCCCCTTGTTTTTATCCTTCGGATAAACAGAATAATACGAACGTAGTATAACACAATGACGGCAAAAAGTCCAGCATTTTTCCATATTTCGCAATAAAAAATACAGCGCATAAAATAGTAACAGCAGGAAAAAGAAAGGACACACCCATGATAACCGTAACACTTCCCTCCGTCACTTACGCTGAAAAGGCGAAAAAATTGTTGAACCGATCCGGGATTCCATCAAAAATCATCAAAGTAGATGCCGAAAAAACAAGACGCGGTTGTACCTACGGCGTCACATTCAATGATAACGATTATTGGAACGCCGTCATGACCTTACGAAACAACGACGTTCCGTATGAAACCTATCCTTATAGTGAGAAAAAACATTGATATACCTTGATAATGCCGCCACAACTTATCAAAAACCGATCCGCGTTTACAGGGATCTGATAAACGCCGTTTGGTTGTACGGCGGAAATCCCGGCAGAAGCAGTCATTTTCTCTCTATGAAAGCGTCGGAAAAAATCTACGAGGTCCGGGAAAAAACGGCAACGCTCTTTCATCTGCAAAATCCCGAAAACGTAGTGTTTACCGCCAACGCGACATACGCCCTCAATATGGCGATAAAATCGAAAATTCAAAGTTTCTGCCACGTACTAATATCCGATATTGAGCATAATGCGGTTTTCAGACCGATTGAAAAATTAAAAAAAGCGGGAAAAATCGACTATTCTGTCTTTTCCGTCGGAAACGATACGAAAAACGAAATAGAAAAAAGAATCACGAAAAATACCAAATATATCGTAACTTCCCTTGCCTCCAATATCTCGGGATACCGGGTGCCTTTATCCGTTTTGTCGGATATCCGGAAAAAATACGGAATCTGCGTTATTGCCGATGCGTCACAGATCGCAGGTCACGAGGATCTCGATCTGTCAAAATACCCGGTAGACGTACTCTGCGCTCCTGCGCATAAAGGATTATTCGGGATTCAGGGATGCGGTTTCGCGGTTTTTTCCGATTCCGGAGAACTCGGCACCTGGATCGAGGGAGGAAGCGGGAACGAAAGTAAAAATCCCGAAATGCCTCTTGCACTGCCCGAACGACTGGAGGGCGGAACACTTTCCACGCCTGCCATAATGACCCTCGGCGCGGGAATTGATTTTGTGAGGTCTGTCGGTATAGAGACGATCGGAAGAAAACTTGACGAACTGACGTCGTACTGTGTCAACAAAATGCGCGAGATCGACGACCTTTCGGTTCTTTACCCGGCGGGAAACGGTATCGTTTCTTTTCTATACCCTCCGTTTTCGGCAGAGGAAATCGCGGAATACCTCAACCGTTATGAGATTTGCGTCAGGGCGGGATTTCATTGTGCGCCTTTAGCTCACAAAAAACTCGGAACTTACGAAACGGGTTGCGTAAGAGTCAGTTTTTCTTACTTCAACAATAAAAGCGACGTCGATCGCCTTATCGAAAAACTGAAAAAAATAAAAAGCAAATAACGGCGACGTTATTTGCTTTTTTCAACGGAAAATCCGGTATCTCTGCTGATCGAAAATATTCTCGCCGTAAGCGGTAAAACCGTAAAACGGTCGTTTTTCTTTTCTGACAGGAGATCTTTTGCATTTTTGCTGAATTCTATGGAGATTCTTTTGTCCGAGCGATTGAAAACCGTCAGGCAGGCATCTTCCCCGTCCGTCCGTGCAAAGATAAGCATATCTTGGTCGAGTGAAAGAAGATGAAAATCGCCGGTTTCGTAAACCTTCTCCGTATGACGGATCTTGCCTGCTTTCCGAAAACGCCGTAGAATCGTTTTATCTTCTTTTCCCCACGGATAAGGCATACGGTTGAATGGATCGTGATACCCCTCCATTCCGGCTTCATCACCGTAAAAGACCGAAGGAATACCGGGCAAAGTCGAAAGAACGGTATAGGCGGAAATCAGACGTTTCTTCGCTACCTTTTTTTCTTCTCCGCTGCAACGAAGAACGGACAACGCGTGATTATCCAGTCCCGCAATATCGTGGTCGGCAAAAACCGTCAGGATCCTTTCGGTATCATGGGTCCCGAGAAAATTCATCATCGCGTCACGGATGCGCCGCGGCGCATTTTCGTAAATATCCGTCAGCGCGTACCTCAGGGCTTCGGTATCTCCGCGCATAATATATGCTATCAGCCCTTTTCTCAGCGGATAATTCATGACGCCGTCGAGTTCTTCACCGAGATAGTACTTTTTTCTTTGTCCGTAGGCGATTTTATTGGAGGCATCCTCCCAGACTTCGCCAAGCAGATAAGAACGGGGATTGACTTGTCTCATGGCACGTCGGATATCGGCGACAAAAGAGTCGCTGAGTTCATCGACCACGTCAAGTCGAAAGCCGAGAATGCCGAGTTCGGTGTAACGAGGAATAATACCTTTCTCACCGGTAAAATAAGCACGGCAATCGGGAACGTCGGGATGGATACGAGGCAGGATCGGAATATCCCACCAGCAAGTGTAACGGTCGGGATAATTCTGAAAATCATACCAGGAATAATACGGTGATTTTTGACTCTGATAAGCCCCGACGGAATCATAATGACCGTAACGGTTGAAGTAACGGCTGTCGGAACCTGTATGATTGAAAACGCCGTCGAGGATGACACCGATCCCCATCTTTGCGCAAGCGGCAAGCAAATCGGAAAATGCCGCCTCTCCGCCGAACATATCGTCAATCTTTGCGTAATCACCCGTATCGTATTTGTGATTGGACGGGCTTTCAAAAATAGGACTGAGATACAGAATCGTGACGCCGAGAGACTTGAGAAACGGCAGTTTCTCGCTGATACCGTCGAGCGTCCCGCCGAAAAAAGTATTGTTTTTCAAAGGCCCGCCCCGATACGCCGGGTATTCGACCATCCCGTTTTCCCAATCGTCAATGAGTACGAAATCGCCTTTATAGGAAGATCTGCCGTATTTACAGAAGCGATCCACGAATATGTGGTATATGACGCCTCCGTAAACAGGAGGATTCGATTCGTTATGAAAATCCGACACGGAAATCTGAATATCGGGGGGGCGCTGTTCGGTCGTCAGAATAAGCCCGTGCGTCTTTTTGTATCCGTAATAGGTATTTCCGAGCGCGGAAAATCCGGGACGGAGATAGTAGAGTCCGACGGGCAGTATACTGCAATCAAAGAGAAACACGTCAGATTCATTTTCCGTATCGAAATACTCACAGGTGTAAACGGACCGGATTGAAAGATCCTCGGAAAACACTTCAACAGTAACCGCAAGCGGGCAAAGACTTCTCGGAATGAAAAACAATACACCCGCTTTGTCCGGTAAACAAAATGCCGTCGTTCTGTTTTTCGTTTTACCGTGGACGAAAAGAAGATCGCCGAAAGCGGTCGAACGGATTGTCGGAAAAATGTTCGTAACTCGCATGGCGATCTCCTGCAATTTCAGATTTTTCTGACGGGTTTCATGTGCCAGATTTCGGACGCGTAGTGCGAAACGCTGTTGTCCGAAGAAAAGATGCCGCTTTTTGCCGTATTGATAATGGATTTTTTAGCCCATACCAAAGGATCTTTATAATCTTTCATGGCTGCGTTATAGGCGTTCGTGTATGACTCAAAATCGGCAAGGCACATAAAAGGATCGGCGATCCCGTAACCGCCGTTGACGAGATAATCGGAAATATGCGAAAAATCCTGACCGCCTATCGGCATGGAAAAACGGTCGATGACTTTTCGCAAGAGTTCCGACGCGTGATAATACTCACGGGCGACGTAACCGTTGCGCCAAAGTTCTTCCACTTCCGGAGTGTTGAGTCCGAAAACGTACATATTATCCGCCCCGACGGCGTCGAGGATCTCCACGTTTGCTCCGTCAAGCGTTCCGACAGTAACGGCACCGTTCATCATCAGTTTCATACAGCCGGTTCCGCTCGCCTCTTTACCCGCCAGAGAGATCTGTTCGGATATATCGGCGGCGGGTATCAGTCTTTCCGCGAGAGAAACGTTATACTCTTCCATGAAGACGATGCGCAAACGGTCTTTGGTAAGAGGATTGCGCTCGAGTTCTTCCGAAAGAAAATAGATCAGTTTGATGATCTTTTTCGCCATAGCGTATCCCGGCGCGGCTTTACAACCGAATATGAATGTCTGCGGGGGAATATCGGCGTTCGGATTATCGAGGATCTGCTCGTAAAGCGACATGATCTTGAGCACGTTGAGGAGCTGACGTTTATATTCGTGCATTCTCTTGATCTGAACGTCAAAAACGGATCGGGGATCAATGATCTTCCCCGTCTTTTCGTGCACATAGTTGGCAAAATTGACTTTGTTCGAAAGTTTGATCTCGGAAACGCGGGTAAGAACGTTCTTATCTTCGGCAAATGCCGAAAGTTTTGAGAGTTCTCCCGCATTCTCTCGGAAGTCGTCACCGATCAGATCGGATATCAGAGAACAAAGTCCGGGATTGGCGTAATTCAGCCAACGGCGGTGTACGACGCCGTTCGTAACGTTCGTAAACTTCGCGGGATCCATTTTGTAAAAATCGTGAAAAATGGTTTTCTTGAGGATCTCACTGTGCAATTTGGAAACCCCGTTGACGGTATGAGAACCGACGACGGAAAGATTCGCCATTCTCACCTGGTTATACGCGACGATGGACATACGGGATATTCTGTCCCAGTCACCGGGATACAGATTCCAAAGATCGGTGGTGAATCGGCGGTTGATCTCGAGAACGATATTATATATTCTCGGAAGTTTGATTGAAAAGAGATCGACGCGCCAACATTCGAGGGCTTCGGGTAAAACCGTATGATTCGTATAGGAAACGCATTTGGTAACGATGCGCCAGGCGTCTTCCCAGGAAAAAGAATATACATCCATAAAAATGCGCATAAGTTCGGGAATACAAAGTGCGGGATGCGTATCGTTGATATGGATCGCGATATTGTCTTCAAACCCTTCAAGCGAACCTTTGGAACTGAAATAATCCCGAATGATACTTTGAAGTGAGGCAGAAACAAGAAAATACTGTTGCGTCAGACGCAAAAGTTTGCCTTCATCATGATCGTCCGGCGGATACAACTGCTTTGTGATGATCTCGACGCTGTCCGCTTCATTGAGATGACGGACGTATGAACTCTGCGAAATATCGTAGCCGTTGATGCCGGAATAAGGTTGACGCGCTCTCCAAAGCCGAATGGAATTCGTCGCGTTGCTGACGGTACCCGGGATCAGAAGATCGTAGGGAACGGCTTTCACTTCGTCGTATTCGGTATGCGTGATCTTACATTCCCCGTTCGCCCACGATTCTGTGATCTTTCCGCCGAAGCGGACGGAAATGCTCTTCTCGGGATGAGGAAAAAGCCAAGCACCGCCGCCGGGGATCCAATCATCGGGAAGTTCGACCTGCTCTCCTTCAATGATCTTTTGTTTGAAAAGACCGTTTTCATAAAGCAGCGAATACCCGTTTGCAAAATAGTCTTTTGCGGTCAGTGAATCCATGAAGCAGGCGGCAAGTCTGCCGAGACCGCCGTTTCCGAGTCCCGGATCCGCTTCACAGGCGTAGATCTTTTCAAAAGATGTCCCGCTCTCCGACAGGAATCGGCACACACTGTCGTAAAGTCCCATATTCATGAGGTAGTTTTTCAGAGAGCGTCCGACGAGAAATTCCATACAGAGATAACAAACGCGTTTCGCCGACGTTTGTTTGGCAAGTCTCGTGAAGTTTTCCCGGTTTTCTCCGAGTATGTCTTTGACCGCCGATACGACGGCGTGATACATTTGTTCATCTGTCGCGAGTTTGGGATCCGAGATACCTCTGGCGATCAGTTTCTGGATTATCTTTTCGCCGATATCCGTTTGAGAAGGGAGTTCCGTTTTCTTATTTTCAGAAGAATGATTCATTGATATTATCCAATCTTTTATAAAACATTTTACCACCGAAGCACGGTGTTATACATATCGAGATACTGTGCCGCGGATCTGTTCCATGAAAAATCGGATTTTTTCGCGGTGAGTACGAGTTTATCCCACTCTTTTTCTTCACGGTAAAGTGACAAGGCACGTTTGACCGTGAACAAAAGTTCATGCGCATTGTAATTATCGAATCGGAAGCCGTTCGCACCCTCTTCCCCGTAGGCACGGATCGAATCGTAAAGTCCGCCTACGGAACGAACGACGGGAACGGTCCCGTAAGAACAGGCGATCATCTGCGAAAGGCCGCAGGGTTCGCTCTTCGAAGGCATCAGGAAAATATCGGATGCTGCATAGAGTTTCTTCGAGAGTGTGCGATCAAATTTTACGAGGGCACGCATATTCGCGGGATGGCGTGATTCTGCGGCGCGGATCGCCTCTTCATATTCCGCGTTCCCGGTACCGAGGATAACGACCTGCACGTTCTCGCAGAGCAGCTCGTCGAGGATCCGCAAAACAAGATCCATTCCTTTTCCTGCGGTCAGACGGGTGATCATGGCAAGCATCGGCACGTCCGAATGAACGGTAAGCCCGAGTTCTTGCTGAAGCGCGGTTTTATTGGCTGCCTTTCCGGATTTAAGATCTTTGATTCCGTACGGCAAGGTGATGTCCCCACCCTTTTCGGGTGAAAAATACGAGTAATCAATGCCGTTGATGATACCCCGCATTTTACCGGAAACCGAGGAAATAACGTCGGCAAGTCCGAAAGCAAAGAAATCGTGGCGCAGTTCGTTCGCGTAATTCGGACTGACGGTCGAAACGTAGTCGGAAAGCGTGATCGCACCTTTCATCAGATTGATGCAACCGTCAAATTCGACCGTGTGATAATACTTCGCACTCAAACCGAAAACGTCGCCGAGAATGTAAGGATCAAATTTACCCTGATATTCGATATTGTGTATCGTATAGATGGTTTTGATCTTTGAGAAGATCGAAAGATGCGAATATTCGGTCTTCAGATAAATGACCGTCAACGCAGACTGCCAGTCGTTGGCATGAAGAATATCCGGGATATCACCCGTCGCTTTCATGTACTCCACGACGGCTGTCGAAAAGAATGCAAAACGCTCGCCGTCATCCGACTGACCGTAAAGGGTATCACGTTTGAAATAGTAATGGTTTTCGATAAAAAGATAGTTCACGCCGGAAACTTTGAGAGAAAACACGGAAGCGCCGGTATTTCTCCAGGAAAGAGGGAAAGAAAGATCGGCGACTTTCTTCATTTTCTGGCGGTATTCTTCTTTCACACTGCCGTAAAGCGGCAGAATGACGGAAGCGCTTACGGTTTTGTCGGTTTTCACAAGAGTTTTCGGCAGTGCACCCATTACATCGCCGAGTCCGCCGCTGGCGGCAAAAGGATTGGCTTCACTCGCTACGAATAAGACTTTCATAAATTATACCTTACGCATTTTTTCAATGTAGATAGGCAAATTCTTGTTTCCGGAAATATTGACGGAATCGGTGATCGTCACGTCTTTATCGGCAACGACGCAATTCAGCTGCGCATTCGGGCCGACGTTGCAACCCCAAAACAGAACGGAGTTCTTGACGACGGCGCCTTTGGCTATATGCACGTTTCTCGAAATCACGGAATTGATAACGGTACCCTGAATGACGCAGTCATCGGCGATCAGGGAGTTTTCGACCTTGGCGCCCTCAAGATACATCGTGGGAACGGAATTGTGAATCTTGGTAAATATCGGGGAGTTTTTCTTGGTCAGAAGAGATTCTCTCGCCTGCTCGTTCTGCGTGATCTCCATGGAACAGTGGTAATAATCCATGAAAGTCGAAACCGATGCGACATAGCCCGGGAAACAATAGGACCGGAAATTCTCATATTTGAAGGAATGAAGAATAATCTCCGTCAGACTCTCGATCTTCTCTTTTTCCGCCCGTGCGATGAGCGTACGCAGATACGAAGTCTTCATAATGAAGGTATTGAGCGAGACCTCGGGATCTTTTTCGTCGTATTCCGTACCGGTCTTGATATCGGTGATCTTTCCGGCGACGGAAGAGATCATCATTCTCGGATGATTGGTCGTGTAATCGGGGGTCGCTCTCTTGGTAATAATAGTGATATTGGCATCCGTTTTCATGTGCTGACGGATCAGTTCCGACAGATCAATGTTATAAATATTGTCGGCGTCCATGAGAACGACGTATTCTTCTTTGAATTCATTTATGTATTCTTTCATGTTTTTGAGAGCGTCCAAATGATAAGAATACAGTTTTGAGGAAGAAGTATGCGAGGTCTGGTACGGAGAAATAAAATTGATACCGCCTTTCCGTCTCGCAAGGTCCCAGTCTTTTCCGCTTCCGATATGATCGGCAAGGGAACGGTAATTATAATTGGCGACGATATTGATGTGCGAAATATTCGCATTCACCATGTTGGAAAGACAAAAATCGACAAGGCGGTAGCGGCAGGCAAAGGGGATCGCCGCAACCGTTCTGTCCTGTGTGAGTTCGGACAGGGTGTTGTCATTCAGATTGGAAAAGATAATGCCGGCGGTACTGTACGTATGCATACGGATCCCTCCTTACATATTGACCGAAGGAACGATACTGCCCTTCGCGACAACGGTGATGTTGGATTTATCGGCGCCGTCAATACCTACGGTACTGTTTTCGCCGATCGTGGAATCGGAATCGATAATGGAAGTAAAAATCCTGGCATCCTTGCGGACGATAACGTCTTCCATGATCACGGAGTCTTTGACGATCGCGCCTTCTTCAATGACGACACCGCCGGAAAGAATGGAATTTTCGACATTACCGTAGATACGGCATCCCTCGGAAATACGCGAATTGACAATCGACGCGTTTCTGCCGATAAACTGAGGCGGACGTGCGGAATTACGGGAATAAATACGGAAATTCGCGTCGGCGAGATTCAATATCGGAGTTTCACCGAGAAGATCCATATTGGATTCCCACAAAGAAGCGATGGTTCCTACGTCTTTCCAGTATCCGGAAAAAGCGTAAGCATAAAGTTTTTCCCCGTGCGCAAGGAGATTCGGAATAACGTTCTTGCCGAAATCGTTGGAAGACGTCTTGTCTTCTTCGTCGATCGTCAGATAGTCAATGAGTTTTTTCGTCGTAAAGATATAAATGCCCATGGATGCCTGATTATTCTTGGGTTTTTTCGGCTTTTCCTCGAACTCGTAGATCGAACCGTCGGGATTGGTATTGCAAATACCGAAGCGGGACGCCTCTTCCATCGGCACGGTGATCGTCGCGACGGTACAGGCAGCGCCGGTCTTCTTATGCTGCTCGAGCATTTTGGCGTAATCCATACGGTAAATATGGTCGCCCGAAAGGATCAGTACGTAATCGGGATCGTACTGATTGATGAAAGGAATATTCTGATAAATGGCGTTAGCTGTACCCTTATACCAGTCGGAAGAATGGGTACCCTGATAAGGCGGAAGAACGGAAAGACCACCGCGCATACGGTCAAGATCCCAGGGCTCACCGTTTCCGATATACTCGTTCAGCGCGAGCGGCTGATACTGAGTGAGAACACCCACGGTATCAATTCCCGAATTAATGCAGTTGGAAAGAGGAAAGTCAATGATCTTGTACTTTCCTCCGTAAGAAACGGCGGGTTTTGCGGTTTGTTTTGTCAGATCGTAAAGACGGGATCCCTGCCCACCGGCAAGTAACATGGCAATACATTCTTTTTTGCAATACATATTGTTATCCGCTTTCTATAAAGATTTTCTTGAATCAGATTTCGTTGTCGGGAATTCTGTAAAAAGTTTTACGTTTGATTTCTTTGAGGATAACGCCGCAAAACGGCGGCAAGGTGATATCGCCGTATTCTTTGGTTTTACTCTCTTTTTTCATGCGGTCAAGGGCAGGTCTGACACTGTCGTGAGAAGCGAACATCAACCGAAGATAAGAACCGGCACTCAAAGGAATCCGAAGCGTCTGCTCCGCTCCCGAAAAACTGAGCAAAACGATGAGTTCTTCTCCTTTTCGGTTTCGTCGTTTGAAGGCAACGGCGTTTTTGGCGTTTTCATCGGGTAAGATCCATGAAAAACCGGAGGGAGAAAAGTCATCCTGCCAGAGTTCGCTGCGGGAAAGATAAAAATGATTGAGCGCCATGACATAATCACGGAACTCTCGGTGATTGTCGTAATCGAGCATGAACCATTCGAGGGGATTCTCATAATCCCATTCGCGGAACTGCGCAAACTCTGTTCCCATGAACATCATTTTCTTCCCCGGATATGTCATAAGAAGCATCAGCGCCGTTCTCGCCTGCAGAAATTTGTTTTCGTAATCACCGTTCATTTTATTGATGAACGAGAGTTTTCCGTGTACGACTTCGTCGTGAGAAATGGGAAGAACGTAATTTTCGGAATACGCGTACATCAAAGGAAATGTCAGGGCGTCATGATGATATTTTCGATAAACGGGATCCATCGTAAGATAGTCGAAATAATCGTTGGCAAATCCCATGTTCCATTTCAGACTGAAACCGAGCCCCCCCTCCGAAACGGGGTGTGTAACACCGGGAAACGCCGTCGATTCTTCAGCGATCATCAGGACGTCCGGTATTTCGCCGAGGACGGCGCTGTTCAGTTTTTTCAGAAATGAGACAGCTTCGAGATTCTCACGCCCGCCGTAGATGTTCGGACACCACTCCCCGGGCTTTCTGTCGTAATCGAGATAAAGCATCGAGGCGACGGCGTCAACGCGGAGGCCATCCACGTGAAACTCACGCAGATAATACAAGGCGTTGGAGATCAGAAATGACTGGACTTCTTCTCTTCCGAGATCAAAAAATCGGGTTCCCCAGGATGATGACTCCTGCCGGTCTTTCCCTTGATATTCGTAAAGAGGTTGTCCGTCAAACTCGTAAAGTCCCCACTCGTCTTTCGGAAAATGGGCGGGAACCCAGTCGAGGATCACGCCGATCCCGTTTTTGTGAAAGGCGTCAATGAGATATCGAAAGTCGTCGGGATCACCGAATCTTGAAGTCGGGGCGAAAAATGCACCGACCTGATACCCCCACGAACCGTCGTACGGATACTCGGTGAGGGGCAAAAACTCAACGTGCGTGAAGCCCATGACCTTAACGTACGGAATCAGAATATCCGCCATTTCCCGGTATGAGGGGATTTTATCATCCACGCGGATAAAACTCGAAAAATGAACTTCGTAAACGTGAATCGGAACGGAAACAAAACCCGTACCGTCGAAAGCGATCTTTTTTCTTCTCGATCGCAGATAAGCATCATCGTGCCAGACGTGCCGCGATCCCGTGAAAATGACGGATGCCCCGTCGGCTTTTCCGCGCGACATGGCGGCGTAAGGATCCCCTTTGTACCGAAAAACCCCGTCTCTGCCCTCAATGCTGTATTTATAATTCTGCCGTTCGAGAGAGACGTCGGAAGTTATTTCAACTTCATATACACCGTTTGAAGTTACTTTCCGCATCGGAACGGGAGTATCCCACGAACAGAAATCCCCAACAAGTGAAACCGAAACGGCATTGGGTGCCCAAACTCTGAAAACGTAACGAAAGCCGTCGTCGTCGGATAACAAGTGACAGCCGAGATATTCGTAAGCGCGAAAATTGGTTCCCTGATGAAAGTAATATCCGGCAAGGTCTTCCATGGCGACTTCCTTTCTTTTACTACGCTATTACTACGCTATGCTTATTTTATCATATTTGCGCGCACGCGTCAATAAAAAAGAGGAATAAGATTTCATTTTTTGACGGATAATTTTCCTTGTTTTTCCGGTTTTTAACGCTATTTTCATCGCATCAAGTACAGGAGCCAATATAAAATCGAAAAAAGCACAGGCAAGAAAACGCAAAGGAGCGGTAATGACGATCAGAAATCGAGCGTAAATACCCGTCACTTTTTCGTAAAGAAAACGGAAAAATTTATGAAGATATCTTTTGGAAATGAAAAAACCGAGAGAAAAACCCGTGATCACGAAAAACAATGCGGCAAAACGGAAAGTCAGATCCAAAAAGACGTAAAGGATCAGAAGAAAGAAAGCGGAAAAGCAGAAGAAATACAAAAAATCGGACAAGAAAGACAATTTCACTTCACGCGGTTTTGGGCGATCGGACAGTCCTTTTGCGATGCAACGAAAGGATAGGACGAACCATTCTTCTGTTGCTTTTTTAATATCCCCCAAAATCGGATAAATGATACCGCACGAAAGACCGACTCCCGCCGCAGAGAGGTAACACCGGACTATGGAATATACCGAAAAATACTTCAACGTAGTTTTCCGCCGAAAAGACTTTTTGATCTGTCGTTTTTCTCAGAAAAGGAAATGTCCTTGATTTCACCCTCAAGAATCACACTTTTTTTCTCTTTTGACAGATCCGTGATTTTCAGATCTTTCCCTGCGATCTCGATTTCACCCTTTTCCGTTCCCAGTTTCACGTAGGAATGATCGAAAGCGGAAACGCAAAGCACGGTATTCAGCGTCATGTGATGCCGGTCAGTCAGTTGCAAAACTTGTTTTTCTTCCATAAAACCTCCGAAAAAAAGCCATTTCAATCATAAGATATGAAATGGCTTTTTACATTATTCGGTTTTAATCGGACAGGACTTCGTACATACCTGCAGATTCGGATTTTTTTGTGGTATCGCGAATGTCAAGGACACGTACGTTGACCGTCTTGGATCCGAAAAGAATCGAAATCACGTCCCCGATTTTGACGTCATAGGACGCTTTCGCTGTTTTTCCGTTTACCGAAACGTGAGCGTCGTCACATGCCTCGTTGGCAGCCGTACGTCGTTTGATCAAACGGGATACTTTCAGATATTTATCGAGTCTCAAAATTAACCGTTGACGGAATCCTTCAGTACTTTAGAAGCGGTGAATACGGGCTTCTTGCATTCGGGAATCTTGATTTCCTGATTGGTCTGAGGGTTACGTCCGATGTGAGCAGCAACCTTTTTGACTTCGAAGTTACCAAATCCGATAAGGGACACTTTGTCGCCGTCTTTCAGAGCGCCTTCGATAGCGGCGATCGTAGCGTTGAGTGCGGACTCGGCATCTTTCTTCTTCAGACCGGTCTCTGCGGAAATTACGTTTACAAGATCAAGTTTGTTCATTTTTTTGTTCCTTTCAATTTTTAATGGACGTATCCATTATACCGAAAACCGTTGAAAATACAAGGAAACTCCACTTATTTTCCGTATTTGTTTTTTTCACTTCGTCTATTTCGCCAAATTTATCTTCTTTTTTTATTGCACATTGCACAATTTCTCATCGTGAAAAAGAAGTTTCCGGCCATAGAAAACGCATCCTAAAATAAAAATATATATTACGCCTCCGAGTATAACCGCAAATAAATTATCACGGAAAGACAAGACGTTTGTCTTCGATCTCAAGTAATAAGAGACCGCAAGAAAAGCCGGCACGCTGCAAAGGAAAGGCGAGATAAATTCACGTATCGGATCCGGGAAAACGCCTTTGTCCATATACAATAAAACGGAAGACGTCAATAACGTGACACCGCAGGAAACCAGCGTGCCGAGAGGTGCCCCTTTCATCCCGATATCGGGGTTTCCGATACAAAAGTAACTGACAGCAATCTTTGCAACTGCACCGAGTGTCACGGATAACAGAGCCGCGCTTTGTTTTCCGACCGCCTCAAGCGCCGTCGAAGTCATTGTGAATAAAGCCGACAGCAAGATCGCCGGAGAAATCAGTTTCAGTAAAGGTGCGGCGATCTCTACGCTGGATGCCGGGAATAGGAGACGAAGCGCCGTCTCCCCGAAAAAGAAAAGTCCGAAAGACATCGGAACGATAATATACGACATTCTGACCGTGTAAGAATGATAAACGGCAAAGAAACCGGATCTGTCATTTCGTTCACGGCATAGTTGCGGAAGTGCGGATAGACTGACGCTGACGGCGATACTTCCCCCGAGCGCAAACATCGGGACGACGAGCGTCGTATAGTTACCGTAAAGGGCAATCGCATCCTCGGAGGACACGCCGCCTGCCATCAGTCGTTTCATGATCAGTCCGAGATCGATCAGATGAGACAGGGAATTAACCCCCGCCGCGAGCGTGATGGGAAATGTAATGGAAAAGAGTTCTTTCAGAATACGGAAAGCATCGTTATTTCCGACTTTGACAGTAAGCTTTCGGCTGTTCTTCTCTGCTTTATAGTGAATAAGCAAATAAAGAAATCCTATAACCGAACCGATGGTGATGCCGAGGACCGAAAAAGCGGAAACGATCGGCAAAGGCCATTTTTTCAATGTTGCGAATAAAGAAAAAGCCAAGCCGAGAGATAATTTCATCACGCTTTCGATCACGTCGGAAACCGCGACGGACAGAAAATCTCTCCTTTCATTGAAAATACCTTTACAAACGCCCGATAACGATATGAAGATCAAGGAAGGTGCCATAACAATAAGCGTAAAAGCCGCGTCGGAGTTGCCGATCAGCCGTGAAAGCGGAAAAGACAAAATCAGAAGCAAAACCGATACTCCGGCACCGAGGATGAGGAAAAAGCGGAAACATATTGCTTCGACTTTACGATAAGACTCGGTCGTATTCTTCGTGGATAAAAGAATGGAGATACCTTTCGGGACACCGGCGGTACAAATCAGATATAAAAATGAATAGATCGTGTATGCGGTATTGAAATACCCCATGCCCTCATCTGTCAGAACACGGAGGAGCGGAACCTTGAAGACCGCACCGATCACTTTTACCGTAAGCGCGGATACCGTCAGAGTCCAGGCGCTCTTTCTCACTTTTTCCGTCACAAGATCTCTCCGTTTCATAAAAAAATCCTGTCCAAATATATGAACAGGATATATGGGTTATGAAACCGTACCGTCAAAAAATGACAGGATCTGTAGTGATGTCTGTTTCATCAGATCGTCGTGATTTTCCTGAAGATACTCATAAGGATATTTCGGCTGGAAGATGCGTTTGATCCTGACGTCCTCCGGACGCTCTGTGAGTGAAACGAGTTTTGTGACGGCACCGGCACCGACACCGAAGATCGTTTGCTTTTCTTCCATCATATAAACGTTATAAAGACATTTTGCACCGTCAACGGCATAGCCGACGTTCTCAAGATTCCCTATCGTATTCTTTTGCTTGTACATATAGTACGGTCGGTATCCGGCGAATTTCGTCTTCAGTTGCGCATAAGCAACACTCTTTGTCGCATCAGTTCCTGCCGTAGAATAAATTGCGGAATTGCGTTTTAATGCGTCGGATGCTTTCTTGACTGTGAAAGAATGAACGGTAATGTTCGTAGGATGAAGAGCAATGATCTTGTCCATCGTATCGGAAAAATTTTTGAAATCGTCGCCGGGTAATCCGGCGATCAGATCAATATTGATATCCTTGATACCGCTCGCTTTTACAATATCGTACGCGCGGTAAAAATCCGCGACGGTATGCTTTCTTCCGATCTCTTTGAGAATATCGTCATTCAGCGTCTGCGGATTTACGCTCATGCGGGTTACGCCGTAAGATACCGCCATATCGACTTTTTCTTTGGTGATCGTATCGGGGCGCCCCCCTTCGAGCGAAAACTCGACCGCTTCCCCGTCACGAAGATGACGGTGTATGTACGACAGTAGTTTTTTAAGTTGCGCCGCGGACAGGATCGTGGGGGTTCCTCCGCCTATATATATCGTATGGATGGAAAACCCGAGTTTGCGGATTGTCGTGAAGGTATTTCCGAGATCCTTGATCAGACAATTGAGATACTCATCAATCAGGGAAAGAAGTTTCGGAGTCGTATAGGACACAAAACTGCAATACGCGCATCTCGTCGGGCAAAACGGCACGGATATGTACAGGGAACACGAATTTTTCGGCATACTTTTGAGCGTTTTGATCTCGGAGCCGGCGACAGTCGTGACAAGTGCCGCTTTTTGCGGATTCAGAAGATACTCTTCGTGCAGGATCTTCCGGGTCTTCAATACGCCGTTTCCGGCAAGAAGGAGTTTCGCGGCAATTTTCGAGGGGCGTATCCCGGTCAGAATACCCCAGGGGGAGGTCAGACCGAGAAGTTCTTTTCCTGCGGCGAAAAAGGCACGTCCGACAGCCAAGGATTCGTGATCCGCCATCACAAGAGGAACGTCGTAAGAAACAGTCTCGCTCGACTCGCATATTTTATCGTTTAACCGTATGGAAACGTATGCCGTACAGGCATTATTATCGTTATCCGGGTACACTTTGACAAATACTTCCGGCACACCCTCCCCCGGTTCTTCATCGGGAGAAAACGTAGAGCCGGGAAAGAAGATCAGACAAAGCGTTTGCAGATAATACAGTTTTACGTTTCCTTCAGCGTGCAGTATCATAAAATCAATCCGTTCTTATTTGAAATTGCCGTTTCCTCCGAGAACGGAGGAGTGCATCACGATAGTCACAGGACCGTCGGTTTCCATCGACGTTTTCATATCGGCACCGAACGTTCCCGTTATGACGTGAGAAACGCGTTCTTGTAAAAGGGAGACGAAATGGAGGTAAAGCGGTTCGGCTACGGCAGGTTTTGCCGCCATAAGATAATCCGGCCGATTGCCGTGGGCATAATTGGCGCAAAGGGTGAAATTGGATACAACGGCGGCGTCTGCCCCGACGTCGGCGAGGGAAAGATTCATCTTTCCGTCAGCGTCGCTGAAAATACGGAGTTTCACGATCTTATCGGCAAGAAGACGACAGTCCCTGACCGAATCGTTTTCTTCGACTCCGAGAAGAATATAAAGCCCTTTTCCGATTCTACCTTTATCAATACCGTCGGCGACGATACCGGCGGAAAAGACACGTTGAATGACAGCGATCATCAGCCGTTACCTCTCGTGACGGAAATGACGAACGGTAAAGTCTTGAGTTTGCTGACGATAGCGTCGTAATGGGAGGTACTCTTGCAGGCGATCGAAAGATTCACAAATCGTTCGTCGGGCTGTTTCCCCTGTTGCGTATTGATGGACATGATGGGCACCTTCATATCTGCGAGAATGGTCGAAATAGCGGCGATGATGCCGATACCGTCACGGATGCACATCTGGATGCCTGCTTCGTAAGTCGCCTCGTGGGAGCCGGACGCTTTCTCCCATTCGGCATGGACCCAGCGGGAAAGATTTTCTTCCGTACGGCTCGCGACCACGTTTTTGCAGTCCGATTTATGAACGGATATGCCGAAGCCGCGGGTAATAAATCCGACGATGCTGTCGCCGGGAAGCGGATTGCAGCATTTTGCAAACTTTACTTGACATCCGCTCTCTCCGTCGATCAAAATACCGCCACTGGAACGAAGGCGTTTTTTGTTTGCTTCGATCTTGACGTTCTTCAGTTCTTCTTCACTTGAAAGCGGCAAAGCTTCCGCAGCATTTAGTTTTTCAATCTCTTCTTTGATCTTCGGCAGGAATCTCGTGATCGTAATACCGCCAAAGCCGAGCGTATTGTAGAAATCATCCGCGTCGGTAATACCGATCTTTTTCCCGATCGCGGCGATGATCTCATCGAGTTGTTCGGCGGTAACATTCCCGCCCATCCTCTTGACTTCCTTTTCAATCTCCGCTCTTCCGACCTGGATATTTTCTGTTCTTTTTTCTTTTTTGAACCATTGACGGATCTTACTTTTTGCCTGTGCCGTCGTCACGATCTTCAGCCAGTCGCGGCTCGGCCCTTTGCTTGCCCCGCCGGTGATGATCTCGACGATCTCACCGTTCTGCGGCACCCGGTCGATCGGGACGATGACACCGTTGATCTTCGCGCCGGTCATCTTGTTACCGACAGCGGAATGGATCGCATAGGCAAAATCTATGACGGTTGACCCCTGCGGGAGAGATATGCAGTCCCCTTTCGGCGTAAATACGAAAGTTTCATCATGGAAAATATCCGTTTTGAAAGAACGCATGAACTCTTCTGGATCTCTGGTATTTTCGTCGGATTCGAGAAGTTGTGCGATCCAGCGGAGTTTCTCGTCGATACTTTCCTGCGATTTTTCTCCCGATTTATACTTCCAGTGCGCGGCGATACCGAATTCGGCTTCCTCGTGCATCTGTTGTGTTCTGATCTGCACCTCGAAAGGAAAACCGCCGTTTCCGATGACCGTCGTATGCAAGGAACGGTAAAGGTTGGGCTTGGGCGTGGAAATATAATCCTTGAAACGGCCGGGCACGGACTTGAACATTTCGTGAACGAGGCCAAGTGCGGTATAACATTCCAGTTCCGTGTCGAGGATGATCCTCACGGCGTAAAAATCGTAGATTTCGTCGAAGGATTTATTGAAAGAATACATCTTGCGGTAAAGACTGTAAACCGACTTGATACGGCTTTCGAGCTTGTAACCGATCCCGTTCTCCGCGAGTTTTTCCCCGATCAGTTTTTCTGCCTCCTGCAGAAGATTACGGGACAATCCGTACCTCTTACGGATCTCCTCCTCCACTTCATGATAGCCGATGGGATCCAGATACATCAGACTGAGGTTTTCGAGTTCCTGCTTGATTCTCTGCATACCGAGACGGTGAGCGAGAGGTGCGTAGATATACATGGTTTCAAGGGCGATCGCACGCTGTCTTTCCTCTTTTTTCGCGGTCAGCGTCCTCATGTTATGGAGACGGTCGCAAAGTTTGATAAAGATAACGCGGATATCCTTGTTCATCGCGAGAAGCATTTTCCGGATGTTTTCGATATGCTCTTCTTCTTTGTCGGCGAGTTGGACCTGGATATTCTTGGTCACGCCGTCCACGAGAAGCGCGACGTCGTCGCCGAATTTCTTTCTTATAACGTCAAGGTTGGTTTTATCGGAACAGTCCTCGACAGTATCATGGAGCAACGCGGCACACACGGAATCGGTATCGAGACCGAGTTCGGCGACGATCGTGGCAACTGCGAGCGGATGACTGATATACGGTTCCCCGCTCTGACGCATCTGACCGTCGTGACAGAGAGAGGCGTATTCGTACGCTTCCGTGATCTTCTCGACGTTATAATTTTTTTCACTTTTCAGAATCAAATCAAACAAAGGTTTTGCGAAAGGATCCATCGTGATACTCCAAACGGTCGTTAATTTTGCTGATTACGTATTTTCTTCAGTAACGAAGATTTTTCGAGATCTGTTTTTTCACTCGGGAATCGGGGAGCGAAAGAACAGCCGTTTTCGTTCTCCGTAATATTCATGATATTCAATTCGATCATGACCTTGACGATGATGCGAAGCTTGACGTATGAAACGTGTTGGGGTGTCTCCGTTGCGAACGTAAGTCTTGCGAGCATTTCGTCAAAACGCAAGGTTCCGACTCCGTTGCGGTAGCAGGATAACAAAGTCAGGTAAACCGCCTTGAAATCCTCGCGGGACGGCAGATATTGATCGGCCGCGGTATATGTTCCGCCGTTCCAGACCCTTAAAAATTCGGCTTCATCAAGCGGCGTTTCTTTTCCGTTTATTTCCGAAAGACGGATATCCTTGACGATCATCTGTGCCGAGCGGCGGTTATTCCACTCGTTCACGTCGAGATTGAACATGACGTCAACACGATCGCCGACGTGAAATCCGAGAGATTCCGGGGAGTGAGAAAAATACATTGCGGTAACGCCGAAACTGCCGTCACCGAGAGAAAGACGCGTATGCTTGCCGCCGGAACACGATGTGATTTCACGGACGAAGCATCCCTCCGTCAAAAAAACGGGAACGGGATTCCCCGTGCCGAAAGGTTCCATAACGTGCAGATCCTCAGCAAGAGTCATTCCGACATCCGAAAACGGTATTTTGAGATCTCCCTCGAGTTTCGGGATCAGAGCGTCATTCGTAAGGTTCTCTCTCGCATACGCGTTGATACGCTCACGGAAAACCGAGAGATTTCCGCGGGAAACGGAAAGCCCGGCGGCGAGCTCGTGCCCACCGTATTTTATGAGACAATCGGAACAACCGCGAAGCGCCCCGACGAGATTCAGACCTTTGATACTTCTGCCGGATCCTTTGCCGACGTCTTCATCCGACGGCGTATCTCCGTTTCCCTCAAACGACACGAGAATGGTTGGTCTTCCGTATTTTTCGAGAATCCTGGCGGCTACGATCCCGACGACGCCGTGATGCCAGTGATCGTCTTGAAGAACGACAACGGGGTAACGTTCGGCATCGGCATAAAGCGACAACTGCTCTTCCGATTGCGCGAGGATCTCATTTTCCTCGTCCTGCCGTATCTTGTTGGCAGCACAAAGCCCCTGCGCGACAGTAAGCGCCGTGTTATAGTCATCCGTCAGGAAAAGATCCAAAGCGTCATAAGCCGACGTAATGCGACCCGCCGCATTGATCCTTGAGACGAGATTAAAACCGATATAAGTCGATGTGATATTGGTATTTCCGGCAACGGGTTTTCCTGCCACGGCGTCTATGAGAGCGGCGATTCCGACTCTCGGATTTTTCTTCATCATGGAAATACCGTGACTGACGATGATACGGTTTTCCCCGACGATGGGCATGACGTCTCCGATCGTACCGAGCGAAACCAGATCCGCAAAACGGTCAAAAACCGAAAGCGTGGCGTTCAGGCGGTCAAGCCCGCTGAAGCGCTCTTCGTAAGCGCACAGCAGTTTGAACACGACGCCGACGCCCGCAAGGTCCTTGAACGGATAAGGACAGTCCTGCCGATGCGGATTTACGTTTGCCACCGACGGCGGAAGTTCCGACGGGCACTCGTGATGATCCGTCACGACGAAAGAAAGACCGATAGCGTTCGCGTAGGCGATCTCGTCCACCGCCGTGATACCGGTATCAACGGTAATGATCAGCGACGTCCCGTCTGCTTTGATCAGATCAATCGAGTCTTTCGATACACCGTATCCGTCGCTCAAACGGTTGGGGATAAAATACGATACGTCGGCACCTTGAGATCGAAGAAACAGATAAAGCGTGGAAACGGCAGTCACGCCGTCGGCGTCAAAATCTCCGTAAATCTTGATTTTCTCATGAGAAATAACTGCCTTTCGGATCCTTCCGACGGCAAGTTCCATGTCTTTCATCAGAAACGGATCCGGGATGCTGACGTCTTCCATCGAAAGAAATGACTTCATCGAGTCAACGGTCTGATTTCCCCGTAAATAAAGCAGCTTGGCGACGACAGGGTGAACGCCGAGTTCGTGGGCACAAGCGGTGACGTCCGCCCGGGGGATCGGAAGACGGTCGGTTTTGAGCGACCAGAGCTTGCGCTTCTCCTTTTCTTTTATCGAAATCATTATAGTATCAAGAGTCGGGATTTCTCCCGCCTTTCCATTTAATACGGATTTAATCTATGGGGCGGTATTTTGCCATAAGAGCGAGTGCCGTGCGGATACCGTCCGTCGCCGCGCTGGTGATACCGCCCGCATATCCGGCTCCCTCGCCCGCAGGATAGAGATTGTGAAAACCGACGGCAAGACGGGAGCCCTCTTCCCGCAAAATGCGCAGAGGAGCGCTTGTCCTTGTTTCCGCGCCCGAAAGTATAGCGTCGGAAACGGCAAAACCGTGTATTTTCTTGTCGAAACCGTTAAGACCGCCGCGAATGGCGTCGCAGACGAATTTCGGCAAATACGTCTCGGGTTCGGCAAGACGAAATGCGTTCCCGCCCATATAAGAAGGCATAACGCGTTTAGGCATAGTTACGGCTTTTCCGGAAAGAAAATCACCGACGGTCACGAGCGGAACGGCGTAATCCCCGCCGCCTGCCGTAAACGCCGCCTTTTCAATCATTTGCTGAAAAGCGATACCTTTTTCGGGCGTCGCGCCGTAATCTTCTTTGAAAATACTGCAAACTACCGCACTATTATCGTTTTTACCGTTTCTGGCGTGCAGACTCATGCCGTTGACAACGACCGTATTTTCTTCACTTGCCGCGGCGATGACTTCGCCGCCCGGGCACATACAAAAAGTATAGACCCCGCGAACGGCGGTATTATGCGACAACGTATATTCGGCGTGTCCGATGAGATCGGAAAGATCGGCGCCGTACATGGCTTCGTCAATATCTTTCGCCGAATGTTCGATTCTCATTCCGACAGAAAACGGCTTGGCTTCGATGGAAAGCCCTCGCGTAAGAAGATAGCGATAAGTATCCCTGGCACTGTGACCCAAAGCCAGTATCAGCGCGCCGCAGGGAATATCACCGTGATTCGTTTTGATATGTTGCACCGTTCCGTTTTTATCGTCAAAAGACGTAAAGCGGGTGTGAAAGCGGACTTCTCCGCCGAGTGAAACGATGCGGTCAAGAAGACGTTCCACGATTCCGCGAAGAACATCGGTCCCGATATGAGGTTTCGCGGCGGTGAGAATAGATGGATCCGCACCGAAAGAAACGAAGCGTTCAAGTACATATCTTGTCACGGGATCGCCGATCCGCGTCACGAGTTTTCCGTCGGAAAACGTCCCGGCACCGCCTGCGCCGAACTGCACGTTTGTTTCACTGTCAAGAATACGCATAGAAGAAAATCGCGAGACGGCAGCGACGCGTTCTTCCATATTTCCGCCGCGTTCAAGAAGAATCGGACGGTAACCGTTTTCAGCAAGAAGAAGCGAGGCAAAAAGACCGCAGGGACCCGAGCCGACGATAACGGGTCTTGCCGATATCGTGTCTTCTCCGATCCTGATATCGATCGGATTTTCGGAATAAACGGAAAAGCCGGATGATTTTGCGAGTGCGATCTCACGATCCGAAAAATCAGCGGAAACCGCAACGGAACACACAAAATGAATGTCGGCTTTTTTCCTGGCGTCAACACTTCTCTTGTATAACGAAAAACAGGCATTTTTCTTGAAAATGCCGGCTTTCGATAATTTAGTTTGAGCGGCGTGAAAAGCGGACTCGACAGGATCGGACAGATCCAGTCTGATACCGTTCACAACAAGAAGCGTGCCTGTCATAAAAATCTCCGAACAATATCAGCCATTCACGGAAAGCCAGATGAGCGTCGCCAATATCAGAGATATACCGGCCGTCAGCACGATGCGGACCCAACCGTTTTTCTTTTCTTTCATAATGCCTCCAAGGGATCAGAAAATGTAGATTTTATCCGCCAGAAACTCTTTGAGAGATTGAGGTGTCAGATTCCGCTGCAATACGCCCTGGTATGCAACGGAAATGATACCCGTTTCCTCGGAAACGACGACCGTGACGGAATCGCTGACTTCGCTGACGCCGATCGCTGCCCTGTGACGCGTACCGAGGTTACTGTCAACGTCGGTCCGTCTCGTCAGAGGAAGAACACAACCTGCGGCGGCAATGCGCGCATCGTCAATGATGACGGCACCGTCATGAAGCGGTGCTTTATCAAAAAAAAGGTTGCGGAGCAAAAAAGAGTTTACATCGGCGTGAATGGCAATACCGGTCTCCACCATATCGTCAAGCTTATTGGATCCGGAAATCACGATCAGAGCGCCGGTTTTGGAAGCCGAAAGATCCGTGACGGCAGAACAGATGTTCTCGATGACGGCGGAATACGAGCGATGCCGTCTGAGACGTTCGGAAATCACCCGGAACGTCCCGATGGAACGGGAGCCGACTTTTTCGAGTGCGTCCCGTATCTCGGGCTGAAAAATGATGATCAGAGCCAATGCGCCGACCTCATAAAGACCGCCGAAGATCATGTGCAGCGCCCGGAGTTCAAAAATATCCGAAAGCCAGAATATAACAAGAAAAGCGGCGATTCCGAAAACAAGAACACCGGCTTTGTGATTATTGAGAAAATGGAGCGCCAGGAAAAGAAGACCGGCGAGAATCAGAATATCCACGGCATCGCGAAATTCAAAATGAATGTTCGCAAAACGATCGGCAATACTCAAAAGTGATATCGTCATAGGACACACGCTTTCATTTTATTTTTTTTAGTATACCATATTTTCTGTTCAATTTCAACTTTTTGCGCAAAATAAAAAAAATATTTTTGACTGCTCTTGACAAAATGCGGTCGTTTCATTATAATTGTCTCATATGATACACTTTCGGAGGCGTAATGGAAGATTTTTTTGAAAACACATTTCTCTTTTCCGGATTGAAACCGGACGAATCAAAGAATATCCTTTCTCGGCTCTGTCCGAAGACGGAAACGTTTTCCGACGGTGCCGTGATCCTTTCCCCCGAAACCACGCATAAAAGAATCGGGTTTATCGTAAACGGTAAATGTATCGTTTACAGACGGCGGGAAGACGGCAGTACCGTTTTGCTCAATCGTCTTTACCAATACGATTCTTTCGGTATGCTTTCGATGTTCTCGACGACATCGTCTTTTCCGACGACAGTGATCGCAAAAGGAGATACTTCCGTTGTTTTCTTAAGTGAAAACGATTCTGATATTCTCATGGAATGTCCGAAAATTGCATACAATATGTTAAGGTTTGTTGTCAAAAAAGCCATTTTTCTCAATGAAAAGATCGCCCAGCTATCCGGTAAAGACATCACGGAAAAACTTTTTGAGTACCTTCGTTCACAAAATACAAAAAACGACAAAGACACGTTCCACGTAAACATGACAGACGCATCCCGCGCTCTCGGTTGCGGTCGTGCCTCTCTCTACCGTGCCTTGCATTCCCTCTGTGAACAAGGCATGATCGAATACCGAGATAGTAACGTCAAAATCCTGAAAATATGATTTCCGAGGTTCGTAAAATGAAATCAATACTCAAAAAAACCGTCGCACTCATTCTCATTTCCGTTTTTATATTTATCATTTTTTCCTCCTGTTCCGTTTTCGGAGATAATAACGGCGACGAAAAAATGAAGATCGGCGTTCTCAGCGGTCCGACCGGTATGGGAATGGCAAAACTGATGGAAACGGTCAAGTCCGATCCATCTCTTCCCTATGAATTCACGCTTTACGCGTCACCGGATACCGCCGTAACGGATTTTCTTACCGGCACTCTCGACGCCGTATGTCTGCCGAGCAACACCGCCGCCATGCTTTATAGCAAGCAAAACGACAAAGTCCGCGTTCTCGCCGTCAATTGTCTTTCCTCTCTCTTCGTCGTAGCAAAAAAAGAACTCGGCGTGAGCGATATGAACGATCTTTCCGGAAAAACCGTGACAGTATCAGTCCCCACTTCCACGACAGGCCCCGTCATCGAGTATTTGAAAAGTGCACTGTCGATTGATTTTTCCGTAGAAACCGTCAGTACGCACGATGCTCTTGTCGCCGATCTCATGAAAGGATCCGTCGATATCGCCGTACTTCCGGAACCCAAAGTCACCTCCGTACTTTTGCAATCCGACGCCTACGAAGTGGCTTTTCCGATAGGCGACGTCTGGCATGAAGTTACCGACACCGATCTCCCGATGGGATGCCTCGTCGTAAAAGCCGATTATATCGAAGAAAACCCGGACCTTATCGAAACCTTCATGTCTGATTTTGAAGAATCCGTCAGTTATATCGGAAATCCCGATAACCTTGATTCTGCCGCCGGTCTCATCGTCGGCGCCGGCGTCTTACCAAACAAAAATGTTGCCGAAAGAGCGCTCACAAATCTTGACGGCGCAATCGTATTTCGGAGCGGTTCCGTTATGAAAAACGATCTTACGGCCTTTTATGAAATCCTATACGAAAAACTCCCCGCGACGATCGGGAATGATCTTCCGAAGGATGAAATTTATTATGAAATTCAAAAAAATTAAAAAAATATTGCTTCCGGCTTCCGGAGTTCTCATTCTCTTCTGCCTTTGGGATCTCTTTTCTCTTGCTCTGCAAAATCAGTACGGAACGGATTTCGCGCTTCCGGGCGTCAGAAAAACGATGGGGGCATTGTTCCGGCTTATGGCCGAAAAAGAATACTGGAAAGTCATCACACTTTCCGTCTTCCGCATTTTTGAGGGACTTTTGATAGGCACGGCGGCAGGGGTTATCATATCGGTTTTCTGCTATTATTGCAAAAGCGCGGAAGCCATTCTCAAACCTTTTATGACGGTTATCCGCTCTACCCCCGTCGTTTCCTTTATCCTTATCCTTTGGGTTGTATTGGAAAACGGCAAAAATCTCGTTCCGTCACTGATCGCCGCTCTGATGGTAACCCCGGTCGTCTACGGACAAATGCAAGCCGGGTTTTCAACACTTGACAAAAACAATATGGAAATGCTTTCGCTATACGGCATTACGGGGATAAGAAAGCTTCGTGATTTCATATTACCCTCCCTGCTTCCTCATTTTTTCACAGCGATTCTTACCTGTGTCGGTCTTGCGTGGAAAGCCGGCGTTTCCGCCGAAGTCATCGTATATGCGAAAGATTCCGTCGGAATGAAAATCAGCGACGCAAAGGCATTCGGAGAAACACCACAGCTTTTCGCCTGGACTTTATCCGTGATTCTCTTCAGCGTTCTCTTTGAGCGCATCATTCTGAAACTCAAGAAAGAGGTGGGAAAACGTGAGCATTGAACTTTGCGATATAAAGAAGACTTTTTCACAGAAAACCGTTATCGAACGTTTTTCTTTCCGATTTCCCGATCAGGGACTTTACGGAATCCTCGGCGCGAGCGGAAGTGGAAAAACCACGCTTTTACGGATCATCGCAGGGCTTGACGCCCCGACGGACGGGACCGTAAAAATCCGGGGCAACGTCAGTTTTGCATTTCAGGAATATCGGCTTTTCCCTCATCTTGACGCCGTCGGAAACGTCAAAAAGATACTTACGGAAAAACCGGATGAAAATACGGACAAACAATTAACCGACTTTCTTTTCGACCTCGGATTTACCGAAAACGATATGCATCTTTTTCCCGCTCAATTATCCGGAGGAATGAAACAAAGAGTCAATCTCGCGCGAGCCGTATTATTCCCGTCTTCCGTCCTTCTACTTGACGAACCATTTAAGGAACTCGACGAAAATCTGGCAAAAAAAGTCGCGCGCATCCTCGAAAAAGAAAGTGAAAAACGTCTTGTCATTTTCGCAATGCACGAACCACGGGAACTGTTCAAAATTAAACCGAATATCTTATTTCTAAACGAAAAAGCGAGGCAGTAATGCCTCGCTTTTTCTAATCTTCATCGTCAAAAATACCGAATCCGTCCTTGAGCCGCAATGCCGGAACAATGATCGAAGTCCCGTACTTTTCGCGAATGGTGTCGATCGCGAAATCTTTGTTTCTGTTCTTTTCCGCCGTCTTATCGTCATCGTCGAAAAAGGAAATCTGGGAAAACTCGTCACTCTTCGGAACAAGTCCCGAGACCGTAACGGTAAACTGTCTGACGGGATCGTTCGGAAGCCACATGGACTTGTAAAGTTCGATCGCTTCTTTCGCGATACTGTCCGCGTGATCCGTCTTCGGCGTGATCGGTTTTTGTTTCTGATACGTTTTGAGAAAAGTATCTTTGATCTTCAGCGTTACAGTGCCTGCGAGAAAACGATTTTTTCGCAGTTTCGTCCCGATGGCGTCCGTCAGAAAACGAATGGCTCTCTGACATTCGTCAAAGCCCTGCAGATCCTTTTTGAACGTAAATCCGTTGCTGATGCTTTTGCGTTCTTCCTTTTCGGAGACCACAGGGGAATCGTCTTCCCCTCTTGCATAACGAAGGATTGCTTCGCCCTGTTTTCCGAGACGGCGTACGAGCGTTTCTTCGCTCATGGAGGCAAGGTCGCCGACGGTACGAACGCCGAGCGTGCGAAGTGCTTCTTCCGTGCGTTTACCGACAAACAAAAGACTGCCGACCGGGAGAGGATAGACGATTGATCGGAAGTTTTCTCTCGATATTTCAGTGATCGCGTCCGGCTTTTTGTAATCGCTGCCGAGTTTTGCGAAGATCTTATTGAAAGAAACGCCGATCGAGACGGTAATCCCGACCTCTTCCTTCACCGTCTTGCGGATTTTTTCGGCGATCTCCATTCCGGTACCGAAAAGTTTTCTGCTCGCGGTAACGTCCAGCCAGGATTCGTCTATGCCGAACGATTCCACCGTATCGGTAAATCGGTAAAAGATTTCCGATACCTTTTTCGAGTATTCCTTATACGCCTGATAATGCGGCGAGGCGATGACGAGATCTTTGCACTTGCTTTTAGCCGAAGCCACGGTCTCCGCCGTGACGATACCGCATTTTTTGGCAAGTTCGTTTTTCGCGAGAACGATCCCGTGACGATCCTCGACATTGCCGCATACCGCCATCGGAACGTCGCGGTATTCGGGATGCAGAGCGGTCTCGACGGACGCGAAAAAGGAATTACAGTCACAGTGTAAAATGACTCTGTCCATAACTCACACCTTGGAAGAGTTTTTCTTTGTGTTTTCCGACGGACGGGAAAGCGTAAAGGTAAACTCACAGTTTTCACCCTCGTCGGATTTCACGAAAATCGTCTCTTTATGGGCGTCCATAATGGACTTGCAGATATAAAGTCCGAGTCCGACGCCGGATTTATCGAGCCCGCGGCTTTTATCGGTCTTATAAAAACGGTCAAAGACGAAAGGCATATCCTCCGCCGCAATGCTCTCGCCTTCGTCAAAAACGCTGACGAAGACTTTTTCATCTTTTTCAACAATGGTTATCCGCAGTTTCCCGTTATCACGAGCAAACTTGATAGCGTTATGACAGAGATTGTAAAGGACTTGGTAAATGGCGTCTTTGTCAGCATGAACCGTGACCGAGTCGGCAGACTCAAAAGAAACGTCGAGATGTTTATCCTCGATCTTCTGTTCAAAGGAAATGAGAATCAGTCTTGCGACTTCGGCAACGTCAAAATCGGAAAATACGAATTTCCGTTCTCCCGATTCCAGCCGGGAGACGTCGAGAATACTGGAAACGAGACGGGACAAACGGTGAATCTCCGCAGAGATGAGTTCAAGATAATAGGGCTGCTTCTCGGGCGGAATAGCACCGGAATTGATACCGTCGATAAAACCGGATATCGTTGTCATGGGCGTACGCAGATCGTGAGAAATATTGGCGAGAAACGCGTTTCTCATTTTCTCGGTTTTTTCGAGAGAGTCCGCCATGTCGTTGAATGCCTGCCCGAGCAGCGCGATCTCGTCTTTTCCCTCCACGTTGACACGGGTATCAAAGTACCCGCGCGCGTAATCGGAAGTGGCTTTTTTGATCTGTCGGATCGGTCGGAGCATTCTTTCCGTGATGAAGTTGATGGCAATGACCGAAGCGAGAATGACCCAGACAGACGCCGTGAACACCGAGGAACGGATGGGAACGGAAATATCCTCCGACACCGTAGCACTGCAAGCGTACACGGTGTGATATTCCGGATTGTCCGTTTCCATACCGATCACGTGCCAGTTTCCGGGCAAATGTTCGGACAGATTGCCGGAAAAATAAAGATAGGATTTTCCGTCAATGTTTTTTTCGGAGTCGATTTCTGTCAGATTGAAGCCGGAATCGCTGTCGTTTTTCAATAATAACAAGGGGATAAGATCCGTATTGTTGGAATAAACAAGTTCGTTTTGCCTGTCGTAAATAAAAATACAAATACCGTTGATCTGCCGTAAAGAATCCCCGGATTTTATTACCGAACCTTTCATATCGTCCGGATGACTCTGCTTTGACACGATCGTCTGTGTCAGATAATTGACGCTTTTCGTCAGTTCTTCGTCGAGCTGCCGAACGGAATAACTCTGGATGATATTACTGAATATGAATGTCAGAACCGAGAAACTGATAATGATGATCAGGGAAAACGTTATCATGTATTTGGCGAATATACTTTTTTTCACGGCGCTTCTCCTTTCTCATCATTGCCATCATTATAGTATCAAAAAACGCCGCTGTCAAGAAAATTCACAGTCTTTTAACGATTGAAAATCGTAAATCGGAATTGACAAAAAATAAAAAATATGTTAATATTATTAAATAAAAGATAAAGAGGCATAAAATGACTGTTACAAGATTTGCTCCGAGCCCTACAGGTTATATGCACATCGGCAATTTGCGCACCGCGCTTTATTCTTTTCTCATCGCGAAGCACGATAACGGAAAGTTCATTCTCCGTATAGAAGATACCGACAGAGAACGGCTTGTCGAAGGTGCGACCGATATCATCAAAACCACCTTGAAAATTACGGGACTCACCTATGATGAAGGACCCGAGGTCGGCGGTGATCACGGTCCTTACGTGCAGAGTGAAAGAAAACCGATCTATATGGAATACGCAAAAAAACTGATCGACTCCGGTTTTGCGTATTACTGTTTCTGCTCCAAAGAACGCCTTGAAAAACTACACGAAGAAGACGCGACCGGCGGTTATGACCGTCATTGCCGTGATCTTACGAAAGAGGAAATCGAAAAGAATCTGAAAGCCGGTCTTCCTTTCGTCATACGGCAAAAAATGCCTCTGACCGGTGTCACGTCGTATCACGACACCGTGTTCGGCGAAATCTCCGTCAATAATGAGGAATTGCAGGATCAGATCCTCATTAAAGCCGACGGCTACCCGACCTACAATTTTGCCCACGTGATTGATGACTATCTCATGGGTGTCACACACGTCGTCCGCGGATCCGAATATCTGACAAGCACGCCGAAATACGTTCTTCTGTACGACGCATTCGGCTGGGAAAGACCGCAATACGTCCATCTGCCCCTCATGATGGGCAAAAACGCTGACGGTAGCGTATCCAAATTATCGAAAAGGCACGGCGCCGTATCCTTCGGAGATCTTCTCGACGACGGATATCTGCCGGAAGCGATCCTCAATTATATCGCCCTGCTCGGCTGGTGCCCGAAGGAATCGGAGAAAGAGTTTTTTACGCTTGACGAGCTGAAAGCCGCCTTTACGATCGACGGTGTCTCAAAATCTCCCGCCGTCTTCGATTTTGAAAAACTTCTTTGGTTCAACGGCGAATACATCCATAAAATGAACGATCAAGCTTTCCTTGAAAAAGCGGAAGTTTTCATCCACAGCAACATTCCCGCCTCCGTCAATAAAGAAAAAATGTTGCTTCTTCTTAAAACGAGGATCCAGAAGTTCTCGGAACTTGACGCGAAAATGGCGTTTTTCCTTGAACTTCCGGATTATGAGAAAGATCTCTATTTCAATAAGAAAAACAAGATCGACGATCTCGCAGTCGTCAAAAACGTCCTTGTATCATCGCTTGACGTCCTGACGGCACTTTCGTCATTTGACAACGATTCAATCTTCGCCGCTTTTGCTCCCCTTTCGGAAAAACTCGGAATGAAGCTCGGCGCCGTAATGTGGTGTCTCCGTATCGCGGTTTCAGGACTGACGGCGACACCCGGCGGTGCGACCGAGATCATGGAAGTCATCGGAAAAGACGAAACCGTCGCCCGCGTTCAAAAAGCGATCGCTCTCCTTTAACACATAAGAAAGGGAAAAGTTATGGCAGTTGATATATCAAAACGGATTCGAAAAGTCTTTCCGAAACTCTCGAAAAGTCATAAGATCCTCGCGAATTCCGTATTAAATGAATCCGAAAAAATCGCGAATATCACCGCCGCAAAATTCGGGCAAATGCACGGTATCTCCGAATCGACCGTCGTTCGTTTCGCGATGGAACTCGGCTATGACGGCTACGCGGAATTTCAGGACGCCGTCAATGAACTGCTGAAAAACAAACTGACTCTGAATGAACGCGTCGAAATGACAAGACAACGCATCGGACGCGCAAACGTTCTTGACAGTGTCATGGAATCCGATATTACAAGGATCAGATCGACGATGGAATCCATCGACCGTACTGCTTTCAGCGGTGCCGTTGACTGTATTATCAAAGCCAAAAGAATCTTCGTTCTCGCTGCCAGATCGACACTCGGGCTTGCTTATATCACCCATCATAATCTCTGTATGCTCTTCGATAACGTATCCCTTATCCAGGCGACGTCCTCCGAAGAAGTATGCGAGCAACTCCTTTCCGCCGGAGAAAACGACGTCGTCATTGCCTTCTCGTTTCCCCGTTATTCCACGAGGATCATAAACGGCGTTAAATTTGCGAGAGAAAGAAAAGCCAGCGTCGTCGTGATCACCGATTCCGAAGTCTCTCCGCTCGCGGAGTACGCTTCCTTTCTTTTGACGGCGGAGTCCGATATGGCTTCCTTCACGGATTCTCTCGTTGCGCCGCTCTCCATCGTCAACGCCATCTTCACGGATATTGCCTGCAAAAGACAGAGTTTTATCTCCGAAAGATTCAACCGTCTGGAATCCATCTGGAACACGTATAACGTCTATGATAAGCGATAAACCGTTAAAAATCGCCGTGATCGGCGGCGGCCCCGCCGGAATGATGGCAGCCGGCATTGCCAAAAAAAACGGCGCCGATGTTACTCTTTTTGACCACGCGATGAAACTCGGAAAAAAACTCGCGATCACGGGCAAAGGCAGATGTAACGTCACCAACGCTTCGGATACATCGGAATTTCTCGAGAACGTTCCGACAAACCCTCGCTTTCTGTATACTGCGCTTGCGTCGTTTTCCACGTCCGACACCGTCGCTTTTTTCGAAAAACTCGGCGTTCCCACGAAAACGGAACGCGGTAAGCGGGTTTTTCCCGTCAGCGATAACGCAAACGACGTCGTCGGTGCTATGAAACGCTTTATTAACGGCGTTGAACTCCGGTTTGAAAACGTTACCGCCTTAACAAAAGACGGCGAGGTTTTTACGGTCTTTACTGACAGATCCCGATACATGTATGATCGCGTCATTCTTGCGACGGGAGGACTCTCCTACCCGCAAACGGGTTCCGACGGATCCGGTTACCGTCTCGCGGAATCGTTCGGTCACACGATCGTTCCTCTCTGCCCCTCCCTCGTGCCACTCGAAAGTCCCGATCCCGTCTGCCCGAAGCTGCAAGGACTTACGCTGAAAAACGTCGGCGTCTCCGTATCGGAAAACGGAAAGACTCTGTACGACGATTTCGGAGAAATGATGTTCACGCATTTCGGTGTCACGGGTCCGACGATTCTCTCTGCTTCTTCCCGTCTTCACGGAAAGCGGATCAGCGAACTGTCTTTGCATATTGATCTCAAGCCCGCGCTGTCCGAAGAAGTACTCGACAAACGCCTGCTTTCGGACTTTGAAGAACGGCTTAACAAAGATATTTGCAACGCCCTCGACGCGCTTCTACCGCAAAAAATGCAACTGCCTCTGCTTGAAAAAACGGGGATTGATCCCAGAAAAAAAGTCAATTCTCTGACAAAATCGGACAGAGCTTCGATATTGCACACCCTCAAAGATTTTACCGTCCCTCTTTCGGGCTTCCGCCCCATAGAAGAAGCCATCGTCACCTCGGGCGGTGTTTCAACCAAAGAGATTGATCCGAAAACGATGGAGTCCAAACGCGTAAGCGGACTGTATTTTGCCGGTGAGATCATTGACGTTGACGCCTACACGGGCGGATTTAATCTCCAGATCGCCTTTTCTTCCGGCTTTCTCGCCGGTACCCATTCATCAAATCCATAAGAAAGTGAAAAACGACCATGTTCAGAATTGCCATTGACGGTCCCGGCGGAGCCGGAAAATCCAGCGTCGCGAAAAAGATCGCAAAAGAAATGGGGATCATTTACGTAGATACCGGCGCGCTTTACCGTGCGATCGGTTATCACGTTTTGAGTAAGGGCATCTCCCCGAAGGACGCGCCCGCGGTGGTCGCCGAACTCAAAGACATTCATATTGAACTGAAGTTTACAGATCGCCAGATACTTCTTCTCAACGGGAATGATATCGGCGATTTCATAAGAACACCCGAGGTGTCCATGGCGGCTTCCGCCGTCAGCGCCATTCCCGAGGTAAGGCAGTCGCTTCTCGCTCTTCAACAGGATATCGCCGCGAAAAATTCCGTGATCATGGACGGCAGGGACATCGGTACCGTCATTATTCCCGACGCCGAACTCAAAGTATTTCTCACGGCGACCCCCGAGGCAAGGGCACGAAGACGCTATGAAGAACTGAAAGCAAGAGGCGACGAACAAGTCACCTACGAAAAAGTCCTTTCCGAAATGAACGAAAGAGACAGAAACGACTCCACGCGTGAAGTTTCGCCTTGCGTTCCTGCGTCTGACGCATTTACTCTTGACAATTCTCATCTGGATCTCGAGGGAACGGCGAAAAAGATCGAGGACCTCGTAAAAATCCGCAAAGCAGAGATCAAATCCGATAAGAAATATAAGAGAATGTACGCTTGGATGGCACCGCTCGTCCGTTTCTTCCTCCATATTCACGTAACCGGAAAGGAAAACATTCCGAAAGAGGGCGGCTATCTCGTCTGCTCCAACCATATTGCCGTTCGTGATGTCTTCGTCGTTGCGAGCGCGATGCGCCGTCCCATCCACTTCATAGCAAAAAAAGAACTTTTCTCGGTTCCCCTCGTCGGTACGATGATCAAAAGTCTCGGTGCCGTCAGCGTTGACCGTACCGGGAACGATATCGGTGCCGTAAAGACCTCGATCGAACTTGCAAAACGCGGAAATCCCGTCGCCATCTTCCCTCAGGGACACCGTATGCCCGGCGTCAATCCTGCCGAAACGAAACCGCAGAACGGTGCGGCGATGATCGCATACCGTGCCGGTTGCGACGTGCTTCCCGTCTGTATCAAGGTCAAAAACGTAAAATACGGATTTTTGCGTCGTGTCGATCTTGTGATCGGCAAACCGATTTCCTATGAAGAACTCGGCTTCCAAAACGGCGGAACCCTCGAGTATCAGAAAGCAACGGAACGCATTTTCGGCGACATCATCCGTCTCGGCAATTATTCCGCTCTTCCTGCACCCGGAGAACAGTAAATGCCTATCCGAGTAGCCGAGCATGCCGGGTTTTGTCCCGGCGTCAGACGTGCGGACACCGTGATCCGCCGGGAAATCCGTGAAGCGAAAGCAAACGAGAAGTTTTACACCCTCGGAGATATCATTCATAACGATAATTACGTCGCCTCTCTCCGGAAGATCGGTGTAATTTCCGTGACGCTTGAACAAATGCAACAGATCCTCGCCGATGAACCGAACGCTCCGCACACGCTTTTTCTTCGCACCCACGGGATAACAAAAGAAGAAGCACAAACGATCGACGAATGGAAAAAATCGTATCAGGACTTCCGCTATATTGATCTGACTTGCCCATCCGTATTGAAAATACACGAAATCGCAAAGCGGGAAACAAATGAAAATACCGTTTTTCTTCTCTTCTGCGACAGTAAACATCCCGAGGCGCGCGGCATTATCAGTTATGCAAGCGGCGAAAAATACGCCGTTTCGTCGGAAAATGACCTTCAAACATTCAATTTCCATGAAAAAAAGGTCATTTTTGCCTCACAGACAACAGAAAATCTCCACGAATACGAAAATCTGAAAAAAATCTTAAAAAAACTATATACAAACATTGATTTTTTTGATACAATATGTAATGTTACCGAAACCAGGCAAAAAGAAGCCAAAAATCTCGCTTCCCGTTCCGACGTTACCGTAGTCGTCGGAAGTCCGAACAGTTCCAACACCCGCAAATTGTACGAAATCTGCAAAGAAAACTGTTCTTCTGCCTATCTTGTTTCCGGAGCGGACGACGTAAGGAAACTTTCACTCTCTACGGAAAAAAATATCGGAATTACCGCCGGTGCTTCCACACCTGACGGGATTATAACGGAGGTATTAAAAGCAATGGAAAACAATTTTGAAACAATGCTCGAAGAATCCCTCACTACTTTACATACAGGAGAAACAGTTACCGGTACCGTTTACGCGGTTACTCCCGGCGAGATCCTTCTTGACCTCGGCGCTAAATTTACCGGTGTGATTGCCAAAGAGCAAATCACCGATGAACCCGGTGTCAAACTGGAAGACCTGTTCAAAGTGGGAGATTCGGTTACGGCGTTTGTCATTCGTGTGGAAGATGGCAAAGGCGTAGCCACCCTGTCCAAAAAGAGAGTTGACTCCGACAGAAGTTGGGTTGCTCTCAAAGAGGCGTATGACGCCGGTACCGTTCTTTCCGGAACCGTGACCGCAGTCGTCAAAGGCGGTGTCACCATGTCGATCGAAGGCAATCGTGTGTTCGTGCCCGCTTCCCAGACCGGAATCGCGAAGGACGGAGACCTTTCTCCCCTCGCCGGCACAACGCAGGAAGTTCGTATCATTGATTTTGACGAGGACAAAAAGAAAGCGATCGCTTCCATCAAAGTCATCGCAAACGAAAAGAAACTCGCAAAAGAAAATGAAGCGATCGCCGCACTTTCCGTCGGTCAGCGTATCCACGGAGTCATCAAGAATCTGACGACTTACGGCGCGTTTGTCGATCTCGGCGGCATTGACGGTATGATCCACAACAGCGAACTGTCCTGGAAGCGTATCAAACATCCGTCTCAAGTCGTTTCTGTCGGTCAGGAAATCGACGTCGTTATCAAAGAGATCGACGTTGAAAAACGCAGAATTTCCCTCGGTTACAAAACCGAAGATATGGATAATTTCAAGAAGTTCACCGAGCAGTATAAGGTCGGTGACGTCGTCCCCGCAAAGATCGTCGCTATCATGCCTTTCGGCGCTTTTGGCGAAGTATTCGAGGACGTAGATGGTCTGATCCATATTTCCCGTCTCTCCACGCAGAGAGTCAACTCTCCCGCCGAAGTACTGAAGATCGGTGATGTCGTCGATACCAAAATCGTCGAGATCGACACCGAAAACCGTAAAGTAGCGCTTTCTATCCGCGCTCTCATGGAAGCCGAAGAAAAGAAACCCGCTGCCGAAGCCGCTGCTGCCGAAAAAGCAGAGCGCGACGCGGAGCGTGAAGCTGAGAAAAAACGCGAAGAGGAAGAAAGAGCGGATATGGCTCCCTACATCGTAGGTACCATCTGATCTTTCGGCTGATAAAAAAGGACTTGCTGTTTTTGCAAGTCCTTTTGTTTTACTGATTTTTTACAACGAATAGTGAACGGTTAACGATAAAAAAGGGAAATATCAAAGAAAAACCAAATATTATGAAGAAAAAATGAAAATCACAACTTTTTATTCGCTGATCCATCTTACGTGAAGATAAATGCAAATATAGAAAAAAGGAAAGAGCGTTTATTCTCTTCCCTTTTTATTGTGTTATGATTACGGATCAATCGAGTTCGCGGACGCCGGTATAAAGCTCGTAATATCTTCCCTTTTGCGAAAGAAGATCCTCATGGGTTCCGCGCTCAATGATCTCACCTTTTTCGAGGACCATGATGGCGTTTGCGTTTCTGACGGTCGAGAGACGGTGAGCGATGACGAACGTCGTGCGGTTTTTCATCAGTCTGTCCATACCGTGCTCAATATGGCGTTCCGTCCTCGTATCGACGGAAGAGGTCGCTTCGTCAAGGATGAGAATAGGCGCTTTCGACAAAGCGGCACGAGCGATGTTGAGAAGCTGACGCTGTCCCTGCGAAAGGTTGGCGCCGTCTCCCTCGAGAACGGTATCGTATCCGTTTTCAAGTCGCATGATAAAACTGTGCGCCGATGCCGTTTTCGCGGCTTCCACGATCTCTTCGTCGGTCGCGTCAAGGCGTCCGTAGCGGATATTCTCTTTTACCGTTCCGGTAAACAGATGCGTATCCTGAAGCACCATGGTGATATTGCGGCGAAGATCCGCCATAGGATAATCCTTGATATCGACGCCGTCGATGGTAATACTACCGTTTTCAATATCGTAAAAACGATTGAGCAGATTCGTTATCGTCGTGTTCCCCGCTCCCGTCGAACCGACGAAAGCGATTTTCTGACCGGGATGCGCATAAAGCGAAATGTCTTTGAGAATCGTCTGCCCTTCAAGATAACCGAACGTAACGTTCTCGAGTCTGACGTCGCCGCGGATCGAAGAAGCGTCCGCCGGAGACGAAACGTCTCTCGGTTCGGGATCTCTGTCCATAATGCCGAATACGCGTTCCGCACCGGCGAGAGCGGCAAAGATCGTGCTCATCTGTTGGGAGATCATATCAATCGGTCGGGTAAATTGACGAGAATAGTTTACAAAAACGGCAAGTCCGCCGGGATCAAACACTCCCTTGAGACACATAAGACCGCCGATACCCGCAGTAAGAGCGTAACTGATCTGGCTCGTGTTGCCGAGAATCGGTCCCATGATACCGCCGTAGTACTGTGCCTTAAACTGTTTGTCACGCATATCTTCGTTGAGTTCTTTGAACTCTTCCATAACGGTATGCTCGTGATTGAAAACTTTAATGACTTTTTGCCCCGATACCGATTCTTCGATATAACCGTTAATGGAGCCGAGCGCCTGTTGCTGACCGACGTAATACTTTCCTGCTCTTTTCGCAATGGAACCCGAAAGGTAGATAAAGATGGGAATGAATACGACGGTGATCAATGTCAGCCAAATATTGGTGCAAACCATAAAGACAAAAGTACCGACGAGCGAGATCACACCGGAAATCAGATTGACAACGGTATTATTCAGCATAACGTCGATGTTGTCGATATCGTTCGTAAAGCGGCTCATGATCTCGCCGTTGGAATCCGAGTCAAAAACGCGAAGCGGCAAGGTCTGTACTTTACGGAACAGATCATTTCTGAGCTTTTGAGTCGCACCGAGGGAGACCGAAAGCATCAGTCTCGCCTGTAAGTACGAAGAGACGACACCGAACAGATAAACGACGGCAACGACCGTAAGGATCATGGCGATACAGGATAAGGGCGTATCAAAAGAAATCCCGAGGAACGACGCGTCGCTTTCGCCGACAAGTATGTTGATGACAGGGCGCAGAATGTAAGCACCGATAAGGGATGCGCCGGTCGAAAGAAGCATACAGACGACGACGAGTAAAAGTCGCCCTTTATAAGGCGAAAGATAGGACAAAAGACGTTTGACGGTTTGTTTCACGTCCCTCGGTTTTCCCGTCGCTCTGACACCGGGTCCGCCGCCTCTGCCGGGTCCTCTGCCGCCACCCATGCGAGGCGGGTTCTGACCGTGATGACGGTGCTTCGCGGTTTTATTACCGCCGTATTGCTTTTGGAGTTCTTCAAGCGTTCTGACTGCCATTTGCGCTTTCCTCCTCTCTGTCAACCTGAGAATAATAAATCTCCTGGTACTCAATGTTGCCGGCGAGGAGTTCGTCGTGCGTGCCGATACCCGTAATTTTGCCGTCATTCATCACGACAATACGGTCGGCGTCTTTCACGGAACTGATTCTCTGCGCGATAATGATCTTCGTGGAGTCCTTAAGAGACGTTTTGAATGCCTGGCGGATCCTGGCTTCCGTCGCCGTATCAACGGCGCTCGTCGAGTCGTCGAGTATCAGGATCTTCGGTTTTTTCAAAAGTGCTCTCGCGATACAAAGTCTCTGTTTCTGACCGCCGGAAACGTTGGAACCGCCCTGGTCGAGATCCGTCAGAAAACCGTCTTTGAACTCTTCGACAAAACCGGTTGCCTGAGCGGCATCGGCGGCGGTTCTGACGTCTTCGTCGGAGGCGGCTTCGTTGCCCCAGCGAAGATTATCAAGGATCGAACCGGAGAAAAGAACGTTTTTCTGTAAAACCATACCGACACCCTCCCGAAGGTGGAAGAGCGTATAATCTTTCACGTTTCTGCCTGCCACGAGGACTTCCCCTTTATCCACGTCATAAAGACGGGGGATCATGGAAACAAGTGTCGTCTTTCCGCAACCGGTAGAACCGATGATACCGACGGTTTCACCGCTCGCGATGTGAAGATTGATATCGGATAACACCTCTTCTTCACTGTTTTTGTAATAGCGGAAACTGACTTTTTTGAAATCAATATCACCGGATCCGACGCGAAGCGAGTCATCTGCGCCGAAATCTTCAATATCAATCTTCTCATCAAGCACTTCTGCGATTCTCTTGCCGGATGCGATGGCACGGGCAAAAATCACGAAAAGAAACGTCAGAATCATCAAAGAGGAGAGGATCTGCGTGATATAGGTCACGAAAGCGGCGAGATCGCCGGTGCCGAACGACGGATCGGAAAGAAGCTGATTGCCGCCGAACCATAAAACCGCAATGGAAGTCGCGTTCATCACGAATGTCATAACGGGAGACATCAGGATCATGACGCCGAAAGCATCACCCATCGCCGTTTTAAGATTTCCGTTCGCGGTTTTGAATTTTTCGGTCTCATACTCTTCCCGCACGAACGATTTGACCACTCTCACGTTCGTCAGATTTTCTCCGACGGTGGAGTTGAGCGCGTCGATCTTTGTCTGCATCGCGGAAAAACGCGGGAAACCTTTGAAAATGATGAATATGATAGCGCCGATCATCAGCGGAATGGATACCGCGAGAATGACGGACAGACTCGGGCTCAGAATGATCGCCATGATCAAAGCACCGATCATCATACCGGGAGCGCGCAGGCACATACGCAGAAGCATATTGACGAAGTTCTGCAATTGGGTGACGTCGTTCGTCACTCTCGTGACGAGAGAACCCGTGCTGAATCGGTCGGTATTGGAAAAAGAAAAGTTCTGAATCTTTTCAAACACCGCCTGACGCAGATCGGTGGCAAAATTGACGGAAGCTTTTGCACCGAAATAGGCGCCTCCGACACCGCCGAGCATCATCAGAATGGCAGTAAGAATCATACCTGCCGCCATTGCCACGATGAAATTATTGTTACCGAACGCGTTGAAGATAGCGCGGACAAACTGCGGCACTTCTTTTTCCGAAGAAGTATAAACACCGAAGTCGATGATGTACGAAAGCATCTTCGGCATCAGCACTTCACCGATCACCTCAACGATCATGCAGATCGGACCGATGATAAAGTATTTCAGATGCGGTTTTACGAACGGTAAAAACCGTTTCAAACCGATTCTTTTCGGTTTTGTTTTCGTGTTTTCCATAGTCATACCGATTCTTTCTTATAATAACTACAAGATTATACTACAATTTATACCGAAAGTCAACGCGTAATTATGAACTCGGCGTAACTTTCGGCTTGTTTTTCGGAAGAAAAAGTGTTACAATGATAACGAGGTGAGAACATGAAACACACGACGCTCTGCTATCTGGAAAACGAACGCGGTCAATACCTTATGATGCACCGTGTCAAGAAGCTAAATGATGAAAACGAAGGAAAATGGGTTGGCATCGGCGGAAAAATGCAACAGGGAGAATCTCCTTTCGATTGTGCGAGGCGCGAGATCCTTGAGGAAACGGGACTTTCTGCCGATAAACTGATCTACCGCGGCTTTATCACTTTCGTGTCGGAAAAGTTCGGGACGGAATATATGCATCTTTTCACCTGCCGCGAATACACCGGTCAATTGCAGGAAGACTGCCCCGAGGGCGTTCTCTCATGGGTGAATAAAAAAGATGTTCTCACTCTTCCCCTGTGGGAAGGCGATGCCGTCTTTCTCGCTTTGCTTGAAAAAGAGACGCCGTTCTTCTCTCTGAAACTGGAATATGACACGGAAAACCGTCTTATAAAATCCGTTCTTGAATGAAAAAAGTGCTTGATTTTCAAGCACTTTTTTCATCTTCTTCATCGTCGTGAAGATAGCAAAAGGAATTAAATTGTTTACTGCCGGGTGAACGCCCGACAAATACGCCGTCCTTTATCTGATAATAGAAATACGGAATGTCATAGGAATCTCCGACAGGTATGCCCTCTGCAAGTTCCCGGTAAACGTAACCGGCATCCGTCACAACGATATCTTTCGGAAAGGCGCGGTCATCGACTTTTACGAGAGCGATCAAGCGAACATCCTCCGTGGGACAACCGTCTCCGGCGATCGCATCCGTCGTTTCATCATACGCTACGGCGATATGGCGTGAGCAATTGCCGGTCGGCTGATTATCCGCCGTAAAAAACCCGTATGCCATCCTGTCGTTTCTCGGATCGAGGGCGCAGGTCGGGCAAAAGCGCTCTCCGGAATCCTTGCAATAAGAACAGCGCAAAAGCCCATCGGTCGAAAAGGAACGCGGCGTCGCGTGATCCGCGTAAACGGTATTCTCAATTTCCGTCATCACACGGTCCCATATCTGCAAATGCGAGGGGGCAGCCGAAGAAACGGATCTTGTCCCGTCCTGATAGCCACACCATATTCCGGCGGTCACGTAAGGCGTGTATCCTATAAAAAGACGGTCTTTGTCATCCCCGGAAGTTCCGGTTTTTCCCGCTGTCGCGATCGTATTTTTCAGCGTGACGGACTTTGCCGTTCCGTCTTTAACGACTCCGCTGAGCAGTTGGTTCATGATCCTCGCCGTAGAGGTTGCGTAAACGCGCTTTTCGCTTTTTTCGTTCTCGAGAAGTACGTTTCCCGCCGTATCGGTCACTTTCGTGAAACTTCTCCCGTTTCTTAAAATGCCGTCTGCCGGAAAAACCGTGTATGCCTGTGTCAGTTTTCGCAAGCTGACGCCGTAAGTCAATTGTCCGAGAGCCAGAGGCGAAACCGCGAGATCGGTCAGAGTCGATGAATCGCTTTTGCTCTTCTTTCTTATCAGCGTATCAAAGCCGAACGTCCTGTAAAGATCCGTGTAGATGGCTTCGGCACCACGTTCCCCATAAAGACGGACGGCGACCGTATTTTTGGAAAGACGAATGGCGTCGGCGACCGTCGTGAGTCCCGAATAGACTTTCGGAGAGTTCTGCGGATAAGCGGAATACACCCCGTTGCTCTCCGAAAACGTGACGGGCACGTCATCGAAAACCGTCGCCGCATTGATTTTTCCCTCATCAATCAACGGCGCATATAGGGCGATCGGCTTCAATGACGATCCCGGCGTATGCGGGGAAAGCGCATAATTCTGCACACGGTTTGCCGTCTTTTCCCGACTGTTCCCGATCACGCCGAGAAGATCCCCGTTGGCAGAATCCAAAACACACATCGCGTAGGAAAGCCCGTCTTTGGTTTCCGCGGGAAGATTACTGTCATTCTCAAAGTAGTTTTCCATGATTTTCTGTATCTTGGGATCCACCGTCGCATAGATCGAAAGCCCGCCGCGATACAGAAGTTGTTTTGCCGCATTTTCGGAATAACCGCTTTCGATCAATGCGTTTTGTACGTCCGTCATCACCGTTTCCGAGAACCAGGAATAAACATCGTTCACGCTGCTCTTCCGCTCTGCGACACCGAGAGGATAAGCGGCATAAGTCCTGTATTCGTCTTCGTCGAGATACCCGGCGTCATACATCGCATACAGTACGTGATTTCTCTTTTCCAGACACGCCTCCGGATGAAGATAAGGGTTATATCTCGTCGGGGCGTTCGTGATCCCCGCGAGCGTCGCCGCCTCTGCGGGATTCAGTTTTGAAACGTCCTTATCAAAGTACGTGAGTGCGCCGCTGCCGACGCCGACGACGTTTTCACTGAGGGGAACGATATTGAGATACACACCGAGGATCTCGTCTTTGGAGTGCGCTTTTTCGATATGATATGCTCGCAGAATCTCTGACAATTTACGCGTAAAAGTGACCTCGTCATCCCCGCTGATATTCTTGATGACCTGCTGCGTTATCGTGGAAGCGCCGAAAACCGACTGTTTTTTCGTGATCAGATTGACAGCGGCATAAACCGTTCTTTTCAGATTGACGCCTTTATGGGTATAAAATTCCCGGTCCTCGGCGGCAAGAAACGCCGCTTTTACGCACTCTGCCACGTTTTCCTGATCTACCCACATTTTCCGGTTTTCGGAAAAACAAAGTTCTTCGTACAGGGTGGGGTTTTCTTCCCCTCCTGCGTATATACGGATCACGCTTTCTTCCGTCGCGGATCGGAATAGAACTTCATCCTGTTCAAAGTCCACGTGTTTCTTTGCGAATACCGAAATGAAAACGCAACTGACGAGTGTAAGAAACGCGATACATATCAATACAGCGGCTAAAATACGAACGCCGCTTTTTCTCTTTTTTTCCGGTTTATTGAATTGTTCAGACATAAAAACCTCCGACGGTTAGTATTTGCCGTCGGAGATTTTTTATGTTATTTTCCGTAATCAACGTCCGAGAGATAAAGCCCGTCGGCAGGCGCCGTCGGACCGCCGAGATCGCGGTTCTGCGTACTCAACATATCCGCAAGAACATTCGGGGACAGTCTGCCGTATCCGATGTCCGTGAGAGTACCGACGATGATGCGCACCATATTGTAGAGAAAACCGTCGGCTCGGATGCGAAATGTGAGAGTATCGCCTTCTTTGGAAAGTGAGCAGTCAAAAACGGTACGAACCGTATCCCCGACGTCCGAACCCTCTGCCATAAATCCGCGGAAATCGTGCGTGCCGATGAGATATGGGAGCGCTTCTTGCATACGCGCTACCCCGTCATCGGAGATCTTTCTCGGCAAAAACCAGACGCGGTGAAAGGAAAAAGGATCGGGGATCTTGCGGTTGACGATCTTATAGGTGTATTCTTTGCTTTTGACGTCGTACCTTGGATGAAAGTCGGCATCCGCCGCCGTCGCCTCGTAAACCGAAATATCGGGCGGCAGATAAGGCAAAACGGCAACAGGGAGTTTTTCGGGCGGAATGCTTTCACTTTCCGTCTTTACGGTCAGATAAAATGCGGTCGCGTGAACACCCGCGTCAGTCCGGCTGCAACCCGTAACGGATACGTCGGCCTGAAATGCCGCCGTAAACGCTTTCATAAGTTCACCCTGTACAGTCCTTTTCCCGGGCTGCACCTGAAAACCGTGAAAATCCGTGCCGACGTAAGATACCTTACAAAAATAAATCATATCACAACCCGTAAAACAGAATTTGATACAGAAGCGCGTCCGATACGAATCGGTTCGGCAGAGTCCGAAGTAAAATGACACCGACAAGGAAAAGCGCCCCTGCCAGCATGGCAACGAAATCCGAAGCCGTAAGATTCCTCGTTTTCATTTTCGTCCTCGGTTTATCGACGCGATAACAGCGGCATTCCATGGCGGTCGCAAGTTCCTCTGCCCGCTTGAACGACGACACAAAAAGCGGAACGAGAATGGGAATCAGCGCTTTTGCCCGCTTTACGAGACTGCCGGAGGAAAAATCCGCGCCACGGGATTTTTGCGCGTTCATGATCTTCTCGGTCTCTTCTACGAGCGTAGGAATGAACCGAAGGGCGATCGACATCATCATAGAGAAAATATGGACGGGAATATGAAGCACCGAAAGAGGTGACAAAAGGGATTCAAGTCCGTCCGTCAAGGCGATGGGCGACGTCGTGTAGGTCAGAAAAAGACTGGAACCGACGATCAGCACGATCACGCGGAGCGTCATGAAAACGGCGCGGATAATGCCCTCCTCATAGATTTTGAAAACCCAGAATGAAACGAGCGGTTCTCCTTCTCCCGTCGTCATGAAAAGATTGAGCAGCGACGCAAAGATCATAATGAAGATCAGAGGTCGTATGCCCCTGAGGATCACGCGGGCGGAGATACCAGAAGCAAGAACGCAAACGAAAACGGCGAGCGTCAGTATTGCGAAAGACAGAGGATTGCTGACGAGAAAGATCGCAACGATGAAAAGCGTGGCGATGACGATTTTCGTGCGGGGATCCAGTTTATGCAAAAAAGAGTTGCCGGGGAAAAACTGACCGAGTGTAATATCCGAGATCATACGGCATATCCCTCCTTGTAACGAAGGATAGCTTCGCAAAGTCCGCGCAAGGAATAACATTCCCCGGAAAGCGCGATCCCCTCGGAACGCAATTTCATGGCGATCTTCATCGGTTCGGGAATCAAAAGTCCGTTTTCCGGAAGAATGGAGGGATCTTCAAAGATCTCGTTGACCGTTCCGCTTTTGCAGACCGTACCGTGATTCATAATGACGATATTATCGCAGTATTTTGCCATATCTTCCATCGAGTGACTGACGAGGATCACCGTCGTTGCGCTTTCTTTGGCAAAAGCCGACAATCCCTCGAAAATGGTCTTCTTTCCGATCGGATCGAGTCCCGCGGCAGGTTCATCGAGCACGAGGACTTCCGGGCGCATAGCGATCACGCCGGCGATGGCAACACGGCGTTTCTGACCGCCGGAGAGTTCAAAAGGAGATTTATCGAGAACGTCGTCCGTAAGACCTGTGAATTTTGCCGCCTCTTTTACCCGGTATTCTATCTCGGAGTCGGATAAACCGAGATTACGGGGAGCAAAACCGATATCCATCCTTACGGTATCGTCGAAAAGCTGATACTCCGGATATTGCATGACAAGACCGACACGGAAACGCACCTTTGCGATCTCTTTGGGCTTTTCCCAAATATCGTGTCCGTCCAGCAGCACGGTCCCGGCTGTGGGCTTATATAAACCGTTCAAAAGATTGACGAGCGTGGATTTTCCGGATCCTGTATGCCCCATCAGTCCCGTTATTTTACCTGCCTCAAACCCGACGGAAACGTTTTGAAGCGCCCGATTTTCAAAAGGCGTGTCTTTTCCGTAAAGGTAAGAAACATCAACAAGTTCTAATTTATTCATTCCGATTCCTTAACATATTCAAAATGGCGTCGGCACAATCCTCGGGTGACAGCGCGAAAGGTGCAACGGCACATCCCGCTTCCCGAAGCATAGAGAGCAGCTCCGTTTCATCGGGGGCGGAAAGTCCGTAGCGGTGTAGGAGAGAAACGTCGGTGAACACTTTTTCGGGAACACCGTCAATAACGATCCCTCCGTCGTTCATGATAACGATGCGCTCGGCTCTCGCCGCCTCGGTCATATCGTGCGTGATATGGATCACGGTCGCACCGTCGTCGTGCAGTTTTTCCATGATGGAAATAACGGAAGCCCTGCCGACAGGATCGAGCATAGCGGTCGATTCATCGAAAATCACGATCTCGGGGTGCATCGCGATAATGCCGGCGATCGCGACGCGTTGCTTCTGTCCGCCGGATAGTTTGTGCGGCGCGTGGTTGCGAAACTCCGTCATATCGACAAGAGACAGCGCCTCTTCCACGCGCGCCCGGATCTCTTCCGACGGCAAGCCGAGATTTTCGGGTCCGAAGGCGACGTCTTCTTCTACAACCGTTGCGACGAGCTGATTATCGGGATTTTGAAAAACCATGCCCGTCCTGCGGCGAAGATCATACATATCGTCCTCGGTAAAATCGGGAGAGGTGACTTCCCTTCCGAAAAGTTTATAGGTACCGCAAGTTGGCATCAGGATCATATTGATGATTTTGGCAAGCGTCGATTTTCCGGACCCGTTATGGCCGACGACGGCGATATATTCGCCCGATCGCACCGTCAGATCAACGTGCGAAAGCGCAGGAGGAATGTCACTTTTTTCCGGGAGAAAATCCGTCTGCCGGTTTTCCTCGTAAGAAAAGGACAGATCCTTGATTTCAATAACGATTTCTTTTTCCATATTATCCTTCCGAATGGAACGTAACACGAACGGAAGAACCGCAAGGAAGAGCCGATCCGGTCGCTTTTACAGGCAAGCCGATCTCTTCTGCTTCGCTTTTTCCCCCGAACCTTGAAGTAATACGTATATCCGTTATATATTTCATCGTTGACGCCGATAAACCGGTCGTGTATGAATTCAAAAGATAAAAGAGTGGGCGATCCGAAAGGACTTTTGTCGTCAAAGCGACGAAATCGTCGATGCATTCTTCGATCTTCCAGACTTCCCCGGTCGGACCTTTGCCGTAAGACGGCGGATCAATGATAATCCCGTCGTAACGGTTTCCGCGGCGGATCTCGCGCTCGATGAATTTCCGGCAGTCATCCACGATATAGCGGATAGGTGCGTCCGAAAGACCGGAAAGTCTTGCGTTTTCCTTTGCGGTCTCCACCATGCCTTTCGCCGCGTCCACGTGAACGACGGACGCCCCGGCTTTGGCAGCAGCGACGGTTGCCCCGCCCGTATAGGCAAAAAGATTAAGCACTTTGATTGGACGTTTCGCGCTTTCGATCAAAGAGCGGAACCAATCCCAGTTGGTCGCCTGTTCCGGGAAAAGACCGGTGTGTTTGAAGCCCATGGGCTTGATCAGAAACATCAGATCTCCGTAAGTGATATGCCAGGAGGCAGGCAACTTATTGTCATTCCAGGATCCGCCGCCGCTTCTGCTTCTCGTGTAATGCGCGTCGGCATATTTCCAGAGAGGATCTTTCTTCTCGCTCGACCAGATGACTTGAGGATCCGGGCGTACCAAAGAGTATTTTCCCCATATTTCGAGTTTTTCCCCGTCCGAGGTATCGAGAACGGTATAGTCTTTCCATTTATCGCTGATCCACATAGACGTTACCTATCTTTGATTAAAATACTGTTTCATCACGGAATGAGAGGTCTGCGCGTGACAAAGAGCGACTGCGACGGCATCCGCAGTATCGTCCGGCTTGGGCGGCTTTGGCAGACGGAGGATCGTCGTGACCATGGCGATCACCTGATGCTTGTCCGCTTTTCCGTAACCGACGACGGCTTGCTTGATCTGCATCGGCGTATATTCGCTGATTTTCAGACCGAACTTATAAGCCGTACAAAGAATCACGCCCCGCGCATGAGCAACCGGAATACCCGTTGTAATATTGTTTGTAAAAAATAACTCCTCGATCGCCATCTCTTCAGGTCTGTACTTCTCGATCACCGAGGAGAGGTCCTGCTCGATCGTCAGAAGCCGGGATTCGATCAAAGTATGAGCAGGCGTCGTAATGGCGCCGAAGGCAATCGGACGACAAACGCCGTTATTCGATTCGAGAACGCACCATCCGACGATGGCGAGCCCGGGATCAATGCCGAGTATCCGCATCTTATTGCCTCCCCATAATTATTCATACTATTGTATCATAATATAATAGTTGCGTCAAGGGGAATTAAGATTTTCACAATATGAAAGAAGTTCTTGAAATCCGTCCCGGTATATGATAAAATACAGGTACGCGAGCGTGGCGGAACTGGCAGACGCACCAGACTTAGGATCTGGCGGATTTCCATGCAGGTTCAATTCCTGTCGCTCGCACCAACAAAAAACGTCTTTTGTCTATCGGACAAAAGGCGTTTTTTGAATGATGTTTGCCCTGCCGGGCATGAGAGGCAAACATCGCATCATTGCGAACGGAGTGAGCAAAATCATTTCGAAGCGTAGCGACGAAACATCATCAGCCGCAAAGCGGCGACATCATTGATTTTTTTTTGTAAAATATGATTAATTTTTTGCAGAAAGGCAGTATGTCTTATCAAAGAAAACAAACTTGCAGAAAAACGACGTTTGGTCTTACTTACCCTGATTTTACGACGTTTGGTCAGTCTTTGACATAAAAGAACGAACTTTTGTCTAACAAGGCAAAAGACGTTTCTTCTTGTTTTTTACAGCAAAATAAAGGCATAATCGGATAAAATCAGCCATATCTTCTTGACATATAGTCCTTTGTTGTAGTATAATTTGTATAACTAATCATACTACAATAGGGAGAAAGACATGGAAGGCAATACAACACCTCGGGGAAAATACGCATGGACAGCCACTGTGGGAGAAAAAGGACAAATCGTCATTCCCAAACAGGCAAGAGAGCT